>CAYNRK010000016.1:0-2611 GCA_964399675.1 uncultured Gammaproteobacteria bacterium | reverse complement strand
GGCGGAACGTTCAGTCGAATGGGCGTTCCAAACGCGCTGTATATCACGGAGTTTTTGGGTGTCATCGTTCTTTTTTGTGGATTCTTGAGAGCGACCACGCCGATGAAAAGAAAAATCGATAACGACTAGTACCCCGTCTCAGAAGTTCTGTCTTTCCTAACGGCAATATATAACTTATCTTTATGCCTTGTAAATAGTCCACGCTTGTGGTACAATGACCACAGATTCGGCCTATTAAGCGGTCTGCGTCCAAGAAGGGCGGTAATTCTTACTCTTCGAGGACGGTGCCGCGATATAGGCGGATTAAATACAAGGAGAATCCGCAATGATAGACTGCCGATCTGCTCCGTTCTCGTCTGTGCTACAACAGCAACGCGTCAGGCAAGCGCAAAAGATCCTGGGTGAGAGAGTTGTTTATCGTATCCTTTGCTTCGCATTATATCTGCTGGGTATCGAACGCAGTTCGATCGCTGAGCTGACGGGCAGCCCCGCAGGGACAGTCCGATCGATTGTTCGAGCGGTATTGCACGGCGGTGTTCCCGCTTTTGAGGATCGCAGAAAACGCTCATCGACCTTTTTACCGCCGCAGACGAAGGGGTTCAACGTAACGGTGGCGCGGCAAGAGCAGGGGGTGAATGTTGACTTCGAAGGCACGGGCAGGCTTCAGATTCCTCGAAAGAACCACCTTCAGTCGCGGGTGGTGCTGTTGACGCTGCTGGGGAACGGGCTCGTGAGTACACGAGATGTCTCGGAGGTTCTTGGTCTGTCCACCGTCCATACGTTGAATCTTGCCCGGACATTGGAGCGGGAGGACATACGAGGATTGATCGACAAGCGCGAAGGGCAAAAACAAGAGCACCGATTCACCGCGGAGGTGAAAGCCGAACTGATTCAGCAGTTTGTGTTGGACATCGTGGCCGAGGGACGAACCTCGGGTAAATCGATCTCAGAGCATCTGATAAAGCGCTGCAAGTTGCGTCTATCCGAGCGCACCATTCGTGACCAGCTGAGCAAGCTGGGTCTATCGAGGATCAAAGAATCGTTGCCGGATCTTCTCTCGGGTTTAAAAAAAACTCCGTGAGATTGTTCAGGACATGAAACGCGAGGGTGCGGGATGGCTCACCGATGCAATAGCGAAGGGTCGGAAAGTGCCGGCAACCCCGAGGATCGAGCGAAGGGGAGAGATCGCCATGCTTCACCGTGCAATGATCCATCCGCGTCGGATCGCTTGGTTCACCGAATGTCATCTACGAACGGTGGGCAGATGGGTAGTGCGCGTGGGGAGAGGAGAACCCATCACCGATCGGTCTCGTAGCGGTCGCCCCGCAATGTTTGGCGAAGAGGCACAGCTGAAGACAATCGCGTTCTTCTGTCAGACCCCTGCCTTACCGGGGTGCACGAGGTGGACGCTCAGGGAGGCGGAGCGGCACTTCGCCGTCCATCCGGAGGTAATCGGATCCGCAATGAGCCGTTCAGCGATTGCTCGTGTGCTCGCCAAACACGCACTGAGGCCTCATGTCAGAAAGTATTTCCTGCAGATCACCGATCCGGAGTTTTTCTCGAAGATGGACCACCTTATTGGTTTGTACCTCGACCCTCCGAAGCACCTGTTCTGCTTTGATGAATGCACCGGAATCCAGGCGATCGAGCGATTGGCGCCGAGCCTCCCGCCGATCATCGGGCATCCCCTCGCCAAAGAGTTCCAATACCGACGGCACGGCACCACCGATGTCATGGCGTTCCTCGAACCCTCAACAGGAGATGTCTTTTGTCGCTGCACCGATGACCACACCACCGCGACGTTGAGCAATGTGTTCATCGAACATGTTGAGTTGCAGCCCGACGATGTCGCGCTTCATTACATCTGTGACAACCTCAGCACCCATTTCAACGATGTGTTCTGTGCCACCGTCGCCAAACTCAGTGGTGTAGAATACCAGCCTTTGAAAACCGGGGCGGAGCGGCGAGTGTGGCTACAATCAACGGGCAAACGGATTGCCGTACACTTCACCCCTTTCCACGGCTCGTGGCTCAACATGGTGGAGATCTGGTTTGGCATTCTTGCAAATAAATGCCTCAAAGACGGATCGTTTGAATCGCGAGAGGCGTTGATCGGGAGCATCGAGGACTTTGCACACACATGGAGCGAGCATCTCGCTCATCCGTTTTCGTGGACCTACCGTGGAGAAGGGCTGCATGGCAAAGCGGTTCGTCGCTTCATGAGACTTCTGCACATGGAGAATTCACAGATGGAGATCCGATTCCTCACGAAACAATTTCAGCTCATGGCAAACATCGCCCGGGAGTACCGCACCTGCGTCGATATGGCGGACTGGCAGCACTTGCACGATCTCGTAATCGAAAAACAGAACTATATTTACCGCATCATCATCGCCGATCCCAAGGAGTCTCAGAGGGAGAAGGCCGAGAAGGCGCTGTATACCATGTCCGATCTGCTGCGCGAGATTGTGCTTGAGTACGTCGCCGGAGCCCAGTCGGCATGACAACACAAAGATGAATTGCCAAAATTACGGACAGAACTTCTGAGACGGGGTACTAGATATGGATATCGGTTTCGGCAACGAAACTCCAAATACCGTTCTACCGTCTG
>CAYNRK010000015.1:0-3251 GCA_964399675.1 uncultured Gammaproteobacteria bacterium | reverse complement strand
TCGCCATTGTGTCCTCTGTAATTAGGGTTCTAACCCCGCTCACGAGCCCCTGCCAATTCCACAAACTCCATATGGTATAGATACTGTATGTTTGTCTAGCACCAAAATTTATATTTAATCTATCGAATAAAAATAAGCATGGATACTGATACAAGAAAAGAGTTGGAAGAAATTTGCAAAAAACCAGAATGGCATAATCCTGACAAATTTCAATCCGTTAGCGAACTCTTGCCCGAAGAGATAAAAGTAATAGAATCTCCACCTGGAGAAAAGTGGCAATTCAATTGTTACGCTTACGCACTCGGATTACACGAACTTTCTGATTTTTACATGACTAGTCAAGATGGATTTATCTATAGTCTATTCGTCAAGAAACTACTATCCAAAGGAGAACTTAGGAAGGTAATTGACCGAAGCCCAAGGTTCGGGGACATTATTCTCTACAAAGATAATGGTGAACTGACACATGCTGGGGTTGTCGCAGAAGGCGAAGGCAAGATAATATCCAAGTGGTCGTCGGGTCCAATATTGAAGCATAATGTTTTATTGCTACCAATTTCATGTGGTTATGATGTGTCATATTACAATCCACTCTCAAAGGCTGTGGCTGAAGATTTGTTTCATTGTTACAGACAATTCAACATTCAACCAGATTAAACTCACCTTGTGAAGCTCGTTTGACATAGCCACCAAACATAAAGATTTTGAACTATTCACAATACCCCTGCCAAAATTTCTCCACGAGATCAAGTGGAGATTTTTTGTTGAGGCAGCAGCGAATCTAACTTTTTGATACAATGAACATATGAAATCAATCAAGTTACCAAATTTAGAACAAGAGCTTGGTGTTAAATTTAAACACAAACCATTACTGATTGGTGGTTTGGCAATGGAGTTTTATGGATTAAGAAAGTCTGGGAAAGACGTTGATTTTATTTTGTCAAAGACTGATCATAAAAAACTTAAAACCAAATTTCAAAAAGAAGGAATGAAACAGTTGAAGGGTAAAAATCGCCAGAGTTATAAAAAGAAACCGGTATACGTTGATTTGTATGGAGACCATGGAATTCTCATTAGGGAATTTGAAATTTGGGATAATATCTGTGGTTACGATTATGACTTCTCATCTGAAAAAGCTATAAATAAAAAACATTGTAAGATCATTTCACTTGAAAAACTATTATTCTTGAAAGCACTGGCCACACAAAAGAAAAAGTACTTAAAAGACGTAAGGCTGATTGTAAAAAAGATTTTCGAGATTAAATACGGATCAAAGTAGTTCTAACTTGGTCACAAAACCACCAGCTCAAGCTGGTGGTTTTGTGATATGTTCAAATGCTACGATTAACGACCTGGCCCTTGTTACGATTACTGTGCTGTTTTGTCACGATCACCACCTTGTGCTTGTTGCATGGCGATTTTGTTGACTGCTTGCAGGGTGCGTTGATTGGATGTGCCTTCTATGGTTTTGAGTGTAACCTCTTGAACTTGTTTCAAGGCCATCTGAAGCTGTTGTTGCAGTCCAATGATTTGTTGTCGCTGATCATCAATAATGGTTTCAAGATTTTGAAGCTTTGACTTGTAAATAGATGTTTGCGCTTCTGACTCTTTTGCCGCAATAAGCAGCTTGGTCTCTTCTTCTTCTTTAAGCCGTGTCTCGACTTCTTGTCGCAATTTGTCTTTTTCTACCTGCAGGCGTTCAGGAAATGCCTCGACTTTTTGCTTTAGCTCTTCAAATTCAGCTTGCTTCTCACTCCATTCCTTCTCCTGTTGCGCAATCTCTTCCTTACGTCCTCGCATCTCCTCACCAAACACTCGCTGCTTCTTCCTGTGTTCCTCTTCATCCTCAAGACACTTGCGACTGAGCTCATACTGATAAACTTCTTCTTCCCTTCTACGTTGCTCTTGAAGTTCTTGTTTTTCTAATTCAAATTGTTTCTTCTGATTCTCAGTCCCTTTAAGTAAAGCAAGTAAACTATAAGCTGCGTCCTCAATTTCATAAAGCTCCTTGAGCTTTGCCTCCTGGATACGCGTAGCCTCCTGGAGTGAAGAAAATGTGTCAAATTGCTTTTCAAGTTTGTCCTGAATCTCATCAAGTGACTTATGGACAACTGTTCGGACTTGATGGATTGAGGAAACAACATCCTCACCTCTTTGAAACGCTGAGACTTTTGCTAAAACGCGCTGTTCTTCCGCTCTCTTCTGCTCATCCTTTTTATCAGAAACTGCAGACACTTGGCCTTTGCATCTTTTAAGAAGTTCTTGATAAGCCCCCATAATCTCCTTTTTGGTATTCTTTTCCGAAACCAATGGAATCGGTTGATCATTTTTTTCCTCCATCAAGGTATCTTGCTGCATAAATAACAATTAAATTAATATGAATTTCTCGATTCAATACCTTACAAGGCGTCTGTCTGGTTCGTCAAGTCTATCTTCTTGTATTCTACTTCAAAGTGCAACCCTCATCCTCCTTCGCCCTTTGGGCTACGACGAGCACATGGTATCATTGACGAAAGCGATGAAATCTGATAAGAAGTCAGACTAAACACTTATGAGCATTATCAAACAAACAAAAGATTTCGCTGTAAAAAAACTACTTGGTAAACATTCTGTTCCAAGTGGTCTTGTTGAACTTCACAGATATTTTAGGCTTTACGATCCAATTGATTTTCGTTTCGAAAAACAGGATGATGGAAGCATTGTGGCGTTGAGCACAAATTTTCAATATGGCTCAATCGTAACCTATTCCAGGAACGAGTCTGAGTTGGAAGAAAAAATCATAGACGCTATTTTGACTTCGTTTGAGGTGCCCTCATCCTACACAAAAGAAGCACAAGTACACCGCGTTGGCAAAAAGGAGTATGCCTTCGCGTAGTGAGTTGCCCGGATTTTTGCCTCGTAAGAAGTTGGTCAAAGTGTTGCGTAGATTAGGTTTCGAAGTGAGCCGTGTTGGAGGAAAAGGAAGTCATATCAAGCTCGTCTGGCCAGAAACACAGAAGACAATCACGATTCCGTCTGGACTGGAAAAACATGCACTCTACTATGTATTGAAAGAAATAGAAAAAAATTCTGACGTAACGTGGGAAGATATAAAGAAAGAATTGTAGCAACCTCTAAAAACAAAAAAGAGTTCTAGCCTCGCTCACGAGCCCCTGCCATTAAAAAATCTCAGCTTGGCTGAGGTTTTTTATTTTTTGTATTAGAAAACGGGGAGCTCGGACAAGTGTCCAAATTCCCCGTCAGGTTGCCGG
>CAYNRK010000014.1:0-14819 GCA_964399675.1 uncultured Gammaproteobacteria bacterium | reverse complement strand
TCATGTCTTAACCCTTTTCCCTTGCCCGAGGTCTCGTAAACCTGGGGCGTTTTCTTTTTTATCCCGCTCTTCGAGAAGGGCGGGATTGACAATTAAATCTTGAAGCAGATCAATTTATAAGCTAATATGAGCATATTCTCTAATCACATGTCATCCCGAGCAAAGGTCTGTTAGACGGGCCGAAGCCGAGGGATCTCGAATACCAGGAAACATCATTCGGGATCTCTCCGTGCGCTCGTCCGGCGCTGCCGGACTCACTTAGTCGAGATGACATACAGAAGATGAAATTGAAAATTATGAAATCAATTACTTTAAAGAACAACCTCCCGGTTCTCTTTGCTCCAATACCAGGAACACAGACCGTAACGGTTCTTGTTTTAGTTCGTGTTGGTTCTCGGTATGAGTATAAAAAAATTAACGGTGCTTCGCACTTTATTGAGCATCTTCTTTTTAAGGGAACAAAAAAACGGCCAACAGCGCAACACATATCGCGAGCACTTGATGCAATCGGTGCTGAGTTTAACGCTTACACTGACAAGCATGTGACCGGCTATTACGTAAAAGTAGATAAGCACTATCTTGAGCTTGCGCTCGACATTTTGTCAGACATGCTTTTTCATTCTGAGTTTGATGCGCGCGAGTTGAACCGTGAACGCACAGTCGTTATTGAAGAGATTAACATGTACCGGGATAATCCAATGCGACACATTGAAGACATGATTGAGGAAGTGATGTTTTCCGGCAATACGCTTTCGTGGAACATTGCCGGCACACCAAAGACAATGCGTGAAATGTCTCGTAAAGAGATTCTTGCATATCATGAAAATTATTATCAGCCTTCTAACATGGTTTTGTCTATTGCCGGGAATATTGATCGTCAGGCAAAAACATGGATTGAAAAGAAGTTTGGAAAAAGAAAAGCTGCTAGTGAGCAAAAGGATTATAAGTCTTTTGTTGTTAAAAAAACCTTGGATGATTCTAAAATAAAGGTTCAACATAAAAAAACAAATCAGGTTCAGCTTGCTATTGGTTTTCCTTCGTTTGGTGTTGATGATAAGCGAAATCCAGCTTTAAATTTGCTTTCTGTTATTTTGGGTGGCAATATGAGTTCAAGGCTGTTTGTTAAGGTTCGTGAACGCAAAGGTTTGGCATATTTTGTCAGAGCCTCAAATCACGCATATGATGATGTTGGAAATTTCTTAATACGCGCCGGATTGGATCGATCAAGACTAAAGCTTGCAACAACGATTATTATTAAAGAGCTTCGGTCAATTGTAAAAAATGGTGTGACCGCTTCTGAGCTCAAAGAAGCAAAGACATTTGTGCGAGGCCATCTTTCAATTCAGCTTGAGGATTCTTACGCGCAAGCCTCATGGTTTGCCAGGCAAAAGATGTTTCAAAAGAAATTAAAAACACCAAAGGCGCATCTTAAAAAGATTGATGCATTAACGCGCGCGGATTTGAAACAGGTTGCCAAAGAAGTTCTTAATGAAAAACAAATGAGCATTGCGGCAATTGGTCCATATAAAACAAAACAAGAATTTTTAAAACACGCAGGGCTTTTATGAAAACAATCATTGCAAATTGGAAAATGAATGCAGGGGTGAGAGAAAGTGTGGCGTTAGCTCGTGGCACACTTTTGACTTTGCGTGGGAGAAAGTTAATTCCGGATTTAGTTATTTGTCCGTCGTTTGTGGCTCTTAGTGAGGTGCGAAAAGTTGTGGGGAGAAGCTCTGCATCTTTGGGTGCGCAGAATATGGGTTATGAAGACAAGGGCGCGCTTACGGGCGAGATTTCAGCGCGCATGCTTTCCGAGCTTTCTGTTACGCACGTTATTCTTGGTCATTCTGAAAGAAGACAAAAACTTTTTGAAACTGATGAAATGGTAAACCAAAAAACACTACAAGCTCTTTCAAATGGGCTAACTCCCATTGTGTGTGTTGGTGAAACAAAAGATCAACGTGATGACAATAAACAACAAGAGGTTGTTAAATCTCAACTTATTGCCGCGCTTGATCATGTAAGGCTTAAATCATCACAAAAATTGTTTATTGCTTACGAGCCTATTTGGGCAATTAGTTCCGGAAAGAATCCACATCTTCCAAGCGTTGCTGAGATTGTTGAAATGCATGCGTTTATTAATGACGTGCTGTCGTCTATTTTTCCAACAAGCCCTGATGGCCAACTTTCTGTTTTATATGGTGGAAGCGTGGATGGTGAAAATGCATATGGATTTTTGCGAGAACAAGAAATAGGGGGCGTTCTTGTTGGGGGAGCAAGTGTAAAACTTAATCAGTTTAAAGAAGTTATTTCAGCAGCTCTTGATGTGCTGGAAAGTCAGGAGCAAACATAAAATATGTCATTCATCCCTTATATTTTGATTGGCTTGTCAGTTATCGTTATTGCAGTGGTGTTGTATAAAAAAATTCCGCAACTGCGCGTTATTGATGTTGAAACTCTTCCCAAAGAACGAGAGAAAAAACTTAAAGAAAAAATCATTTTACAAAAGTTTCAACGAAAGAGTGCTCAACGATTGGGAACTGTTACAAAAACATCCGGCAAAGCAGTAAAGACTGTTTCCAAGTATGGAAGGCGGGCTGTGCAAAGACTCTACGCGCTTGAGCAGTATTATCAAAAAGTTAGACGTACGGCTGAGGAGGGGAACCATGCGTACGATGCTGACATGATCAAGAAATTGATTGATGATGCAGAGGCTTTGGAAAAAGAGGAAGAGTTTATTCCGGCTGAGAAGATTTATATTGACATTGTTAGTCACAATCCAAAGAACGTTGATGCATACGAAGGGCTTGGACACATGTATTTGAAAAATGATCAGTTGGATCAGGCTAAAGAGACTTTTGAGTTTGCTTTGAAGATTTCTCCAAATGATGCCAGTGTGTTTGTTTCACTTGCCGAGCTTGCAATGGAAAACAATGACTACAAAACCGCACTTGAGCATTTGAGAAAGGCTGTTGAAAAGCGCGCGAAGAATCCAAAGTATCTTGATTTTTATATTGAAGCAGCACTAAAGGCAGGTTCGCTTAAAGATGCCCGCAAAGGCATTGCTGCGTTAACAGAAGTTAATCCTGAGAATAAAAAGATTCAGGGATTTGAAAAAAAGTTTGAAAAGATGAAAAAAGAGTATATAGAAAAAACATCCAGCAAATAGCTGGATATTTTACCGAGCTGAGCTCGGTTTTTATTTTGTTTCTTTGTGAGGTGTGTGTGTTTTGCACCGCTTACAGAACTTTTTTAGTGCAAGGCGCTCTTTGAGTGTTTTTTTGTTTTTTCGACTGCGGTAGCCAATGCTCTTACACTCAGAACATTCCATTTTGATGAGATTGTCTTGGGACATAGCAGTTTGTTAAATTTGTTGGAGCCACCTCGCGGATTCGAACCGCGGACCTATAGTTTACAAAACTATCGCTCTAACCAACTGAGCTAAGGTGGCGTGGTGGGCCGGGCAGGATTCGAACCTGCGAAGGCGATGCCAGCAGATTTACAGTCTGCCCCGTTTGACCACTTCGGTACCGACCCTAAAAACGAGAAAATTCTACCCAAAATTTAATAAAATGTCAAACAGTAATAATCAGATTAGTCATATCTATTTTTTTACTAAACTGATTTAATATGGAGCCGTCGTCGGGAATCGAACCCGAGACCTCATCCTTACCATGGATGCGCTCTACCAACTGAGCTACGACGGCTAAAGTTCCAAAATTAACGAATTTTTGGTTTGCAGCTGCGCGCGTCGACACCGTAGGATTTACCTATGGCTTACTTCCGTGCTCGCTGCGCACCAAAACTTCATTTAATTTTGAAACTTTAGCTATTCTTGCATTGTTTTAAAATAGATATCATTTCATCTCATTTTGAAAATATTGCCTACAGCAATTAGCGAACTTTCGGCTTGTGACAGTGCGATTCAACGACGAAATGATATCAAAACAGAAAGTATTTGTGAAGTAAAAGAAAACAGACCCGAAGGTCCGTCAGAGTGGTGAGTGAGCAGACGGTTCGTCTGCTACGGTGAGGTTGCGGCAGCGACCTTGGCAACGACCGGGCTCGGTTCTTCCGGACCGGAGATCGTGGTGTAGCCGCATGCGTTGTTGATCCGCATGGCCAGGTGGGCACATGCGATTTCGTACTTCAGCCCCATGCCCGCGATGTGGTCGCAGTCCTTGCCCGGATCGACCCAGCGCGCATGGCTGCAGTCGACCTCCGCGGTCTTGGGTGTGGGCTCGGCTGCCACCGTGGCCGAGCAGAACAGGAAACCGCACGCGATCAGTGCTGCCAGAATTCCTCGCATCTTGTCCTCCTCAGGGATTGATTCCCCACAAGACGAGGCAAAGTATAACTTAATTGTTTTAGAGTGTCAATGGATAGTTGGTCTAATTTAAAAAGTGGCTAAAATTAGTGAAGAATTTGCCAAAGCTTTTGGCAAAAAATGTTTTTGTTCAAATTGAAAAAATTTGTTACGCCATGTTAGTAAAACAAGGATGAAGAAGTTTATGGCCAAATATGATTTTGATCAAGAATCAAGGGTTAAAGCCTTGAATTCAAGGGCAAAAATTGAAAAAGAAAAAAATGAAGCCAGAAAAGGTCGGTCGGTTTTTTTAAATGGATTAAAGAAAACGTTATTAAAAATTTTTACAAAACATAAAAAGGAAGGTGACAAAGAACGCATTGAGGCATTAAAAGAAAAAATCAAAAAATTATAACTATGAATGAGCAACCCGAATCTTTGGCTAGAGAAATTAGAGCACCTGAAAAAGAGCATGATGAAACAAGTCCGAGAACACTTGAAGAAATTCGTGGTGAGCTCGGAGAAATTGCAGTTGAGCGGCGAGATTTGAGAATTAAAGTAACTGAGGAAGAAAGAGCTCGTGAAGACGAGATTAGGCTTCAGCTTGGTGAAATGGCAGAAGAGATCGAAGCAGTTCTTAGTGGTGACAGTGTAGATGTAGTGCAAGGCAAAGCTTTTGCAACAAAGTTGTCTGACTCAGCTAAGTTGATACATGATGCAAGGATCGCAGGACTTTTTGAACTATATGAACTAGCCGATTTTGATGACGCATTGCTTTTACAATATGATAGATTTTCAGAGCTCACTGGATTTGATGAGGTTCAAGCAGGCGATTTGCAAAATTTTAAAGAGACCATTAGTTTTGAACTAATGCTTCGAGAACTTGAGGATTTGTTTAACAAGACAACACATCAGGTTCAAGATTTTTTTGATAACATTGCAGCGGTTAAGCCGGTGGCTGTTCAGGGTTGTGCAGAAGGCCTTGGGAAATGCACGGATAGTTTGTTTGATTTTGAGGTCGGAGGTGTTTTGCGTGTTGATGAGTTTGTAAGTTATGTTGAGGTGCTTCGAGAAAATCATGCAGCATTGCTAAAGCTTTCATTATCAAGGGGAATTGAAATGCCAGATTCTTTTACTGAGTTAATGGGGAAAACAGAGCAGCTTTTGGTTAAACATGAAGCCAATCTTCAGGACGTGAGAAAACTTCTCGACGGTCAAGAGAATGTTATGAGCTTTGAGCGTTATAATGAACTGGCAATTGAGCTGGCTACAAATTATAAGATGTATGTTGAATGGCAGAAAAAGATGATTAGAGAGTCGCACGGTGAAGCAGTTGCTGCACAAAAGGCTGCAGAGGATGCAACTTTTGTTGAGAGTGTTGCAGCAAAAGATGAGGGTAAAGTTAATTTAGATGAACCAATATGGGAGGGGATTGGAAGTACCAGCGGTGGTCGGAGATTTCAACTTGGCTTTCGTCAAAAAAAAGGGTGTGAGTATGGGAGATGTGCAAATTGTTGTTTGTTTCATGGGTCAGGTGATAAGAACATAACAGCGGATAATATTAAGAATCAGTTTCAGTTTGCTGTTGATAAATATGGTCTAGAAACCGTTGAACGCGACGGAGAGATAGAGTGGGCAAATCCAGATTTGGCTGATCTTAAGCGGATGGATTTTGAAATGACAGGGTCATATTTGAACGATGCTGAAGTTCCAGAAGCTGCGCAATTGGAAATTTTTGAACGAATCGGTCAGATGCCATTTGAGCGGGTCATGATTGATACACGCATTGAGTACGTCACATTGGAAAAGATTAGGGCATTGAAAGCAAAACTTCGACCAGATCAAAAACTTGAAATTGCTATTGGGCTTGAGAGTGCCAATAATCTGATTAGGGAATTGGCAATCTTAAAAGGATATTCTTTAGATCAGTTTGAAAATGCAGCGCAGGTGCTTGCCTCTGAGGGGGTTGATATTCTGATTCATTCGTTAGTAAAGCCCGCACTTATAACTGAAGGGGAGGCGCTTGAAGATTCGAAAAATACAGGAAGATATCTTTCTGGGTTGGTTGACAGATTGCGTGACGAAACCGGGAATCCAGATTTTGGAATCACAATGAAACTTGAGCAGGCATTTATTCAACCTGGTGGTTATCTCGATTATTTACATCATCAAAGCAAAGAAGAGAATGGTGAAGAGAAAAGATATGAAACCCCTTGGTCATTTACTGTTGCGAAAGTTGTTCAAGATCTTCATGACGAGGGTGTTGCAGAAGAGTTGAATTTGCAGATTGGAAAAAGCGATGATTACCCACCACCAACAGATGTGACGCGCAACAGGGATGCCCAAGCAGATCTTGATGCTAATGGTGGCGTAGAAAGCACAAAAGTTATTTATGAGGCTTTACAGAAGTATAATGTTGATCATGATATCGAAGCTTTTTCAACGGTTGTTGAAGAGGTTGTTAAAAATTATCCAGAAACTTTCGCTCTTTGGCAAAAGAAATTTAGTTAATCCCTTATTGTTTTGGGTTTGACAAGGCTGTGGTTCTGTGGCAAAATTTTGCCGTCACTCTTAGTTTTGATAATTGAGAGCAGACGGTTAATTCACACGAACACTTGCTCTTAGTTATGCAAAACAAGTTGTTTGTTGGCAGTCTTCCTTGGGCAGTTGATGACGCACAGTTGGGTGAGCTCTTTGCTCCTCACGGTGAAGTCACTTCAGCTCGCGTGATCACAGATCGCGATTCAGGACGCTCACGAGGTTTTGGCTTCGTAGAATTCGCCAACGATGAACAGGCACAAGCAGCCATTGACGCAATGGAGGGTGCCACTGTGGAAGGTCGACAGATCTCAGTATCTGTTGCTCGCCCTGCACAGGAATAAAAAAATCCCCGGCTTGACCGGGGATTTTTTGTTTGCCTAGAATCCAATACTATTATCGTCGATCGTAAAGAATAGTATTGGATTCTTAAGCTAGAAAATGTTGATGTCGAATTGTTTAAGAAGCTGGCTTAGTGCGCAAAGGGGAAGTCCCATGACATTGTAATAGTCACCTCGAATTTCTTTTATAAAAAACGCGGCTTGGTCCTGGATACCATACGCACCAGCCTTATCAAGAGGCAAACCACTTTTTCCATATTTTTGAATTTCTTCATCAGTCATTTTTCTAAAAACCACCTCAGTTATTTCAGTGTGCGAGATTATCTCATTGCTTTGGGAGTCTAAAATTGTCATTCCTGTCATTACCTGGTGTGTTGTGTTATTAAGTTGTTTGAGCATTTCAATGGCGCGTTCTTCTGTGTGCGGTTTTCCCAAAATTTCATTATTATGAACAACGATTGTGTCTGCTGAGATTATCAATGATCCATCAGTACAATTAACAGATTTTGCTTTTCCGCAAGATAAATATTTTACAAGTTCGGTTGGTGGCATCTCAAGAGTCATGTCTTCTTTATAATCATTTTTTACAATTTCAAAAGATAAGCCTGTTTTTTCAAGAAGTTCTTTTCGTCTTGGTGATCCAGATGCTAGTTTGATTTTTTTCATAATCCACCAATCTTAAAAAAGTTGTTTAAATCTTTCGACTCTGCTTTTTAATCTATCTGAAGTTTCAGTTATTGGTGAATGTATTTCAATAATAAGTCGAAGATTTGCCGGCGTTCGGTCTGCGACCCCTGCAAATTTTTCTGCAAAAAATTGTACCTGAGCTGGCGAATCTTTAACACTTTCTCTAACTTCAGGTACTTGTGCAATAACTCTAAAGATTTCATCCACTGAGGATTCTGAGTCAGTTTTCGCTGCAACTTCGTTTATTACTTTATCAACAATTGAGTTTCTTCTTGAAATTTCTTGATCAATAATCTCGCTAATTCGATCAGCATCTTCTCGTTTTAGTTCACCAGTTTCAACTAATTTTTTAAGATCGTACTCGTCATAAGAACGCTCATCATGAAGCTTGAAGTACGCTACTTTTGCTGGATGAGAGAATCGGTATTCTTTTCCGTTATGAGTTTCAATTTGTGCCTCAAACCATTCACGTGGCATTAGAATAGCTCCCATTGATAATGGATCACCATCTGAATTTCGACTTATGATGTGTAGATCAATAAAATTGAGTTCTTGGTCCGTAAGCACTCTGCCACCTGCATCAATTGCAGCAATTGTTGTATGATCTCCGCCTGTATCTCGAAATTCTGTAGCCCCCACTCTTCTTAATGATCTTTTTTCTCTGCCGTCCTTCTCCACTTCATTTGTTGAAAGAAAAAAACCATATCCAGCTCGTTCAAAAGCTTCTTGAGCCTTTTCAAGGTCTTTGTCTTCAATTGAAATATCAATATCTTTGTGCACTCCAATATAAGCGCCTTCTGCAAATGAAATATTTATTGCTCCATCAATTGTCCAACGAACACCCGAATCCTGAAAGATTTCACTAAGTCTCATAAGTTGTCGATCAGTTCTTTCTTGATCTTCGCGACTTGCTTCTTTTCTGTTACCATTTTTATTAGTGGCATCCTCTTCAAAAACTCCGTGATGAAATTCAAAAACATCAACATCTTGGGTCTTGTTGCATGTCTTACATGAACTAGGAAAGTTACCGTGCGTACACATTCCTTCTGCTTTTGATTTATCCATAAATTTTTCGTTCATAACTTTACAATTTTTTTCGCAACAGACCCTTGGAATAGACTGATAGCTTTTCGATTTTCTTTTTTGTAGATCATAGACGTTCCAAGGAGTTCTTTGCAAGATGGGCAACTAAGATTTTTAGCAGGGATTTTCCCTTCAACAATTCTGTCCAAGTATAATCTTTTTAAAATACCCGGTCCATCTTTTTGGTATTTCAAAATCAAAGCGGAACATTTAGCACACGAGAGTTGTAGCACCCGTGACCATCCACCTCGAGATTTTCTATATCTGTCAGATTTGAATTTCATAGAAAAAATTATAATTTTGTTATCTCATAAAATCAATAACAGCTTGATCAAGAATCACATCTTTTATTTTGAAAGGCTTTAAAAGAACAAGACCTTTAAAAGTTGTGCAACGGCTTAGTGCAACATAAAGTTGACCATGCGCAAACGCGCCCCAACCAACATCAACCAGAACTTTATCAAAAGTTTTGCCTTGTCCTTTGTGAATTGTAACAGCCCAAGCTAGTGTGATTGGATATTGAGTGTAAGAACCAACAACAACTTCTTCAAGCTCTCCATCTTCATTGTGTTCGTATTCAAATAGTTCCCACTTGTGCTGTAGAACGTCTACATTGGTTCCATCTTCAAGTTCAACCTCCAGCATTGGCAGTTTTTCCAGGCCCCTTTTTGTTATCTTAGTAATTGTGCCAAGGCTTCCGTTTACCCAGCGTTTTTCCGGGTCATTGGTTGTGAACATAACGCGCGCGCCTTCCTTAACAAAGATCGTTGACTCAGAAGGCATTCGACGGTCAGGCAGCTCACCTATTGAGTGCGCTTTTAGTTTCCATTCTTTTCCCTCGAGCTGCTTTAGTTCATGGTCGTTTCTTTGCTTGGCCATTTTGTTTGTTGTGGTCAAGTGGAGGAAGCCAGGGTCGTCTAGTGGGTCAAAGTATGGATCGTGGCGTTCGTTCCATTTGTTTACATCGATTTGATTCATTGAACGCGTGCGTAATTTTTCAAGTAGATTGATAAATGATTGTTCTTTTTGTCTATGAATTTTTTTAAGTTCAATAATATTAATTTCAACACCACTCATACAGTTTGCAGAGAAAAAGTAAGGTGATGAGTATTCTGTTTCAAAGCGATATGCTTCATCGCGAGTAACAACAGGAGGTAGTTGGAATAAGTCTCCAATGAAAATCATTTGCACCCCACCAAAAGGATCCCTTGGTCGCCCTCGGTTTAGGCGTAGTGCTTTGTCAACGCAGTCCAGAAGATCAGCGCGGACCATGGAAATCTCGTCAATGATGATTGTTTCGATTGCTTTGAAAAGAGGGATATTGTCTTTGAAAGCTCGTTTAACAAGATTTGGTTGAATTGCAGGATGAAAACCAAAAAAAGAATGTATGGTTTGACCTTTTACATTCAAAGCCGCAACTCCTGTTGGAGCAAGTACAATATGTTTTTTGGTTGTCTTTTTACGAAAATGTTTAAGAAGAGTTGATTTTCCAGTTCCTGCACGTCCGGTTAAAAAGATATTGTCGTTTGAATTTTCAATTGCATTAAAAGCTTCTCTAAATTCTTTGGTGATTCTAATTTTTTTTGGCATAAGTAGTGCCAAGTATATCACGAATAATCATGGAGACAGATGATATTTTTGGATACATTCTTATCTGTCCAGACGCATTTTGTTTGCATGTGATTAATTGAAATTAGACCCGAAGATCACGATAAAAGTTTTCTCTGCTGGCAATCACAATAATAAGTACGTTGCCATTGACTTTATAGGCAATGCGGTAGTGAACGCCGGCATGTGAAAATCGGTGAGAACGAAGAGGTTTTAGTTTGCCGGTAAGTTGCTTTCCAATTTTGGGCTGCAATGCAATTTGTTTAATTTCTGTTGCAATGTTTTTTTTGAGAGGTTCTCTGGCTCGCTTAATAAATTTAAACGGCTGTCTAAGTAGTTTTATTTCCACAAGCCAACATTACTTTAGAGCTTCTCTTAAAGAATAGGACTCTCCGGTTTCTTCAAAATGAGCAAGTTCATTAAGGATAAATTCTTCCTCCCTTAACTTAAGAGTTTTTTTTGCGGAAATAAAAAACTTAACAGCATCGTTTACAAAGGCACTTTTATTTTTTGTTTTTGCAACCTCTTTCCAATTTTGTTCGTTAAATGAAATGGTTGTACGTGATACAGACATATATTTGTTTGATTACGATAGTACTGTATCGTAACCTACATCAAAAGTCAATCATAAAGTATCTTGGGGTCAGATCCGTATCTTGGGGTCAGGTCCGGATACGGGATTAATCCCGTATCCGGACCTGACCCCATTGCCATATCTGTTTAGGGCCTGCAATTTTTAGTATAATGGTGTTAATGAAATTTGTTGTTATTTATGACTGAAATTTTCAGACCAAGAGGCGAAGATCTTTCGCAAAGACCTGAACAGCTTGAACAAAAAGCACAAGAGCATTACGAGCACCCAGAGAATGTGGAGCTGCAAGAGTTTTTGCCAGATGATCTTCGCGAAGCAATTGATCAACAACAAGAGGCCATTGAGCAATTGATGGAGAAGGATTTTGGTATTCCAGAAATTCCTAAACAACTAACCGCTGAGTTGGAACACATTCTTAAGGTTATTGAGGCGGGTGTTCGTGAGGATCGTTACAAAGACGAGGCTGACAATGCTGTTTATGAAAAATTGCAACATTTGGCCGTAAAAACCGCACAGTATAAAGACGAGCCTTCTGATATTTTTGTTAAAGACGTTCCTGAGGTTGGACGAGTTGTTGAATATGAAACAAAAAGCGGTGAAAGAGTTGAACGCCCAATGACAGTGGAGGAACAAGATTATTTGTTTAATCTTGAACTTTGGGCTGATCAGATGAATACGTTTAAAAATATTGAAGGCTTTCAGTCGATTCTTGCTGAAATTAAAGAACGTGCGCAAAGAAAACCAGAAGCAGAACAAGCGGGTTTTATTAAAACAGAAATGATTCGTAAGTATGAGAAATTTGGATTCACACACGAACAAATTGAAAATCTTGTTGTAATTTCCGGGGATGAGGAATTGCAAGAGCTTAGTCCAGAAGGTGAAGAGGGGCAGATGAAAAAAATTGCAATCATGCAAGCTGTTTGGGATCAATATTTGTCAGCTGGTGAAAAAACAAAGTATTTAAAATTGGCTGCTGGAATGGCTGCTGCTGGAATGGCCGAAGGTGTTGCTCCAATGCTTGTTGGTATGACAATGGACAGTCCTACTGCAAAAGCTGCGGCTGTTTTTGGAATGGGTTATTTGAGCATTCAGGCTGCGTCTGGTTGGGTAAAAAGAAAGCTTTCAATTGAATTTGATACCCTGCTTAATGAGGTTTCAGAAAAAGATGGTGGATTAAATGAGCGGCTTGCAAAAGATTTGGTTTTTCAGCCAGGTGAGAAAATGGCGCGTCGGGAAGATCGCGGGCGTTTACTTGCTGCAGTTGCTCGATCTCAATCTGCTTTTCGCGAAACATTATCAGCTGTTGCAAAAACACATGTTCCGGCTACTGTTGGAACAGCAACGGGTCTTGGAATGATGATGTTTCACGATTGGAGATTGGGACTTATTAGTCTTGCCAGCGCTCCGATTGCAATGGCTGTTGCAAAACGAACTCAAAGAAAACTTGAACCTGTTATCAAAGAAACATACAGGAACGAATCAGATGTGGCTTTGGCAGTTGAGCAGCAGGTTAATGCGCACCAAGATATTGTTTTGAGTGATATGCGTGACTCAATGGCAGAGCGGTTAAAAGATTTGGGTGCAGAGAAGAATGTGCTAACACACAAACGAGTTGCAGCACGGGCTGATTTGGATTTTAAAATGGGTCACATGTTAAGTCCTGGTGTTACTGCCGGTATAATTGCCGCAGGTGTTGCGCTTCGTGAAACAGGTGTTATGGAAGCCGGAAAGATTGTAACAGCACTTGTTTATTCAGGATTATTTAGACGCAACTTTGATCAAATTATTTGGGAAAACAACAGGCTGTTGGAAAGCCTTGGCGCAATTGTTGAAATGGAAGAGGTGTTTAATGGGTATGCAAAAAATGAAGTATTGGATGATGAAAGGCGTACAGGGGTTTCAGAATTGGATAATTTTGCCATTGATGTTGAAAATGTTTCACTTGAAATTGATGGAGAGAAAATAATTGATGATGTGAGCTTTCAGATTCCAGTGGGAAGTGTTGTGCGGCTCGAAGGTAGAAGTGGTCATGGAAAAACAACAATGACGCGGTTATTATCTGGTTATTATCATTCAACCGGCGGTGAAGTGCGGATTGGTGATCATCCGGTTGATCAGATTAAAAAAACAGGAGATGAGTCGCTGTATAGAAACATGGCGTATTTATCTCAGCAACCGTATATTTTTGAAAGTGGAAATTTAAGAGAAAATTTGGAATTTGGAAATCTTGGGGTTGATGATGATTCAATGGTTCAAGTTTTAGACGATCTTGAGTTAACAGAACGCTTTTCAAAGTCAGGACAACTTGATTTGGAAAGTTCCATTCGAGGACTTTCAGGTGGAGAAAGCACTCGTATTGGGCTTGCTCGCGTGCTTTTAAAAATTCGTTCACAAGAAAACGGAGGAATTGTTTTTTTGGATGAAGTGTCCAGCGGTCTTGATAAGCAGACACGTGCTGAGGTTTTGCAAATTTTGATTGATGAAAAAAGGCAAAGACCAGACACCACTTTTATTATTATTAGTCATGAAGATGAATTTATGGATGCACTTGCTGAACCAACGGATGGGGGAGAAGGGTTTGATATTCAAAGTATTAAATTTGATCGAGGTAAAATTGTTGAAGAATAAATTGATTTTAAAAATTAAAAAACCCCGCTTTTTGGATCAGGTGCATTGACAAAAGGCGGGTTTTATGATATCTTTTTTGTCTCCTGCGTCATGCGGAGAACGTGTGGTGCCTGCGCATATTCAGGCATAATTACAAAAGGGTAGACCGTCATGGCTACTATTGGAAGACAACCGGGCAGTTGTCATGGAACCGACCCGTTCAAGAGCGGAGACTTCAGAATGACCATTGTGAGTGGTCCTGGAGTCAAGTCTCTGAACATCTTGGATCCCGGTGATGCGGGTGTCATTGAGATGGTGCTCAGGGTCCCTCGTATTGCGGTCGAGGCTGTGCATACGAGTAGGTCTGGTGAAGAAAGCCCCCTGTACGCTGCTGGTCACAGAACCGACTACGGCTACGAGATCGGTCAGAACATCAAGGTCTGGCTGATCATCAACAAGGTCGCTCGTCACGAAGCCAGAGTTGACAGACCCGAATGGGTAGAGCTGTGGGGATGGGTTAGCACCGACAAGAGCGAGCTCATGAGGAATCGGTTCGAGCCCAAGTCCCAGTGCGATCTGCTTGTTGGTTGCGTAACGCCTTTTCACGCGTACTACGACCCGCGTGGAAAAAAGGGTGCGCGTGGCTGGATGGAGTCCGGGGACTACTGGCAGCAAGACGAAGGCATGCTTGCAATGCCGGACGTGGAAATGGTGGTTCCAAGAGACAAGATCTACGAAGAGGATCGCGCGCACGAAAAGGCCTGGATGGTTCACGGCGGCTTCCGTGCCGGCTGGGTCAAGCGTGTGAAGTACGAGTTCGGTGGTCGGCGGGTTGTCACGTTCTACCATCTGGTGAGCGTGTCTTACACCGGGCGCAAGGAACTCTTCGCAGTGTTCAGTCACAGAGTGGAGTTCAGCACAACCATTCCTGTACTCGAATTCGTTCCAGCGGCCGAGCCAAGGGTCGAGCGCGCTGACGACTAGCTAGCGGTTCCAAGACCGCCGGCAACCTGACGGGGAATTTGGACACTTGTCCGAGCTCCCCGTTTTCTAATAC
>CAYNRK010000013.1:0-15281 GCA_964399675.1 uncultured Gammaproteobacteria bacterium | reverse complement strand
GCCCCTTTCAGGGGCTTTCCTGACGCCACCGGCTCTGCCGGTGGAGTTTCACTAGATCATCTAGGAAAGAATGATGATAATTTGACTAAAGTTAGTACAGAATCGGTTGACAAATACAAAAAAATATGATAGTATGCAGCTATCAGACGATCGAAAGGTCTTTTGATCAACAAAACGAACCAGGGAAAAAGGAAGGACAATGCGAAATCTGCTCATCACCCTCCTGGCGATCGGTGCCATCTTCGCAGCAACCAGCTCGAGCATTGCTCAGGCAGAGCCGAGCTATCATGTCACCGCCGCGGCCATGACCTACCCGGTTTCGCTCGAGAACGGTGACGGTCTGGCCCCATCAGTGGGTCACGGATTCGGCGTTCTGCTCCCGATCGGTAACGGTTGGGCGTACTACAACGAGCTCGGGGTCTCAACTTCGATGGGCCAGTTTGCTCCGGCATTCGGACTGATCTCAGGTCCGAGCAAGAAGCTGACGGATCACTTGGCGCTTGGTGCGTCAGTGCTCTACAAGCTGATTCCGGACTATGAGAGCGATTCGGATCCTGGGCACCTGCTCGGTGTCTCAGTGGCCCCGCTCATTCTGACCGGCAACGGGGTGAACCTGTCGTTCCCAGTCTCGGTAGCGCGCAACTTCAAAGTGGGGGCGAACGCGCTCGCCTTCACGGCAAAGCTCAGCATCCCGCTTCCGTGACTTACATCAACCTCTTACTCAGCAGGCTCCAACTCAGGGGCCTGCTTTGCTTTTGCTTGTCCAATCTGTTTTGAGCAGCTACACTGACTCCAATATGAAACCTTTTTTTATTGGACTCTCAGGTATTTCAGGAGCTGGGAAATCAACTCTGGCTGATCATCTTGAGGCACAGGGCGGAGTTAAACGTTTTCGATTTGATGCTTATTACAAAACAACAGCTGATTGTCCAAAGCTGCCTGATGGCAGGCCACATTGGGATTTACCAGAGAGTTTATATTTAGAAGAGATGCATGAAGCGCTTTCCGATCTGCGCAACGGTCATGACATTCTTTTGCCAGTTTATAATCGCGCTGTAAACGATCGAGTAGGAACTGTTCTTTATCAACCCGCACCGGTTATTTTTGTTGAAGGTTTGCAATTGTTTTCACACGAACCAACACGGAACATGTTTGATCTTCGTTTATGGCTTGAGGTTCCAGAAGATGTTGCCTTGGCTCGCAGACTTCAGCGTCAGCCGGATTACGATACTGAGTATCATTGGTCAGTTGCAGCTCCGGCCCATCGCGAGCATGTGCTTCCATTAAAGCAACATGCACACGAGATCATAAACGGTTTGCAATCTGTTCAAAAAATGACAAGCGATGCTGATCGTATGATTTATAAGCAGCTAGGCATTCTTGCGTGATTTTTAGAATCGCGATGATATCGTGTAAAATAAAAAGATATGTGGCGAAGCAAATCAACACATTTAAGAGGCGAGACAGAATTTCTTGATCAAATGATCGTGCGAATTCAGACTGATAAAAAACTTTTTAAGCATGCAGAGGCTCATCTTAAAGGTGCTGCCAATGCTGAACCACTTATTGCTGAGTCGCTCAGAACTCCGCAAGATGTTCGTTATCATGCTGAAGGGCCGTTTTTAGGTGACCATCTTCACTTGATGCTCATGTGTCTTTACGCGCTTATTGATGAGAAAATGCACTTGAGTGATATTGAGGAATTTCGTCAGATGAAAGGGCATGAAGGAGAAATCGAAGAGCTTGAAGAAACAATCAAAGAAAATGTTTCTATTTTTGAGGTGTATGCTTTGTGCCATGATATTGGAAAATGGACATCAGTTCGTTTTGATTCAAAAAAAGGATCGCGTGGTGAAAAGCATGGTTTTGTTAAATCTCACAAACAACATGCTCATGATCAAGTGTCAAAAGATCGAGATAGTTATCTAAAACTTTTTGAACAGTTTGAGCAGCAACATCCAAATGATTCCGCACAAGAATTGCAAGCTAACTTTTTTCTAACTTACAATATTGAAGTGCATTATCCTGGTCATGCGCGAATTATTCATACCCCGGTTTACTCTCAGCTTTTTGATCGACTGTGTGAGGCACATCAACTCACAGATCGTAGTCGAGCTATTTTAGAAGATCTCATCACGCACCACATGGGGATGATTAAAGATTTTCAAGTTGCAGATGCAAAAAAGATGGAACGTTATTTCCACATTGCAAACAAGCGAGGTTTTGATAGTGATGACTTTATTGATTTGGCTCAAGGGATTTTGTTTCTTGATGCTGTTTGCGGATCAAGACATCTTGGCCCGCACGGGTATTGGCATGACGCGTCGCTTCTTGGAAATTTTTTAAAGTCAGAGCATGATTTTGATCCAAGTAGGCGTACACAAAAAGAATCAAAATGGGAGCTAGCAAAACAGCAGGCACAAAATCGGTTGTTTCGTGAAGTTGGTCTTGATGGTTCAGCAATTATGAAACTTCTTGGAATGAACCCTGGCCCAAAGTTTGGAAAGCTTTTGCAACAGATACAAGGAGCAATTCTGGGCAAATCCAAAATGCCAGCGCTGGATAAAGGGGCAAGTAAGGAGATTGAAGATCGAGCTGGAAGGTTCTACAAGAAATCATTTGTAAAAGGAGAGTAGTTTATGATTGCAAGTATTAGTGGAACAGTTGAGTACCATGGAGTTGGATTTTTGATTGTAGAGCGAGATGGTGTTGGATATAAAATTATTTTGCCAGAAGATGTTGCTCATCAGTTTCGTGATGAAGTGAAATTTTTTACCCATGAAGTAATCAGAGATTCTGAACGAGAGTTGTTTGGTTTTACTTCAGTTGATGCTTTGGAATTATTTTGGAAATTAGTTGCTGTTTCAGGAGTGGGTCCAAAAAGCGCACAAAAGATTGTTTTTGTAGGATCCATTCATGATGTTAAATCTAACATTATGTCCGGGAGCCTTACTTTTTTAACAGACGTTCCGGGTATTGGGAAAAAGACTGCGCAAAAAATTATATTGGAGCTTAAAGGGGTTTTGGCAGATGAGCCAGAACTTATGTCACTGGATCGTGATGCAATAGAGGCGCTTGTTGGGCTTGGTTATTCCAGACGTGATGCTGAGCAGGCTCTTTTAGATCTAGAAGAAGAATCAACTGAAGATTTAATTCGCAGCGCGTTAAAGCGCCTTGCAAGATAATTATGTCGCATAAATTTACAACGGTTCATATTTTCCGTCTTTTAATAATTATTCTGATGGGTATTTTGATTGGTCAGTTAAGCCCTGTCATGCCTGAGGTTATTGCTCCTGGAATTAGCAATCCGCTGATTGGCATGATTGTTTTTATTTTTCTGGCCAGTTTTCTTATTAATCGGACAATGGCCAGAAATAATTCACTTGAGTTAAGTATCTCGCTTGAACTTTCTCGAATGCGTCGCATCGCTCACCTTGTTGAGAACATGAGTGCAACGCGTTCTTGGAAAAAAGAAATAAAAGAAGCCATTTTAGTTTACTTAATAGAGGTTTCCAAGGAAGATTTTCTTTCTTATAAAAAATCTCACAAATATTTTAGAGTTGTAACTCATGAGATTTATGAGTTTTCGCCAAAAACAGATCGAGACAAGCTTCTTTTTTCAGAATTACTTACTGTAACCAGAGAACTAGCTTTTCATAGACAAGAACTTATTAATCGTTTGGCTTCACCAATATCACCATACACATGGGCTGCATTTTTGTTGGTAGTGTTTATTAATTTGGCTCTTTTGATGTTGGTGCGAGGGCCAGATGTAATTTCAACTTTATATATTTCAGGTGCCAGTATTGCCATTTTTTTGGTTGTTGATATTTTGATTGCATTGAATAATTTTACCAAACCAGAACAAAATTTTTATCAGAAGCAGTATGAAGATAATGCAAAACGCATCCGAGCAGAAAAAAAATGAATGGAATCAATTTGTAAATCAATACGGCCCTAGATCGGGTCGGTTTTTGCATTCATGGAAGTGGGGCGAGTTTCAGAAATCAGTTAATGAAAAAGTTGAGCGCGTTGTAGTTGAAGAAAATAATGAATGGGTCGCGGTTGCCATGATGGTTGAAAAAAATATTTCATTGTTTGGATCTTATCTTTATATTCCAAAAGGTTTGATTGTAAAAAATCAGGAACAATTCGAAGAAGTTTTGGACACTTTGCTTTCTGAGAGAAAGAATCCGACCTTTTTAAGATTTGAACCAGAACAATTGCCAGAGAATTTGAAAGCCAAAAAAACAATTGATGTTCAGCCGGCCCATACGTTGATTACAGATTTAACAAAACCTGAAACAACACTACTTGAGAACATGCATCACAAAACGCGCTATAACATTGGTTTGGCTGAGCGCAAAGATGTTCAGGTCTGTATGGGGGTTGATTCAATTGATTCTGTTTGGCCTTTGTTTGAAGCAACTGCAAAGCATGGAAATTTTAGTTTGCATTCAAAATCCTATTATGAGGCCATGACAAAGGTTGCGTTTTTGGCAACTGCAAAATACGAAGACCGGATTGTAGCTGCAAATTTGATGATTGATTTTGATGGAGTTAGAACTTATTTGCACGGAGCCTCTTCACCTGAGCACAGAAAATTAATGGCTCCGTATATTTTACATTGGGACCTTATGGTGGATGCCAAGTCAAAAGGGATAGGAACGTATGATTGGTGGGGGATTGCTCCTGAAAACCAAAAGCATCACAAATGGGCTGGGATTACCAGATTTAAAAAAGGTTTTGGTGGTGAAGAGGTTTCATCACCTGGGACATTTGATTTTGTATCAAAGCCGTTTGTTTATAAATTGTATAAGCTTGCGCGAAAGATTTATCGACGGTGATTTGATTTTAAATCAATTAAAAAAGAAAATGTTTACGAAGACATCCTCTTACTTTGCGAAGCACAGGACTGTTTGCTTCACCAATTTTTTTGACAAATCGACTTTTATCAAATGAAGAAATTTGTCGAACCTTTATCACAGAATCACCCATAAGGCGATTTTTTCTATCTTTGTGAATCATGATTTCTGGATCCTGCCAGGTTTCAATTTTTGATGAAATTGGCATAACTGTAACCAAAGAAGAAATGTTTGAAATTTTTTCAGATTGAATCACGATTGCTGGACGTGTTTTTTTATATTCATGCCCTACGCTTGGATCAAATTTTACCATGTAAAGTTCACCCTGCTTCATATTCGTCTAAGGAAAGATAGTAATCAACCTCTTCTTTTGTTAGATAATCATCACCCATATCCTGAATAGCTGCCTGCTCAATTTCTTCATCAGTGGCTTCATTCTGGAGGTTTTCAGTTGGTGTAAGTTTGGCAATTGGCCTACTCTGATGAATTAACAAAAATTCCTCACCTTGGGCGAGCTTTTTTCGTATTTGGGGTAATGTAGAACGCAGCTCCTTTGTTGAAATGAATTTCATATTTAAAATTGGTTCATCTTTAGGTTATCACATTTAACATAAATTATCTAGCTGTTTAACTCAATGGCTAGCCGCCATTGTATTTTTTTTGTATACTAAATATTGTCCTAACGCTCTTCCCTTGGCATCGCATCGCTAAGGCTGGGTAAACACTGGATGCCCAGATTGGGCAGAAGGAGAGAAACGATGCGAAATCGATTCTTGTTAGGCTTCGGCCTCACCGCGCTCGCAGCACTCTTCGTGATCTACGCCATCCCGTCCGACATCGTCAGCGCCGACGGTTCCGACGCTGCGGTGCCGATCTTCTTCGGGCAGACCGAGACACCCGACACCGAGGACATGTTCCTCAGCACCAACGGTCAGCTGCCCATCGACGGCCAGCTCACCTGCGACATCTACACCGAGGACGGCACCTGCGAGCCCGACGCGGTGGCGCTCATGCTCTGGAGCCGACCCGACGCAGTGGCGGTTTCGATGACCTTCCGCAGCAAGACGGACGACTCGCTCGCGCTCAAGATCGGCGCGAACCGACCCGACGCGGTGGCCAAGCTGTGCGGCGCGAACCGGCCGGAGATCATCCACGGCGGTGCTACCAACGACCTGCGCGAGACCGGCCTCGTCGCCTACCTCTAGGCGCTCGGGACCTGGTCCCAACGGCCCGGGGCACAAGAGACGGCTCACCCCCATCTCTTGGCCTCGGGCTTTTCTATTACAAAAAGCCCAGACTAGCCGGACTCGGTTTGGGCCTGAAGCCTTGGGTTGATTGTCCCCTTTGAAAAGGGAGACAGTCTTCGAAATGTTTTCTGTAGGCCCCCTCCTTTTCAAGGAGGGGTTAGGGGTGGTTAGAATAAATTAGATCGAATTATTTCAATTACATCTTCAATTGAATTGAAAATATCATTGTCAGTAAAACGTAAAATCTGAAAATTATTATCTTTTAAATATTGTTCTCGTTTTGCATCCTTTTTCCGTGCTCCTGGTTCAAAATGTGAATCACCGTCGATTTCAATAATAAGATTTGCTTTTGGGCAGTAGAAATCGACAATATACTTTCCGATTCCATGCTGACGTCGAAATTTAAATCCTTCTATTTGCCTGCTTTGCAAAAGTAACCACAACTGTTTTTCTGCTGCTGTTGGATCGGTTCGTAATTTTTGTCTAAAAGCCTTTTTATTCTTTTTGTTAAATAATTCATTGTACATACAGAAATTCTAACCCCCTGTGGTCCCCCTTGAAAAGGGGGACGTTCGACATGCTTACAAAATGCTAACCCCCTCTAACTCCCCCTTGAAAAGGGGACGTTCGATCTGCATAGTTCCCCTCCTTTTCAAGGAGGGGTTAGGGGTGGTTAGTATTTCTTGAAAAGGGGGAGAATTTTCAACGTCTAATCAAGCACCACTCCTTTACCAGCAGCATATTCATCCCCTTTTAGTTGCGTGGTTTGGATTTCTTTTGATTGACTAATCCTGTCTTCTGTTACTGTGTCATCTGCTTCAACAGTTGTGATGTTGGTAAGTTTTATAAATGTTCCAACATCAGGAGTGATTGGTGTAACAGCTACATCAAACCATGCTTGAGCGCGATTGACATTTGCTGAGAGCTTTGGAATCCGCCAACTGACTTGTCTGGTTGTTGAATTGTATTTTATTTCACCAACATCAACTCCGGTTTGCTCGGTAAATGACACATCTTTTGGAAGTTGTGTTGTAACCTTCACATTATCAAGATCATGCAAAGAGTTGTGAAGATTCCAAAGTACTCGGTATGTTGTGGTTTGAGATACTTGAGGAGGAAGTGGCCCTGAACCGAAAGGTTCACCATTTCCATTATAGTATCTGGCTTGTGTTGTGAGTCGAAGATCTGAGTTTAATGAAATATCAATCGGAGTTGCTTCAATGGTTCTTGCGCTAAAAACAGATCCCACTTTTGAAAGTTTCGCTTGCAAGCTCATTGTAAATGAATCAGCGTATTTGCCGGTAATGGAATCAAGTATTGGCAAGCTCAGATCAATAACCCCTTCGTTTGTTGGATTAAGTTTTGACAAAACAGACAGCTCGCTTTCTGACCATCGAAGTGTTCCACCTATTTTTTTCCCATCTCCAAATTCTGCCCTGCTCCAATCAATTGGAAGTTTTCCATCATCTGTTTCTAAAATCAATTCAAATGACAGATCATGAATTGTTTCTGTTCCATTGTTTCTAAAGTCAATCGAGGTTCTAAGAATTTCACCAACCTCTGCAGTTTGTGATTCATTGGAACCGTTAACAATTGCATGAAACACAAGGTTGCCACCCAGAACATCAGTTACAGCCTCTGCTTCTGATTGAATGAGGAACACATCATCGTCAATAAATCCAAGTTGTGTTTTGATTGTTTGTTCCCCAGAAGCAGAAGATGTGAAGCTGCCATTAATTGAAATTGAAGCAAGTTCTCCTGGGCCTATTTCCTGAATTTCCCAATAAGTTTTATCCTCTTCAATTTTGGGATCACTTTTTGTGATTGTAAAGTCAGAAGGGAATAGTGGAACAACACGCAAGTTGTAAACCGGTTCCTTGCTGGTGTTTTGAAGATCAATTGTGTAACTGCTTTGGTCACCTGCCAGTGCTTTTTGCGGACCTGAAAGCGCAAGTTCAACAACGCTTTTTTCAACATCAATTTTAGCGTTTACAATATCCTGAAAGTCAGAGCTAAAGTTGGCGGGCTTGTAAGTGAAGAGCGCCTGGATGCGTTGCGAGCTTGGAACTTCTGCCAAAAAAAGACCTTCAATATTTATGGCGCCATCAGATCCGGGAGAAAGAGAACCGATCGTCCACAAGTCTTCGTCTGTTGGTTCAGGGACACTTGTAAATATATGGAACGTGTCCGGAAGATTGAGTTTCATTTCCAAAGAAGCAATTGGAACAGATCCGTTGTTTTTATATCTAATGGTGTAATGCGTTGTTTCTCCTGAAGCAATGTCTTCAGGCCCATCAATTGAAAGTTGTAATGTTTCGTCATTATCAAAAAGACCGCGTGTAAATAAAAAGAAACCTGACCAAGCCACAATGGCTAACACAAAAAGCAAGATGATTGCCTTTGTTAGCATGCCAGTTAATTTAGATTTGTGTGCGCGGCTGAGTTTGCTCAGATCAGGCATTTTTCCCTCTCTGTTTGCATAGATTGATCTGAGTTCTCTACGAACTTCTCTTGAGGTTTTCTTTTTCTTTGGTACACGTTTTTTCATAATGATTTGGACTCAAACAGAACGCCAATGAGCTCATCTTTTTCATTTTTGATTGATTCATTTTCCGGATAAGAGGTGTATTTTTGTTCTAGCTGTTCTGGGGCATTGATTGAAAATGTTGTTGATCTTGTCTCCATGCCGGGCTGTTTTTGAACAGTGAGAGTATAACGTTTTGTGGTGGAAAGTCCAACTGAGGTTTTGAGCTTACTCAGAAGTGAGGGGTTTTGTAAATCATTGATAGTAAATGGGAGTTTGTATGTAAAGCGCGCAACAGATGTTTTGCCCGGCATTGTCTGGATCCAGTTTCCAAAAGCAGTTTTACCAAACTCTTCGGTTATTGTTGTGCCGCTTGCCGGGTCTGTTTTTTTAGTGCTTGCAATAAACAAAAGGTCGTCATCAATTTGCCAGTCTTCTTCCGGCTCTTCAAACAACGAAGCAGGAGGAATATCAAATCCATCAGCACTGATGAGCGTGCTGCCTTTTGGAACGTACAGTCTTGTGTAATTCACATTATTAACACCAGTGAAGACCAATCCCGGAATCCCGTTGTGCGTGCGCCTGATTGTGACTGTGTTTAAAATTTCACCCACATCGTTTACCTGAACATCAACATGAACATGCTCATCAATTACTCCGTCTGTTTTTCCACCACCAAGGTTTGTGTTAACAACCATTAGATAATCACCTTGAGTTTGTTTAATCTCCCCGCTCCAACCGTTTTGTTGAATCTGACGTTGGATTTCATTGTTTGGGAAATAGAGCAAAATATCTTTTTGGAATAATCCAAGATTTGTGTGTTCAAACAATGCTAAAAATTCTTCAAGCGACCGATCATTTGTTGTGTTAAGAATTTTTTCCGCAAGGTCACCTATAAATGCTTTTGGTTTGTTTTCTTCTTTGTCGTATTCAAACTCTACAATTTTTTGAGTCTCAAATAAAAAGTTTTCTTCTGAAATTGTTCGATCGTATTCCGGCATTTCAATCGGTCCTAACAAGCCAATCAGTTTTGCAACAAAGGTTGCGTTGATTGCAATCACACCATCGATTGACGGGCCGCCAGAGGCTGAATAGAACTCAAGTATTTGTCTGGCTGAAGTAGGGAAGTCAGGAAACCAGTTTGTATCTTGAAATTCCCAGCGCGCTTTTAAGAGTTGCAAAGGTTCTGGTGCTGCAACAAATTTTGTCAAACTTCCTTGCAGATCATATGTTCCACCGCCTGGTACTGTTAGTGATTCAATTTCACCATCTCGAACTTTTAGCTCAGCAAAGCTTCCCATAAATCCACCGGTTGGGCGCATTTCTGTGTTGTTTTGGAAAATTAAAAGATAGCGCTTTGCCCCCCCTTGTCCAAGCATAAATTTAATCATGTCTGACATTGAGAGGAATTCCTCAATGGATCCTCTTAATGTTGGGAGTTGTTCTATTAATGTTTGGAGTTCTTTTTGATGCTCCTCAGGAACAGAATCAATAGAGACTTTTTTAATTGATTGCTCGGCTTCTTTAATGTGCGGAAGAGCTGAGGTGAGATAAATTTCCAATTGCTCCAGACGAGAAAGTGGTGATGGATTTGTTGTTGCTTCAATAGAAACAAAACCTTCACTTAAACGCGCACCAGCCGTTGAAAGTTCCTTTAGAGTATTAACGAGCGCTTTTGAGCTTGTAAAAGTTTTGCTTGTCATTGGAAGCGAAGAAAGAATCAACGACGCACCACTTCCCAGGTTTTTTAGTGATTTGTTTGCACTTGCAAAAGAGGCTTCAGCAAGTTGAAAAGATGAAGCAGCAAGCTTTGTTTGTTTTTCAAGTGCTGCCGAAGTCCCTGCTTCAAAATATGAAAGCGCTTGTTCAGATGTTGTTTCCAGTTCGGTTTTTGTGTCTTGAAGTTCGTGGATCACATTCATTGCGTGAAGCGGTAACACAAATACAAACGAGACCATTACAAATGCACCCATTGCTCTTTGCCAACCTTGCGGTAAAGGCAGCTCAGGAAGTTTGAAACGTTTTGGTGTTTTCTTTTTTTGTGGTGTGTCCACTTGTTTGTGGAGTTGATCTAATGTGACAAGTTCTGCTTCTTCGACATCTTCCTCATCTTCGGGGAATTCAAAGTATGAAAAAATATTTTCCGGTACATCATTTGGGATAATTGATCCAAGTTTAAAATTTTCAAACACTCCTTTTGGAACACTAAAGTCAATCCGTTTTGGAAGAGCAATTGGTGTTATCTGGCTTTTAAGTGGAAGGGCTAGACGCGAGACACCCAGACTTGTGAGCGAATTTTCAACAAGCTGGGATTTTATTTCATGCTCATTCAGAGCCAGATCGTTGGCGTGTGTATCAGCTTGTTTGTGTGTTTGACCATCAAGCAAATTAAGACGAACTGAAAAAGTTTCTTCATCTAGTATTTCTTGAGGACTTGGAATTTTATCCGAAAGCTGAAGAACAAATGGTGAGTAGTCGTGCTCATCGCCAATTGAAACGTTTGGATCAAGGTGTTTGCGTGAAGAGTAATTTGATTTTTCAAGTTTAAGTACGGTTGGTACAGAGGAGTCAATCAACTCTTTTGTTTTTCTTGATCGAGATCTGCGGGTAATTGTTTTTTTCAAGTTTTCACTTTGTGTTTTCTGTGTTACAGATCCTCGGGATTTCAAAATTGACCGAGTTGATTTCTTCCGGGTTTTTCTTGTTTTTGTTCCTCGTTTTTTTAGATTAGTTGTTTTGGTCACAAAGATGATAAAGATCGTTGATTTTATTTGCCATTTTTTCCCAGGAGTATTTTTTGATTTGTTCTCCTCCTTGTTTGGTTAATTGATGTCGAAGAGTGTTGTTCGTAAAAATTTCTATCATTGCCTCTGACATTTTTTTCACATCACTTGGCGGGAAGTATAGAGCGGCCTTGCCTAAGATTTCCGGAAGGCATGATGCGTTTGAGCTCGCAACCGGCACATTGTGTTGCATTGCCTCAAGCGGTGGCAGACCAAATCCTTCAATGCGAGACGGAAAGACATAAGCTTTTGTTCCTTGTAAAAGTGAATGTAGGTCATTGTCAGTTGGAGAAGGGGTGATCGTTATAAACGGATCCAGTTGTCTTTTTACGATTTCAATTTTTAACTGTTTGTAGAAAATGTCGTCACGACCAGCCAGGATAAGATGAGCGTTTGGGATAGCTTGTCTTACAAGTTCGAAGGCGCTTATGAGTGTAAGAAGGTTTTTGTGAGGGTAGGCGTTTCCTATGTAGAGAAAGTAGGGACAGGGAACTGGGGACAGGGAACTGGGGGCTGGGTTTTTTTTCAGATCAGTAACGCCTTCGTAAACGACTTTGATTTTTTTTTGATCAACAGTTGGGAAGTGATTGAGAATGGATTTTTTTGTGTATTCTGATACAGCAATGATTGCTTTGGATTTTTCAATAGCGTGCTTTAAAACTTTTTTGTAAGCCAGGTACTTGAGGGAATAAATAAAAGGGTGGCGAGTTGTTGCCTTTGCTGATCCTGGTTCCTCCAAAAGAATTAGATCGTGGATTGTAACAACAAACGGTGTTTTGATTTTGAGTGGTACGTTCCAGTGGGGGAAATGGACAAGGTCAAGTTTTTCTTGGTCTATTATTTTTGGCAGAGCTAGTTGTTCTGATAATCCGTACCAATGAATATCAGCAAGCTTTTTTTCAAATCGATCATTGGTTAGTTTGCAGTCCTTAAAATTTTCTTTTTTAAGAAACAAAACACAACGGTCTGATTGGTCGATTTTTTGCAGCTCTTTTACCAACTGTTCAACATAACGACCTAAGCCACCGCCTCCCACACTTGGTCCGTACATTCTTGCGTCAACACCAATTCGCATATCACAAAATCCCCTTGAAATTCCCTTGAATTATAGCAAAAAATCCCGAGTTTGTTCCCAGGATGTCCACACCCCCTTAATGTCATCTCGACCGAGTATTATTATGTCATTTCGACCGGAGGCCCGTCAGACGGGCCGGAGCGGAGAAATCTCGCATGTTCGAGATCCCTCGGCTCACTATCGTTCGCTCGGGATGACATTATTTTTCCTAAAAACCTCCAATGTTTCTCGTGCTGCTTTATTCCAAGAAAAGTTTTGAACTTGATCAAGGCCTCTTTTTGAGAGTTTTTGTTTTAGATTTGGGGAGTTGATCAGTCCCTTTATTGCCTCTGAGATGTCTCTTGTATTAAACGGATCAACAAGAATAGCAGATGATTTTGAAATTTCAGGAATTGAAGAAGTTGCACTTGAGATTACAGGGGTACCACAAGCCATTGCTTCCAACACAGGAAGGCCAAAACCTTCATACAAAGACGGCCAAATAAAAAATTCACAAGATCGATAAAGAGCTGGCTTGTCATCTTGATCAATGTAACCGAGCAAATGTACCCAATCTCGAACATCCCGTTGCCACAGTTGTTTTTTTAGTTTTCGATTTTTCCATCCCCATTTGCCAGCAAGCACAAGATGCAAATCATCACCCGAGCTTTGTCTATAATCTTTCATGGCTTCAATAATGGCAATGACATTTTTTCTGGGTTCCAAAGTTCCAAGGAATAAGGCGAATCGTTTTGGAAGTTTTAATTTTGAACGAACACCATGGTCTTGAGCCAGTTGGTGGGGCTTGTATAGTGGATTGATTCCGTGTGGGATTGTTGTAATCTTAGATGTTGATTTTGAAAAAAAGTGTTCAACGTCTTTTTTAGTAGATTCTGACGGAACAATTATATTACTTTTTTTAATTAAATATTCAGGCTTTGTTGCCTTGTGCCAGAGCTGCATTTTTTTTGAGTAGCATTCTGGAAAAATTTTCCATGACAGATCATGAATTGTCAGCACAACTGGAACATTGTTTGGAAGCAGTGTGATATTCAGGTTAGGCAAAAAAATTAGATCAATTGAATCTTTAACATGCCAGTTTATTGTTGGGTGACCAAGCAGTAAAGATCTGATGTTTAGAATTTTGTTTGGTGTGGGTACGTGTACAAAATGCACGTTCCTCAGGTTTAGATTTTGCGTTACGATTTCAGGATTGGGTTTTATACGTCCGCTTGAGAACAATATGTATTCATTTTCACGATCTATGTCAAAAAGCGCACGAAGGATTTGTTTGGTATAAACTCCAACGCCGCTTTGATTTGGCTGGCACAAATGTCTTATGTCAACGAGGATCCGCATACTTGTTTCACGTACTCCTCCATTTCTTGTTTAAATCGTTTTCTGCTGAATTGTTCTGCGTATAGTTTGATATCAGTTGGATTGTATTTGCGGTCATTAAATCTGATCAAATGATCCGCCAGTTCTTCCCAGCTTTGCTCATCAAAAAATTCTCCACTAAGACCTTGCTTTACTGTTTCTGTTGCACCGCCTTTGCGAAATGCAATGACCGGTCTTCCCGAAGCCATTGATTCAACGGGTGTGATTCCAAAATCTTCTTCTTGCGGATGAATAAACGCTCGTGCGTTTGCATAAAGCTGCGCTTGTTGCGCATCATTTACGCGCCCAACAAATCGGACATTTGATTCAGCATTTTTTCTAAGATCTTGCTCAACAGGGCCGGAACCAAAAACAACAAGCGGGATTCCTGTTTTGTTTGCGGCTTCAACAACAAGGTCATAACGTTTGTAAGCAACAAGTCTTCCGCCGGTTAGGAAATATGGTTTTGATTTATCTGAAATTGAAAAACGATGTGTGTCTACTGGTGGGTGAATAACACGAGAGTCACGTCGATAATATTTTTTGATTCTATTCTGAACCGTTTTCGAGTTTGCAACGAAAAAATCTACGCGATCCGCTGCTTGCTTGTCCCAGAGCCTAAGGCGAGAAAGTATTGTTGGAAGCATTGATTTTATAAATCCGGGAGCATGCAAATCTTCTATATAGCTATGCGAGTCTGACCAAAGGTAGCGTGTTGGTGTATGGCAATAGCAAATATGAGTTGCATCATGGCGGGTGAGAATGCCTTTTGCAAATGCGCTTGTTGATGAAATTACCACGTCATAATCTGAAAGATTATAGCGTTCAGTGGCAGTTGGCATGAGCATGATGTACCACTGGTATTTGGATTTAGCTAGCGGCATGTTTTGCAAAAAGGATGTACGAATATCACGTTCTGAAAATATTGGAAGTTTTTCAGGATCAAAAAACAGAGCGTATGTTGGTGCTTGTGGCCAAACTTCCTGGAACACATCCAGCACCTTTTCCGCTCCTCCGTTTTGTATTAAATAGTCGTGAACTAGTGCAAGTTTCATAAGATTAAGTGTTTGTACTTTACAAGGATCTCGTTATCTTGACAATTTAGCTATTTTCAGGTATGCTTTTTTAGTTCTTTGGGCATTTTGTTCAGAACCCACTGTGCGGTGGATTCGCACAAAACTGTCTTTTGGGAGACCGATTGGCTGGCCACAAGCTGTCCGTTAGGCGTACCAGAGATGGAGGAATATCATGTCAGATTTGACTACCGGCCAGATTGGCCAGCTCATCGAGATCGACCGCGCGCGCGGAGGTATCGGTGAGGAAGTTCAGGAACTCATTCGCAGGCTCACTTCCGGCGGTGTTGCCGGCAAGTCCAGCGATCCTCGCGAGATCGCAGCCAAGCTGCTCTGGGACAAGGGATTCGGCAACGAG
>CAYNRK010000012.1:0-16417 GCA_964399675.1 uncultured Gammaproteobacteria bacterium | reverse complement strand
AACCTTACGGAGGCCCCCCGGCAGAGCCGGGGGAGTCTTTTTGGTATTGACAAAAACGACGTATTCATGTAGTATTCCCTTCTGTCAGACAAGGAGGGTCGATGACAACCAGACTGGCAAGGCTTGCGAGCCTTCCGTTCTGGGTCGTTGTCGGGATTCTCCTGACAGCGATCAACTTCAACAGTGTCCAACCTGCTGCCCCAACAACCCGGGCAGCCCACGCAGGACGTGCGATCACGCCCTTGAGGTCGTGGTGGCGCCGCATGTCGTGCGCTCGCAAGTCGCCGAGCCATGGGTTTGGCGGCCGCCTCGAGATGTCCAACGAGTTTCCGAGTGATTTTATCTAGCTCTAGGTTCCACGACGGTGTTGAGGAACCATAGCCACCCAGGAGACCCGTGACAAGGGAGACGCGCTGGCACACTGCCGGCCACCAGTTCTTTCTCAACGTCGCGCGGTTCATCCTTGCGGCGTTGGGACTTCAGCTTTCGCTGGGTGATCCAGCGGAAGGAAACACCGATATCCCGGACCTGCCCATGAGGAAAACAGGCAACAAGGCAGGTCCGAAGAGAAGCGGTGTCGCCGTGAAAGCGGGGCACCACCTCAAGTGCACGTCCAGCTGGAACCTCAAGCTCTGCGAGTTACCAAGGCTCGTGACCTATCAGCTTGCGTAAGCAAGACGGTTACGGGCACCGAACCCTCGGTTCGAACACCAGCCAAAACGAACTAGCATAACGCTAATGCTGCGTAACTATCGCCCTCTCAGGGCGACGCGTAATCCGGCAGGCAACCTGGGCCACGACATCTGCTCGTGCGACCAACACAACCGCCAAGACCGGAGCGTACTTGCCCGGCGAGGACAACACAAGTAACGAGTGAACCGCTCGTGAAAAGTGTAGTCCTCGTCGGGTGCTTCTTTTTCCTTGCCGATCCAAGAAAAAAATGCTAATCTTTTGATCGCAAATCGCGGTAGTAGCTCAGTTGGTAGAGCGTCTCCTTGCCAAGGAGAAGGTCGACGGTTCGAGCCCGTTCTACCGCTCCAACAAAAAACTTCCTCTTAAAGGAAGTTTTTTGTTGTATAATCATTTCATATGGCAAAACCCGCCACTAACAAACAAATCATTAACATCTTTACAGAAATCGCGCTCATTCTTCGCGCTGAGAATGTTCCTTTTAAACCCCAGGCTTATGAACGAGCTGTTGAAAGCATTGCCTTGTTAGAAGAAGAACTTTCTCATACATATAAAGATTGCGGTAAAAAATGTATTACAGATATTCCGGGAATTGGAAAAGCAATCTCTGAGAAAATTGAAGAGCTTGTTCTAACAGGCAAACTCAAAGCGTTTGAAAAAATGAAAAAGAAATATCCGTTTGACATGCTTGAATTAACCCGAGTTCAAGACGTTGGTTCAAAAACTGCTCTCATGCTTTTTAAAAAACTGAAAATAAAAACACTAAGCGATCTTGAACGAGCAGCTAAGAAAAATAAAATAACCGACCTTCCGGGCATGGGAATAAAAACCCAGTGCAATATTTTGCGTGGTATCCAGTTTTTAAAAAGTAGTTCTGGTCGACAGATTATTCACACCGCCCTACCACTCGCACACCACTTGGCAGATGAACTCAGATCAGCTGAAGGTGTAACACACGTTGATATTGCAGGTTCAATTCGTCGCAGAAAAGAAACGATCGGTGACATTGATCTTTTGGTAACAACCTCAAAGCCAAAACAGCTTATTGCAAAATTTAAATCACTTCCTCAAATTGATGAAGTTCTGGAACAGGGTCCAACAAAACTCGCCGTACGATACAAAAATGGAATGAACGGAGATCTAAGAATTCTCAAATCTTCAGAATATGGCGCAGGGCTTCTTCATTTCACAGGATCAAAAGAACACAATGTTCTTTTGCGCGAGCTTGCGATTAAGAAAAAAATGAAGCTCTCTGAGTATGGATTGTTTAAAAGAAAAAAATTGTTGACAAGTAGAACTGAAAAAAATGTTTATGCTTTGCTCGGCCTTCAATTTATTCCACCAGAAATTCGAGTTGGACTTGATGAAGTAGAGCTTGCAAAGAAAAAGAAGATTCCAAAACTAATTGAGTATGGTTCGCTTAAAGGAGATCTGCAGATTCAAACAAACTGGAGTGATGGAACAGCTTCAATTGAAGAAATGGCGCGCGTAGCAAAAACTTACGGTCTTTCTTACATTGCCATTACCGATCACACCCAATCACTAACCATTGCAAGTGGTATTGATGAAAAGCAGTTGCTTAAACAAGGACGAGAGATCGACAAGCTTAACAAAAAACTAAAAGGCTTTAAGGTTCTTAAGTCCACTGAGTGTGAGATTAAAAAAGACGGCTCGCTTGATTTAAATGACAAAGTTTTAAAGACTTTGGATTTTGTTTCTGTATCAATTCACTCAAACAGAAAAATGAAAGAAAAAGAAATGACTGAACGGATTATAAGAGCTCTAAAGCATCCGCTTGTAAATATTCTCTTGCATCCAAGCGGCAGAATCGTTGGCACCAGAGACGGATTTGCTATTGATATGGAAAAGGTGATTAAGGCTGCAAAAGAATATAAAGTGGCACTTGAGGTAAATGGATCATACAGACTTGATCCGCATGAAAAGAACATAAGGCAGGCTGTTGATCTTGGTGTGAAACTCGTAATAAGCTCAGACGCGCATGACCCAGATCATTTTAATTGGCTTGAGTATGGCATTGGCCAAGCAAGACGCGGGTGGGTAAAAAAATCGGATGTGTTGAATACAAAACCATTGAGTCAGTTTTTGAAAGCGATTAAAAAATAATCCCATCCTGCGTCATTGCGAGCGCCAGCGAAGCAATCCTCGTAGAGAATTTTGGGTGACAGCCACGTTGTATAATTTCGGCAGTACTCGCTATGGCTCCGTGCTGGCAAAATTATACAACGTATCTGTTGATGATGTACTGGGAGTTCGTCGGAGGATTATGAAAAAACAAGATATGAAAAAGTATTTACAAGAAGTTGAGCGGGAAATAAAAAAACTCGCTGACAAAAATTACAAAGCATCTAATGATCGATTCAATGTTCCGCGATCTATTGGTGTTAGTTCAATCAAGCTCAAACCAAGACTTAAACAAGGTTTTTCATTTTCAGATTTACCAGACGTTGAACAATGGAAAATTTGGAATTACATCTTTCGCAACAGCCGACTACACGAAGCGCAAATGGCTGCCCTTCGATTCGCAGAAGGTTATCTACAAAAAAACGAAAAGCGCGAATGGAGCTATCTTCGCGGTTGGATCGAATTTATTGATAACTGGGCGCACTCAGATGTTCTTTCAAAAATTTATTCGTTCTTGCTGGAAAACCACTCGCCAATGATTCTTCCAACTTTAAAAAAATGGAACCGCTCCAAGAATCCCTGGAAGCAACGAACTTCTATTGTGTCTCTTATTTATTATGCAAGTCCGAAACGAAAAGCACCTCCGGTCAAACTTGTACTTGAAATGGTAGAGCCTTTAATTGGGAGCAAACACAAATATGTAAACAAAGCAGTTGGTTGGACACTTCGCGAGTCATATAATTTGTATCCAAAACAAACACTCGTGTTTTTGAAAAAGCATGTTGGTGATCTCTCAGCAGACGGCTTTTCATACTCAACAGAAAAGCTTGATAAAAAAACAAAGGCTGGATTAAAAAAGAAGCGTGCCTTGGCTAGAAAGAAATAATCTGATAACCTTTCGAACCATGGGCCGGTGCTGGAACTGGTAGACAGGAAGGACTTAAAATCCTTTGCGGGAAACCGCGTGTGGGTTCGATTCCCACCCGGCCCACCAATCACTCATGTTGCAAAACGTGGGTGATTTTGTTTTTTGCTTCTTATTTCGTTTATAAGGAAATAAATATATCACGATCAATCCCAGCCTGCTTAAGGATCTGTTTGATAATCGGAACTCCAATGTCTTTACCATGAGGATTTGGAATAAAAATACGAACGCTTTCGCGTTCCATGTATTGATGCCGCGCTGCTGAATAAGGACCAACAAATCCGAGTTTTCTTAATTTTCGAATAAGAACCCTTCGTGGCAACGGCCCCAATTTAGGCATATTGCTTTTTACTAACTTTTCGAGGCCACTTGAAATTCTTGAGCTTTCCTCCTTTCTTCAATGTGATAAAAATGTAATCTTCAATTACTTCAGCAAGTTGTTCACGCACCTCCTCAACAGAATTAGCTTGCGCATATGTTCCAGGAAGAGCAACAACCCAAGCACACCAAGACTTTGTTGCGGGATCATATTCGTACTTAGCTTTCTCAAGTTGTTTTTGAATATAAGCTGGAATAAAAAGCATACGCTTATACTTTATCGAAAATAATCATGGTCGTAAAGAAACTATTATTCCTCATCCTCTTCCATCCACTCACCACCAACAATACCACCCTGGTCGCGTGCGACCTTCATTGCTTGAATAATTTCGTCTTTTGTTGGTGAACGACCAAGTGCATTACATGCTCTTTGCATCCGACAAACTGGACAGTCATCAAAAAGACCGTCGTCTGAGTGATTCATAAAAAAATTTTATAACAACATTGTTCCATTTTTTTAAAACCCTATCAAGTATAAATCAATTTTGACAGATTTCTTACTTTTATTAATCACAACAAAACGTCGCTGGTTTTGTTTTTGAAATTGAAAAGCCGATTCCGAGAAGGAACCGACCAAGAAGTTGGGATCAGGAGCTAGTAGCAACGGCAGGCTTCTTCGTTCCTCTACGCCGCGAGCGCTTGGATTTCTCTTCTAGAGCAGCACGCACTCGAGCACGCCCACTTATTAGTGCTTGGTGCATTTCATCGTCTTGTGAAAACCCAGAACCGGGTTTATGAGCCTTGATAAGCACATCGAGCAGGCGCTCCCAAACCCGAAGGGTCTCAACATGTGTCTTGCACCGATGAGTTCGGGCAATCATGGCATTGAGAACCCCAAGCTCAATTACGAGACCATCCCGCTCATCGCGGACTGCTTCAAGTGCTCTGGCAACTTCTGCGCGATCTTCTTCGAGAGCCTCCTGTTTGACCATGGCCAAAGTAACCAAACTATCGAGATCAAAGGCTGTGTTGTCACCTGAAGTTATTGTTGCAAGCACTTGAATTGCTCTTGTGAGTTCAAGTACAACATGTTCGTTTCTTGATCGGCTCGGATTTCGATAGCTCACTTTGATCAAGATGGTATTTGTATCCCAGTTGACCGTGTGAAGCTGAACAAACCAGTGTTTAGAATATCTTGTTGCCACTCCGAAAAAGCTTGGAACAATCCGTGCTCGCCTGAACCAACCACCAAGCGGGATTTCGATTGCAAGATAGTGCCGGCGAGTTCTTTGACCCTTAAAGGCAATGACATCGCAAGTCCAGTCGTACTTGTCGTCCTCGCCCTTTTCGATCCAGAACCGAGCAATATGTCCGCGAACATTGTTGCGGTAGTACTTGCGCCACCACTGAACCGGATGCCAGCCTATCAACCAACACAAGAACACGGTTGTGGTCGCAAGGATTACAGCAACGATCAAAACCATGAAGCTCAACATGGTTCCTGGGGCTTGCTCCATGAGCATTGGATTGCTCTCAATCGAACTGATCCAATACTCTGCCAAAGTACCTAGCACCAAGGGCGAGATCACCCACAAGATGGCACGCAGCCACCCAAACCGCATCCTGCGATAGTGCTTGAGGTCTTGGAACTCTTTTGAATTGAGCAACATCATTTGACTTCTCCTACCGGCCTCCGCCTCTGGCGCAAACGGGTAGCAAACGGGCCCGTCGGACGGGCCGGCCTGCAATGGGAGTTAAGGGAGAATTCCCTTTGCCACGACACTTTGTCGTAGTTATAAAAAATTAGAAGATCTTTGTAAAAAAGTCAAGCATAGAGCATAATGTGAACACATGATCGAAAGAGAAGAATCAAATATCCCAGAAAAACCAACAATCACTTCAGATGCTGATTCTGAAGAAAGGGATTTTGAGGTTGGTTTGCGCCCACAATCTTTAGATGAATTCGTGGGTCAACATGATATTAAAGAAAATCTTTCCATTTTCATGGATGCTGCAAAAAAACGAGAAGAGCCAATCGAACATGTTTTGCTTTACGGAAACCCTGGTCTTGGAAAAACAACTTTAGCCCACATCATTGGAAACGAAATGAAGGCTCAGGTCAGAATCACCTCTGGCCCAGCACTTGAACGTGTTGGAGATCTTGCTGCCATTCTTTCAAACCTTGGTCCTGGCGACATCCTCTTTATCGACGAGATCCATCGCATGAACAAAACCATTGAAGAAGTTCTCTACCCTGCAATGGAAGATTACGCGCTCGACCTCATTGTTGGAAAAGGACCAACCGCAAGAACTTTAAGACTCAGCTTGGAAAAGTTTACAGTGATCGGAGCAACAACAAGATTATCACTTCTCTCTTCCCCACTTCGCGACCGCTTTGGTGCAACATATCACCTCAACTTTTACGAAGACCAAGACATTTCAAAAATCATTTCACGAAGTGCTGGTATTTTAAATGTTGGAATTGAAAACTCAGCCGTTGATCTTTTGGCTTGCAGATCAAGACGAACACCAAGAATTGCAAACCGGCTTTTAAAACGCGCTCGAGATTATGCAGAAGTACGAGCAGATGGAAAAGTAACTCATCCGGTTTGTACAAACGCGCTTGAAATGTTGAGTGTTGATCATCAAGGCCTTGATCAAACAGACAGATTCATTCTTGAAACCATTATTAACAAATTCAGTGGCGGACCAGTCGGACTGACAACAATTGCTGCTGCAACTCAAGAAGAAGTCCAAACCATTGAAGACATTCACGAACCATTTCTTTTGCAAATTGGTTTTCTCGCACGAACACCTCGTGGACGTGTAGCAACAAAACACGCCTACGAACATTTGAGAATTAAAAACCCAAATCCACCCCTTTTGTGATAAACTACTGATATATGTTTGAAGATTCAGGATTTAGTATCTCAGTTTTAATTTTTCTGCTCGTGTACGGCGCGTACATGCTTTTTTATATCATCTACAGTTTATTTAACATCTACCACCTTATAAGATACGGAATTTACGGCTACGGACTTTATTTAATTGTTACCATTTTCACAGGTGGCACAATCATATTAATTGCTGGATCTGTTTTCATGCTCGTCGATTATAACTGGAGCACACCGCTTATGCTTGACCAAACAACCCAACAATTTTACAGCGATAATGGATTTTTTGAATTATGATGCGGCTTGATCATCTTCCAAATCAAAGACCTGGTGAGCGTGTTGTCTTGTTTATGCGAAGACACTGGTTTGCAATTCTTGCTATTGTTGCAGCGTTTTTTATTCTTGTAAGTGTCCCCCTCCTTTTAGGATGGTTCTTTTTTGAAACAGTGCAGGGATGGATAGCACATCCTGTAATTGGCCCTCTTTTTGTTGTGCTTGCAAGTATATATTTCCTGTCTATTTGGCTTTTTGCTTTTTTGGAGTTCACAGATTATTACCTGGATACTTGGATTGTCACAAACGAACGAATTATCAATATTGAACAAGAAGGGTTGTTTCACCGCACAGCATCTGAACTTGACCTGGCTGCAGTACAAGATGCAACAGCAGAAATCCGCGGAATCGTACAAACGGTCTTTACTTATGGAAATGTGTTTGTTCAAACCGCTGGTGAAAAAGGAAGGTTTCATTTTAAAAATATTGATAACCCAGAAAGGGTAAAAGAGCTTGTTACAAAACTTGTTGAGGAAGATAAAAAACGATTGGCAAGAAGAGGCAAAATAAAAACAAGTTAAAAAAATACGTAACCGGGTAACGCCACGTTACCCGGTTACGTATTTTTTATTACTGTTGTTTTTGCCAATCATGAACGTCCCAAGCCCAATCTGATAACCGTTCAACATCACTAAATGACTCTGCTCGAGAACGAGCTCCAAATAAAACAACTAAAAGCTCCCGATCAATATCTACTGCACTTGGCCTGAGTGTTACAACTAAATTCCAACCAGACTCATCCAGGTAACCGGTCTTTCCACCTGTTACATAAACATCATCATACACTGACTTATAAAGCATCCAGTTTGTGTTCACCATTTTTTTGGATGTTCCATGATTAAGAACGTTAATGTGTTTGTAAACAGTTGTTGAATATTTTCGAATATATTCATTTTCAAAAACAACCTCAGCAAGCCTTGCCATTTCCCGAGGCGTTGAGACATTCTCAAGTTCAATACCGGTTGGGTCAGCAAAATGAGTGCGAATGAGATTGAGCTCTTTTGCTTTTTGATTCATGCGAGCAACAAACTGATCGCGCGAAAATCCTGTTGATCGCGAAAGGGCATTGGCAGCGTTATTTGCACTTGCAACAAGCGAAGCATAAAACAAATGATTTACTGTAAACGTATCTCCGTCATAGACCCAGAGCTTTGCCCCACCAACATCATCAAATGAACGAACTGACTGAACATTTGTAAGCGGCACATCCTCATCCATAACAACTGACGCTGTCATAAGTTTTGTAAGCGACGCAATTGGCCACACACGATTTTCTTGCTTCACAGTCAGAACCTTTCCGGTTGAACGATCAAGAACAACATAACCATGAGCCATGATCTTTCCCTCAATCTCACGCGAATCAACTCGTACTGGAATTCCATCTCCTTGTGCTGGCGCATACGCTAAAAGTTCCGGATGCTCCTTATGTCCGTATTGTCGCGCCCAATCTTCAAGATCCAACATAAAACCAGCAGCTGATCCTGGAATAGCTCGGTGAGTTACAGAATCAAAAGCCAGTTGAAGATCAGGGCGTTTGTTGTAAATTTCAATAAGTGCATTTGATGATGCAAAAACCGTCGCAGGCAAACTTGCGACGATCAAGGTAACTACAAATAATACTTGTGTAAACTTACGCATCTATTCCCATCTTTTAGTGAATTGAATGTTTGTAAAAAAGTAATTAAGAATCTCTTGCCAATCTTTGCCATTTTCCTTTGCCATGCAAAGTGCTTCTGTTGCACAAAGTCCAACACCATGCCCCCAGAGCGTGTAGCCACGACGAGCATCACACGGAGTCTTCACAGACTTAATCCACTCAACCTGTCCACCCCAAACTTCAGACCAATCTCGCGTACGACCGTCTGAGCGTGAAAAGTATGGAGTAAGTGCTGTGGCACCATTGTATGTAACTATAATTCCAGCTGTATCTTCAACAGCCTTCTTGATTAAAGAATTACGAACCTCATAACCATATCCTTTATACACCTGATCATCTGCGTAAGCATTCATGTGATAAAACTCTTTGGCATGTTTTGTTGCCCTTTCCCAGTGATACATTGCATAAGTCCTTGCAACCGTAATAAGCGCTTTTTTAAATTCTTCATGCGACAAATTTGAAGTCTCAGCCAGCCCATACAAATACTCATCAATTGGAAGCTCGTTTATTAACCATGTTCTATTTTTCGCTGAGTTGTATCGAAGCTCTAAAACATCCCGGAATTGATTGTCAGCATAACCTGCGTTTCTGGTTTTCCTTCGATCAAAGTTCTCTACAGTACAAACCGCATCTTCTGAGTCTGGAACAAATCGAATGTACTTATGAGTCTGTTCAATACCACGTCCACGATTAAAATAATATCTTTGATTTTTATAAAAAGCTCTGACCATTTGTCCTTTTTCAATCTGACCTAAAAGCCCACCGTCTTCATCAATTAACTTGTAAGGTGTGTTGCAACTAATCTCCACAACATGATCTGTTTCAGAATCAACTGTTAAAAGTCCAATACGAATCTTTGGTTCTACAATTAAACGTTCAATGATTTGACCTTCTGAAATAACAACCGGGCTTTCAAGTACGCCAGGTGAACCTGTTGTAACCTCAACGGGAATATCAATATAAAAATCCGGGATAATGGAATCGTTCGCAGCAAGCCGATATCGTATTAAATGTTCCCCGCGCGTGCTTGGTGCCTTAAATGTGAATTCAACAAAATCAAGAGCTCCGGGTTTAACCGTATTAGTTATCTTATTTGCAAGCGTGTTGGCTGAAACCCAAGAGGCGTGTCGAGTGTTTGTAGAAGCGATCGAGATGTCATTAGTTTTCACAGATAAACTAGTCCACGAAACCGTGCCGGTATTTTTTACACCTATTTTAAAATCAATTTCCTCGTTAGCTTTTACTTTGATGTTCTTACGTGAGCGAAGAAGCAGTGTTGCTGAAAGTCCGTCCGAAGAAACAGGAGATGCAACTCCGTCCTTAGGTGCTGGGTGCTGGGTGCTGGGTGCTGGGATTTCAGTATTCCCAGTTCCAAGTTCCAAGTTCCAAGTTCCTTTCCTTCCAATATTAATTATCAAATCAAACTCTCCACCTGGAATCCAGGTTGTATCCTCTGCAGCAAGTTTAAAAGTTTCCGTATACTGACCTTGAGAGATTGGTGCTTTAAGTGTCAAAATAATATGTCCAACTTCACCTGGCGCAACCTTGGCTTCACTCAAAAGCGCAGCCTGGGTAAAATCCTTCCAGTCATCAGCTTTAAAATCACTTATACGATACTTAGGATTAAAAGTATAAATTGAAACATAAGACCTTCCACTGTTCACCCAGGTGCTTGTTCCGGTATTTTGAAAACCAATTGTAACTTTTTTTACCTCACCGGGCTTTAATGTAAACCCTTGCTTTGGAGCCATCACTTGCAAAGCTTCGTAGCCTTTGCGAGGTGCAGCCTGAGCACTGTTCACGCTAACAAAAAAGACCGCAGCCAGTAGGATAAACAAACCAAAAGCCAACGGTAATTTTGCGGCTCTCTTAAAAGACGCACAGGTCCCTTTCAAGAGAAAAACATTCATATTTCAAAGGAATTTTACCATTTTTTAGGGAAGAAGTCAACCTGTCATCCCGAGCTATTTTTCAATGTCATCTCGACCGAGGCCCCTTCGGCTTCGCTCAGGGCAGGCTCCGGCCGAGCGGAGAGATCTCGAACTTATGAATCAATTATTCAAGATTTCTCCGCTCGCTAGCGCTCGGTCGAAATGACACAACAGCCCAGATGACATCAAGGCATGATAAACTAGTTCTATTATGATCACACCTAAGTCACTTGCAACAAATTTTACAATTCAAGCACTTGGAAAAATCTCAGCAGTTTTGGTTGGACTTTTTGCAATTGCCTTGATGACACGCACGCTCGGAACTGAAGGGTTTGGAGAGTATACCACGGCAATAACGTTCCTGCAGATGTTTGGTGTTGTTGTTGATTTTGGTCTGACGCTCACACTTATTGTGATGATCTCAAAGGCCGGAGCAAACGAAGAAGAAGTGGTTGGAAACTTTTTTGGACTGCGACTTATCTCTGGATTTTTACTTTTTAACCTGGCTCCAATAACTGTTTTATTTTTCCCATGGTCTACAACTGTTAAGCAAGCTGTGCTTGTTGGAGCACTGGCGTACTTCTTAATGGGAGGCGCAACAATGCTTATTGGAATTTTCCAAAAGCACGAAGCAATGTGGCGCGCTGCTATTGCCGAACTTGTTAACAGAATTGTGCTTGTGGCATTCGTAGCTTTGTTTGCTTTTGGCGGTATGGGTGTTGTTGCAATGGTTGTGGCTTCTGCTATTGCAAACGCTGTCTGGCTTGTGATGATGATCTTTCTTGCAAAACCGTTCGTGCATGTCAGTCCAATGTTTGATTTTTCTTTTTGGAAAAAAATTATTTCAAAAAGTTGGCCAATCGCTATCTCAATTATCTTTAACCTTCTTTACCTCAAAGGCGACATCTTGTTCCTTTCCTTTTTCCATGACCAATCAACAGTTGGAATCTATGGTGTGTCCTATCGCATAATTGATGTACTAACAGTTATGCCAGTAATGTTCATGGGGCTTTTGCTTCCCTCCATGGTTCAGGCCTGGACATCTGGAAACAAACAAGAGTTCAAACGTAGAGTTTCAAAAACATTCGATCTGTTTATGATGGCTGTAATTCCAATCGTTGTTGGAACTCAAATCGTGGGTGTTCCACTTGTTGAACTGATTGCCGGAAATAGATTTACTGAATCAGGACTTGTATTGAATCTTTTGATCCTTGCTCTTATTGGCGTGTTCCTTGGAGCCCTTTACGGACATCTTGTTGTTGCGCTTGATAAACAGCGCCCAATGATCTGGGGCTACATTTCTGTTGCAATCGTTTCAATTACCGGTTACTTCCTTTTCATTCCAACCTATGGAATGTGGGGGGCTGTATGGGTTACGCTGTTCTCTGAAGCACTTATTGCAATCATTACATTCCTGGTTGTCTACAAAGTCTCTGGTGCCCTTCCTAATCTTATCGTTGCAATCAAGGCAATCGTTGCAGCGGCTGTGATGTATTTTGCTCTTTCTGTTTTACCGGCCACCCATGTGCTTTTAGACATTATGATCGGAGCTGTTGTTTATCTTTTTGTAATGCTCCTTATAAAAGGTATTCGACCTCAAGAAATCAAATCACTGATTTCACACCAGCAAATATAAACTATGTTTTATCTTATTCCAGTTCTAGCAATTCTTTACGCAATCATCTGCTACAAAGATATTAAAGTCGGAGCTCTGGTTTTTATTGCTCTTTTGCCAGCATATCTTTTGCGAGCGGAATACTTTGGAATTCCAACAACACTTCTTGAAGTAATGCTTTTAGTTTTGTTTATTGTTTGGCTCTTTCATCTTGCGTCTTTGCGAGCGAGCCATAGCGAGCGAAGCAACCTCCGTAAAACGGGGATTGCCGCGTCGGCCCGTCTGACGAGCCTCCTCGCAATGACGCGGGAGTGGACAATACCGATATTGCTAATTTTCCTTGCTGCAACAATTGGATTATTCATTGCACCTGATCGCATGGCCGCGCTTGGAATCTACAAAGCATATTTCATTGAACCAATACTTTTCTTTTTCCTGATCCTCAATTTGTTGCGAGATAAAAAAATTAACCAGGACAACATATTCAAAGCCCTCGGACTCTCAGCCATTGTTATAAGTCTCTTTGGCATCTTTCAGTGGATCACGGGCATGGGTATTCCTGTTCCATGGGATTTTGAACACCGGATCACAAGCATCTTTCCATACCCAAACGCAGTTGGACTATTTTTAGGACCTATTGTTGTAATAGGTGCATCTTATCTATTTAAAAAATTCTCTTGGTTCTGGCTTGGTGCTGCAGGTTTATCCTTCATAGGAATTATTCTTGCTCAATCTGAAGCCGCAATTGTTGCTGTGCTTGCCACACTCTTGATCTTGGGCTTGAGTCAAAAGAAAACCAGAAAATATACAGCTGGAATCTTCTTGGTTGCAATACTTATAATCGTAGCTCTTCCTGTTCGTAACCAAGTCTTTCAAAAACTCACGCTCCAAGATTACTCCGGCCAGGTTCGAATCAGTCAGTGGCAGGAAACATGGGAGATGTTGAAAACAAAACCCTTCCTTGGTGTTGGACTCTCAGGATACCCCCAAGCACTTGAGCCGTTTCATAAAGCAACACCCTATGAAATTTTCCAATACCCACACAACATCTTCTTAAACTTCTGGACAGAGCTGGGCTTGCTTGGACTTTTAGGATTCTTCTGGTTGTGTTTTATTGTTTTGTCATCTCGACCGAGACCCCTTCGGCTTCGCTCAGGGCAGGCTCCGGCCGAGCGGAGAGATCTCGAATCTACGAGACCCCTCGGCTCGCCGCGCTCGCTCGGGATGACAAGAATAATGGCTTGCTACCCACTCTTAGAAATGTTCATCCACGGACTGGTTGATGTTCCCTATTTCAAAAACGACTTAGCAATTCTCACATGGCTCCTCATAGCAATCCTTGTTTATGATCTTTCAAAGACTTCTCACAAACAAAACAACTAACAACTCCAGTTCGTGTGCACTCTATCTTATAATTGCCATAATCTTGGCAGTGCTTGGAATTAAATTTGTGGGGTGGATAAATCCCGAACCATCAGTACGACTTTTAACAGACATTGACGGGCTTGTGCAGCTAACAAGTGTTGATGACATCTCACAATACTCAAACACAAAAGTATTAATCCCAGAAACAACTTTTGACTCAGAGTTGTTTGTAATCGGAGTTTACACAAAAGAAAACCCTGCTTTTCAAAAAGGTGCTGTGTCGCTGGTTTTTGTAAAAGATAACTGGAGAACTTTTGAGATTGATTATGAACCAAACAAATCAATCAATGATGAGTTAGAGCACCTTTATGAAACCGAACAGGTTGAAAAAATCTTTTTAAACAAAAACACAAAAGCATACTTCTCTGATCTTCGCGCTCTTCAATCTTGCGTTCAACCAAAACAAGACCTTCCAGGTCTTTGCCGCATTTCAAAACAACTTGTCTTTGAATTTAATAATGTGCTTATAACCATTTCAGCAGATGCGAATCAAGTGACGCAAGGCGAAATGGTGTTGATCGCAAAATCTATTATTACTTCGTTGTAAAAAAAGAAACCAAAAAAAAGGAATGGCGGTGTTTTTTGGACGATGTTCGAACTTTCTTTGAACAAAATCCAGAATAATGATGTGCGTTTCCGCTTGCCTCCGCTTCGCTTCGGCGGAACCAAAACAGAAAAATTTTCTCTACATTTTTTAATTTTTTCGCGCGCAATTTTTTCTTTTAAAAGGAAAAGAAAATTTTTCTGTGGCGCCTGTCCGCCGTATTGGCGGATGTTTCTCTTAATCAGAGAAACACAAAACAGAAAATTTTTCAATTCCTATTAAAAGAAAAAAATGGGGGCAGAAAAAAATTAAAAAATGTATTGAAAAAATTTCTGTTTTGGTTCGCCGTAGCGAAGCGGAGGCGGGCGGAAACGCACCAACTTTGTTGGAGCGTAAGAAAAAGTTCAGAGCCACCACGCGCTCCGCGCGTGATTAGTCGGGGTTCTGTTCAAAAAAAGTTAGAATTTCAACCAAAAGGTACCGCCATTTTACAATTTCAGCGATTTTGGGGATTTTTGTTTCTTCCCGCGCCTGCGGCGCGGTCGCGCTCCGCGCGAAAAGGGCTGATTTTGCAACGATTTGCCACGCTCCGCGTGGGCAAAAAGAAATATTTTGGTTTTGGATTTGGAAGTTCGTTTGAGCAAAGCTCAAAGCAAAACAAAAGTTTTGCAACCAATCTTTTTTCGTTTCGCTTTCAGCGAAACTTGGAAGCGATAATTTTAATAATATTTTGACTTTTAGATTATGACAAACTCAAACAATACAACGGAACAAACCAGAAAGTTTTTCATCTACGCCCGCAAATCTACTGATTCAGAAGATAGGCAAGTGCGAAGTATTGGCGACCAGATTTCTGAGTTGCAGGAATTAGCGAAAAAAGAGAATTTAGAGATTGTCGATATTATCGTGGAAAAACAAACCGCCAAGAAACCCGGTCGCCCTCTCTTTGCCGAGATGTTGAAAAGACTTGAAGCGGGCGAAGCTGTGGGAATTTTAGCGTGGCACCCTGATAGATTGGCAAGAAATTCTGTTGATGGTGGGCAAATTATCTATCTCGTAGATACTGGCGTTATCCAAGAGCTAAAATTCCCAACTTTCTGGTTTGATCCTACGCCTCAAGGAAAATTTATGTTGAGCATCGCATTTGGACAGTCAAAATATTATGTTGATAATCTTTCGGAGAATATTAAGCGAGGTCATCGGCAGAAATTGAAAAATGGCTTATGGCCTCAAATGGCTCCTTTGGGATATTTGAATGATAAGAAAACAAAACTGATTTATGTGGACAAAGAAAGAGCTATGCTTATTAAAAAAGCATTTGAGACATACGCTACTGGCAACTACACTTTGAAGAATCTCCGAAAGACTATCAACGGCTTGGGACTTGTCGGCAAGAAAGGCAAAATGCTTTCCGTTTCAAATTATCAGTATCTTTTACAAAATCCGTTCTATCACGGACTTATCCGCTATGGTGGAGAATTTTACGAAGGAAAGCATAAACCGATTATTACAAAGAAACTTTTTGATGAGTGCCAAGAAGTGATGAAAAGGAAATCGAAACCACAAAAAGTAGAAACGATGAAATTTTTTCTCTATCGTGGATTTTTCAAGTGCGGAGAATGTGGCTACACCATAACGGCAGACGAGAAAGTGAAGCCGAGCGGAAAGTCCTACACTTACTACTACTGCACCAAGAAAAATCCTCATCACAAATGCACGCAAAATGTATTTACAAGAGAAGAAAAAATTTCATCTCAAATTGTAAGTGAACTACAAAAAGTTTCTTTGCCTGATGATTGCGCTGATTGGATGATAAAGGAATTAAGCAAAGAAAAAATCCAATCAACTCAATCATCAGACTTTTTTGTACAAAAGACGAAAAAGGAACTTTCAAAACTTGATGAGAAATTGGAAAAACTAATGAACGCTTATTTGGAAAGTGT
>CAYNRK010000011.1:0-24739 GCA_964399675.1 uncultured Gammaproteobacteria bacterium | reverse complement strand
AATCTAAAGAAAATGATCTAAACAAGACTTCCACCGGAGCCTCTTTTTTATTTTAGATACACAAAACTCTCACTTACGTGAGAGTTTTGGGACAGCCTCTTAAGCCCGTTTTTATTTTTGATGAATAGTTTTTAAGTAGCAGGAGGAGCCGGAGGTGCGGGCGGTGGAGCAGCTGTACTTCCAGAGTCTTTATCATCATCCTCAAATTCTCCTGCCATTGCTTTTGCCTGCTTTTCAGAAAAACCTGCTTTTTTAAATTTTTTTGTTCGTTTGGATTTTGCCTTGGAAGTTTTTCGTTTTGCCTTTTGCTCTTTTTGAAATTTCTCTTCTCTTTCTCCAACACTTTCTTTTGAACCAAGAAGCCATTTAAGAGTCTTGTTTTTAGGATCCTTACCAAGAAGCCATTTACCTGCAAATGGAATATATTTGACCCAACCCATGTGTTTTTTCATTTCAGCACTTCCCCAATCCTCAACTCCTTTTCGCACCTCACTAACCCCTTCTCTTGCAGCACCCAAAGTCCGACCGGCAAGATCTACGGCCCCAGCGGTTCCAACACCAAACGCAACACCGGCTACGTCTTTTGCAATTTTTTTTCCTTTCCCATTCTTTTCTCTTGCTTTAATTTCTTCAGACAACATCGCCGCATTCTCTGCATCACGAAGCTCTGCGTCTAGCCGTGCTTGCCCCCTTTCAAAAAGAGCTTGTTCATGTTCTTCTGTTGACATACCTTCGGGTTTTTCAAAATCTCGCCCAGAATCAGGCGAACCAGTATCAATATGTGGATGACCCATACGTTCTCTCATAGAAATATATTAACCTCAATATAGCATAAAAACTGCGGTTTGTCAATGGTTAACACTCTTTACACAAGTCCACACCAATAGTATCTTAAGTATATATGGTAGAAATTGTACGCTCATTTGATGAGCTTGAAAAACTTGTGATTCGCAATTACTCGCAGCCGGATACTGAAATGCTTCGGCGCGCTTTTGTTATGGCCAAGCAAGCGCATGGAGACGGAAAGCGATTAACCGGTCATCCTTTTATTTCGCATCCGGTTGCTGTTGCTTACAAGCTTGCGGAAATGAAGTTGCATATGAATGTGGTTGTAGCCGGACTTTTGCATGATGTTGTTGAAGATACCGGCATCTCTCTTGAAAACTTACAAACAGAATTTGGAAATGACATTGCCTCTTTGGTTGACAGTGTTACAAAACTAAAACACAGAGTCCGTTACCGTGGAGTTGAAAGGTATGCAGAAAATATGCGCAAAATGTTTTTAGCAATGGCAACTGACGTGCGTGTTGTGTTCATGAAGTTCGCAGACAGGCTTCACAATCTACAAACTCTTTATGGACAACCGCCGCACAAACAGCAAAGAATCGCGCGTGAGTCTCTTGAAATTTATGCTCCAATTGCAGGACGACTTGGCATGAGTGAATTTAAAGGAGAGTTAGAGGATGGTTCTTTTGCATATCTTTTGCCAAAAGAGTTTGAGCGCATGAAAAATATTATGGACATCAAAGTGCGCGAAAAAGGTGCGTATGTGAGTCGCATTATTGATCAAACTGACAAGCATCTTACAAATGTAAACATGCTTAAAAACTTTCAAGTTCATGGGCGTGTTAAACGACTTTATAGTCTTTATAAAAAAATCCAGCGTTATCAAGGTGATCTTTCAAAAATTTATGACTTGATTGCAATCCGCATTATTGTTAGTGATGTTGCCGAGTGTTATTTGGTAATGGGAACACTCCATCAAAAGTGGCGCCCTGTTCCCGGACGCATTAAAGATTATATTGCGCAACCAAAACCAAATGGTTATCAGTCTCTTCACACAACCGTTTTTACTGATAATGGAGAAATTGTTGAGTTTCAAATTCGCACACAAGAAATGCACGATCTGGCAGAATACGGTGTGGCTGCTCACTGGCAGTATAAAGAGATGGGCTCAAAAAAAATCCAAAACACACACTGGATGGAAGAGCTTGCAAATATTCAAAAAGAACTTGAAAGTAAAAAGGATTTTCTGGAGCAGCTTGAGATTATGAAAATCGATGTGTTTCAGGATCGAATCTTTGTTTTTACACCACACGGGGATGTGATCGATCTACCGGAAGGCGCAACGCCTATTGACTTTGCATATGCAATCCACTCAGAGGTTGGAAACAAATGCGTTGCAACGCGGATTAACGACATGATGCGAAATCTTGATACCTCACTTAAATCAGGTGACATGGTTGAAATCGTAACAGACAAAAATCGCAAAGGACCAAATCCTGATTGGCTTAAGACCGCTAAAACGCGCCATGCTCGAAATAAAATAAAAGACGCTACAAAACATACCGTCAAAGGGTGGTTTGCTGAAGTTCTCAAAGGACGCGACAAGGCGAAAAAATAACTCAACCGGAAATCAAATCAAGTAAATTATTAAATTCCTCTTTTGAAAAAAATGAAATTGTAATTTTCCCTCGTCCGCTTTTCTCCTGAATCTCAACCTTTGTTCCCAAAATTTCTCGCAAGTTTCTTTCATGAGCCAAAATATTTGGGTCTTTTTTTGATGAATGCTTTTTGTGTTTTTCAAGACCGGTAACACGTTTTGCTGTTTCATTAGATGGTAACTCCCCCTTTAAAATTTGCTTAAAAAGTTTTCTCTGCTTTTCTTCATCAGTTTCTGCAAGAAGAGATCGACAATGTGTTTTTGAAATCTGTCCGGTCTTAAGCGCTTCAAGAATATAATCAGGAAGCTCAAGAAGTCTAAGCGTGTTTGTTACAGTTGGTCGAGCTTTTCCAACACGCTCTGCAACCTGGTCTTGCGTTAGATTAAATTCATCAATAAGCGCACGGAATGCTAAAGCTTCTTCAAAACCATTTAAGTCTTGCCGTTGCAAATTTTCAATAAGAGCAAGTTCTAATTTTTGCTGCTCATTTACTTCGCGAACAATTACCGGAACTGTTTTCAAACCAAGAGTTGTTGCAGCACGAAGTCTGCGTTCACCAGCAATCAACTCATATTCTCCATCGGTTCTGTGAGCAATGAGCGGTTGGATAATACCGTGTTCCTTAATAGAAGAAATCAAATCCTCAAGGTCCTTTTTTGAAAAGTAATGACGAGGTTGATGCGGATTTTTTCTTATCTCCTCAACTGAGATTTCTCTAATCTCATGCCGAGCTTCAGGAATAATCTGCTCGGTAAGAGTTTGTTTTTGTGGAATCAAGGAGCTAAGCCCCCTGCCAAGTGCGGATTTTGAACTCATAAAAGTCCTTCCTCTCTTAAAATAAATTCTTTTGCTAAACGTCCATAAGCTTTTGCTGCTTTGGATGATGGGTCGTATCCTAAAATTGTTTTCCCAAAAGACGGGGCCTCAGCAAGTCTTACGCTTCTAGGGATAACTGAACGGAAAATCTTATCTGGGAAATATCGATACAGTTCTTCAAGAACTTCTTTTGATAACTTTGTTCTGGCGTCATACATTGTAATCACAGCACCCATAAGTTCCAGGTCTGGTTTAAGATTCTCTCGTACAAGATTAACTGTATTGAGAAGTTGTGTTAAACCTTCGAGTGCGTAGTATTCAGCTTGAACAGGAATGAGAACGGCATCAGCTGCAACAAGACCGTTAAGTGTGAGCATCCCAAGCGATGGTGGGTTGTCAATTAAAATGTAATCGTAATCGTTTCGAACCTCAAGTAAGGCTTTTCGTAAAAAATGTTCGCGCTCGTCAGCGTTTACAAGTTCAACAGAAGCACCAGCCAAAGCCTGTGTTGCTGGCAAAACTTTAAGGCCGTCGTGTTCTGTTTTATGGATAAGATTTCTAAGTGAGTGTGAGCCAACAAGTCCTTCATAAATTCCCGCAGGTAAAGCTGTGTGATCAAGACCAAGCCCTGAGGTTGCGTTTGCTTGTGGATCAATGTCAACCAGCAAAACAAACTTTCCGTGATCAGCCAAAAACGCGGCCAAATTCAAAGCCGTGGTTGTTTTTCCCACCCCCCCTTTCTGATTTACTACTGAGATAATATGAGCCATAAAGAAAGCGGGATCAGCGCTTGCCGCTTTTCCCCACAGTTGGGAGTATTATATCAAAAAACACTGTGCAATGCACGGTGTTTTTTGGTTATGATTGTTGAGGATAAGATCATCTAACCTGTTCAAGCTCTTCAAAAATTGAATCCTCTATTCCATCTGGAAGATTTTCAAGAATAAACTTTCCAATACCTACACTCCTTTGAATCTCCTCAGGGTTTTGAACTGCTTGATAAAAATGATAGCTGTCTAGCACATCAGCTGCTTTTACAATTAATGCATCCTTCCCTGCTTTGACACACCGATTAACCATATCTTGCCATTTAGGAATGGTTTCGTCGATTTCCTTGTTTTGGCTATTTGCAAGAACGATTTGATAAACGTCATTACCAAACGTACCAATTATCACATCGTGTGAAATGTCAGTTTGCTCAAAAATGTCGTGAAGCAAGCCGCCGATGACAATCTCGTTTGAGTATCCTTTTTCATAAAGATACATACCAACTCGAATTGCATGCATTACAACAGGCTTTCTTTTGTTCTTGGCAATTGGCATGTGCTTACCAAGCAACTCAATTGCCTTTTCAAAATTGAACTCTAATGTTTGGTTTCCTAGATTCATACCAAAATAGTATACCAGTTCTGTTGCTTTGCTTGAAATACAAATCACCGCGCCATGCGCGGTGATTTTTTGATAATCCTGTTGATCCACTTATAGGACGATCGTCCTATAAGTGGGTTGCTAAAGATTCTCTAAAAAAAGCAAATTTTAAATCTTTTGTTTAACTTTTAAACCCGTGCCTCTTTGATGTGTTTTGAAATCTCATCCGCACGTTTCTTTGTCATGCTTCCATACGTACGCGCTAGAATTTCTCGCACACGTTTTTGTTGATGTAAACGACTTTGTTCCAAACGATCATTCAGTTTTCGCATAGTATGACTTCCATCTCCCTGAGTTCTGCGGCCACCCCTAAGAAGACACTCCAATTCTTTGACGCGATTTTCCAACTTTTTAATTTTAGATGTAATTGTTTTTGTAGTCATAGACTGCAGTGAACTGCATACATTTACAGGTTACTAAATTCAAAACGCTAATGCAACAGCGTATAAATGACACAACGAGCCCGTCCGTCACCGGGTGACGGTCGCCTAGTCAACACTTATAGACAACGGATTAAAGTTTGTTTTATCATCAAAATGATCTTCGCCTTCAACTTTCTTTACCTTATTAATAACAATATAAGTAATTGGCGTGAGAATAACTTCTATGACTGTCTTTATAAGCCACGCTGAAATAATTGAAACCAAGAGAACGTTGTTTGGCAAAATCGCGTAAAGTGCTATTAGATAAAAGAGTGCTGTATTTGCAAGCTGCCCAACAACAGTGGAACCGATAGTTCGCATCCAAAGAAACTTACCTTTGCTCCACACTTTCATTTTTGCAAGAACATAGTTGTTTAAAATATCACCCACAAAAACAGCGATCCAACCACCGACTAACACACGAGGTACAACACCAAATACTGTTTGATACGCCTCATTTGCATTGAAAATGGCTGAGGGTGGCAAGTAAACCGCTAACTGGTAAATCACACCTGCAATAATTGAACAAAGGAGTGTCACCAACAAAACGCGCCTTGCCCGCGCATATCCATATACCTCTGTAACAATGTCGGAAATAATATAGACAATTGGGAAATACAGAATCGTAATCGAGACTGGAAAGGAAAACACATCAATAATTTTTCCAGCTGTTACATCAGATATTAATTGAAACGCAATATTTAATGCTGTAAAAAGCCCAAGTAATTTGTAGTGTTTTTTCATATCTAGATAGTATACCATTTTAGACCTCTAACAGACTTATTTCCACAAACCCATCAACTGAATGTTCTTTTGGAAAAAATTGCCAATATGTTAATATGTCAAAAATTCAATAAATCGTTAATATGATTGATGCAGAATCACTTCGACCAAAAAAATCCCATCAACTTAATCCAAAAGAAAAAGAAGAAGATCGAAAATATCTTGATGAAGTACATGAATTCATTGATCAAGAATATGATGCTCTTTTAGCTGAGATTGGGGATGTTAAAAGTCCAAGATCAGGAACCTTAGGAAAAGGATGGGTAGAAGACAGAAGAAGAGAAGCACATCAATACCTTGAACATCCATTTACATTTGGTCCTGCCTATTGGCTTCATAACACAGAAGTTTTTGATCAAGGTGTTGTTGCGGCAATGAGGGCTCGAAAACAATACAGAGAAGATTGGGGAGTAGAAGCACCGGAAACTGACCTTCCAAAAAGAGAAACAGTTGATCCGCCTACTAGCTGGCACATTGAAACGCAAATAAGAAAAGATCGTGGATACTAGACCAAAAAAGACTCAGGCTTGGCCTGGGTCTTTTTTAATTGTCCAAACAGAACTCGAGGGCTTGGTGGCAACCATTGACGAATCCAACTAAATCAACTACGATCACTCTCCCAGTGGAGGTTTGTTATGAGTAAATGGGACGAATTCGCGTCTGATGCGTATCGACTCGTAGACCTCGGACGGCCCGCGGTCTTTCTCATTCCAGCGCCTAAGCTGGGAAACCGAATGAACAACACAACCGTTGAGGAAGCTATCAAAGCCTTCTTGATGGAGCACTTCGGAGCCTTTACCACCACCCTCCTTCCTCAGTTCGGTGTCTGGATGGATGATGGTGAGACAATCCACTACGACGAATGCTGTAGATACGAAGTCTCGTTCGTTGGAAAAGAACACATTCCGAAACTGCTCCAGTTTCTCTCCGAAGTTGCTTTGGCAACCGAGGAGATCTGCTTGTACGTCTCGGCCGGGCAGTACACCTGCCTTCTCTACCCCGCGCCCACAACCTGATGTGGCGCGATTTTCTTTTTTAACCAAAAACAGTTAAAGGTGTTTATATCCATTTTTTCTCAGCTGATGTTGATGCTGTCTTTTTAACTCTCGATGGCCTCCACCGCTTTTTAAATACACCTCTCGGGCTTTAGAGTCTTTTTTGTTGCAATAATGTTCATAATAAATAAGTTTGACCGGTCGACGATGTAAAGTTGATCTAGATCGCCCATCTTGATGCTCTTTGAGCCGACGTTTTAAATTAGTCGTATAACCAATATAGAGTTTCTTATCGACGCAAAAAAGAATATAGACAAAATTCATACTCTATCCATACTAACACTTACGACGTTTGACGTCGTCATGGCATATCGATATGGGCCCCGTCAAACGGGGCTCAGCCCTGAGAAAACGAAAACCCACCGACGTTTAATCGATGGGGTTTCGTGGTTCCCTGAACGGGTTAAGCCCGTTCGACGGGCTGGTTGTCCAGACAGGACGATCTTTGAACGGTTTTTTGAGGTTGATTGGAAAGAGTTGTTTCCTGAGCCAACATTGTTTTTATCTAAACTTAATGTAATTCTTTAACTTTATGAGTCCAATAGGAAAGAATCTGGAAATTCTAGAAAACAAGAAACAAGTTGGCCATCATGGTTCTCAAGAAGAAATTTCGAAGCTAAACCTAGGCACTGAAACGAACCTAATACCATGCCCCGTATGTCATCATCAGACAACACGAACGGAACTTGAATTGGCTGCATTTTTCTATCAAACCAAACTTCTAACGTGGTTCGGTCTGCATAGTCGGGGCGGATTCCGTTTTCTTTCAAAAGAGAAATCGGGACTTGAGAGAATTCCTGACCAGGATTTAAAGAAACAACAGGGTCAAAACCCCAGTTAGTTATTTTAACTGTGGTGACAGGAAGAAATATCGCAGCTTTTTCACCAGATTTATAATTATCTCTGAGGTCACGTCGCATGCCTTGACATTGTATTTTGATACTCATAACAAAAATCGCTTTATTCTTCCTCTAAGGCTCCACCCGCAAGTTTCCCTGCGGACTTAGAGGAATAACAAAACGATTTTTTGCTACGGTGGAGCATGTAGCAATAACTCGAATCTTACTTCAATTTCTAAAGCTGTCAATTTTTTATCATTACCTTACACTGCAAATCGATTTTTTTAGTAGTAATCTTCAACGTACTGCCAACAACCCTCAATAAAAGAGTTCGAATATCCAGCACAATCATCTACGTCATAAATATCATTATTTGCTGCCCACTCATAACCCGCTTCATGTCCGCTACAGTCCTCTGTGCAATCATGAGCACCAAACGACTTATAGCCTGAGTAATTTTCTTTTATGTAATCATTACAGCCATCCTCAGCATCACTGGCACCAAACTCGTACTGACACTCTTCAAAATCACTTATATCATTGTACTCGGCCCATTCATAACCATCATCGTAATCCTCCTCTTCTGCCTCGTATCTGTAAATGTTTGAATCGTAAATGCGGGTATTTGAAAGTTCTGATTTAGAACTTGTTGAACACCCAGCAAGAAACAGAGCAAAAATAATTACAAAAGTGTACTTCGTCATAACAATCGAAAATCGTCTAATTTACAAACTGGACGCAATTATGTCAGCTAGATCTGAGTTTGTGATACCCAGACTCAAGTATCTCATAATCTGATAAGCGGCATATCCGTTTTTCATGTAATATCGTTTGCCATCGACAGGATTCAGGTACCACGCCTCACCCTTCGACTCAACCTGTAGCAGTATTCGTCCTTTTACGCGATCTGCAAGACTGTCATCATAGGACAAGGCGCCAGAGCCGAGCGGGTTTGTATTGTAAGTTAAAACCTCTAATCCATCACTGACCCCGTCTCCATCAGAATCAGCGTTTGAAACGCTAGTTTTAAGTCCCTCTTCCAATTTGTCAGAAAGCCCATCGTTGTCAGTATCAGCATCTTCGAAACGCTTTTCTACCCCTACCGGAATCTTTGCAAGATCGTTGTCTGTGATTCCTAGTCCAAACTTCCGAAGAGCTGCGTATGCTGTATCACCGTCTTTTAGATAGTAACGATATTTTGAAACCGGATCTACATAATGAGCTTCACCTTTTGATTCAACTTGCAGAAGAATATAGCCAAGCAATCTTTTTGTAATACTATTGACTTCAGAATTCTCAGCGGTTTCTGATATTTGGCTAGAAGGGGTTGTGTCATCAATTAAGGATTCATCACCTGGAATGTAGAGTTGGAATTCATCTAGATTATTTAAATCAATGTCTTCTAACAAAGACACTCGTGAATAGCTGTTTGTATCGGGTGTATATGCAAGTGAAGAGTTGTTCATCCATGCATTAATTGAGTCAATTGATAAAATATAACCCATTGAGTTCAATTCTCCAGATTCAACTGCTGATGGAATGCCCATAAACTTCCCGTTCGCGGTATAAGCACCTCCACCAGAGTTGCCGTATTCTAAAATCGCAGAGGTTTTCAAATATGAACCATCAATACCACTAAAATCCCCGCTTGTGAATGTGATGTTGTCTCCAAACTGTGCAGGATAACCATAAATATGCAATTCTTCACCCAAATTTAAACCACTACTCACATTGTTTGAAATACCTATTGAATCCAAGTTTGTTTTATTCGGATTTCTAAGCTTTAACACAGCGATATCTTCATGGTTTGCCAATCTATCAATGTCGGCGATTTGTCTTGCCCCAAAATAAGGCTCGTCATTAAAAGAATCTATAAATCCAACCAGACAACCAAGAGTGCCTTCTACGACGTGTTTGTTTGTCAAAATAGTTCCCAACGAATCAATTACAGTTCCGCTTCCTTGACTGGCTCGCTGATAATCAACGGGGCACAACAATTTAACTGTTGATTTTATTATTGTGCTTTGATTCGTTGTGCTTTGACTTGGTGATTGTGGTGGAACAGTTGAAGTGCTGGAGCTTTGGCAGAATTCTGAAGTTGCAGGTGGTGCAGTTTCAACGCTGGAACAATCATAGGTTCTTGTGCATGTTCTTGATCGAAGGCCGTTGGGTGCACACTCACTCCACGAAGCACAACCCCACGTATCTTCAGTGCATGGCGGTGTATATGTACAGGATTGAGAAGTTGTTGGTGAAACTGTCTCTGCAGATGGACAATCAAAAGTTTTGGTACAACTTCTTGTTTGATTGCCATATTGAGAACACTCTGCCCATTCTCCACATTCCCAAACATCTTCATAGCAAAGGGGGACGTAGTTACAAGATCGAGATGTTTCTGGTGATTGAAGCTCAATCAATTCGCAATCTTCAATTAAATTACAAGTTCTTGTCTGCTCTCCAGTCTCCTGACATTCTCCCCATTCATCACAACCCCAAACATCTTCAGTACAACTAGGAGTACATGTTTGAGTTAATGACGGACTTCCTCCATCGCATCCCACTGGTAATGAAGAAATAATTGATCGTGTTTGTTGCCCATCAATCGAACAAACACTCCAATCTGAATATGTCCATACGGTACACGTGGGCGGAACCAATGTTACTGTTGCGTTTAAACTTCCAGAAGGGGGCGTCCAGGCATCAATTTTTATATGAGACGTATTTGATTCAATCGGTATTGTTACTGATTCAACACAACCATGATTAGGAAAGTATAAAAAAGAACTGTAATAAATTTGTGTCCCAGAGCTGTCGTAATTTGTATATGCATATTGACAGGTGTGGGTTGGCGTCTCGCCCTGCCAATCAAATTGCAAATCTACACTCGTATACCCAAGTACATCTATAGACGCCCCTTCTGTTTCATCTGCTAAGGGGGTGTAATTATTCCACAAGACAATAGTAGAGGAGTCAGCTTGAGTGGTTAGAGTAGAAAAGAAAAAACTAGATACAACAACAGAAAACAGGAATAAAAACTTCGTAACATTTTGCATATTGATTTGATATTGGTTAATTCTCATTATTATGAAACGCGTACGTTATTGAAAAATAAGTACACTTTTTAAACACAAAGATCCGCCGAACGCAACGACAGCCTCTTTCGAAACTGCCCCGCACCCTTTCGGATACGGACCCACGCAAGTAAGTGCTGGTCAGCGGACCAACAATGCTTGCGTGGGATTTCTTCAGTGCCATGCCTTCAAAAGAAGGTTTAGGCGAATGTAGATTCATAATACTTTTTTGGTACAGTATTTACAAGATTCGCTCGACATGTAACAGAAAATAGAGCAAACTGTAAGTAATTATGCAGGAAAACAGCTTAAATTTACCTGAATTTTATCAAGATGTACGGAAGGTGACTTTCTTGGATTTTTTATCTACACCAAAGCAAGAACGAGGTAAAACACAGAAGGAATTTGCTAATGAAATTCAAGTAAGCGAACAAACTCTTTGCGAATGGAAGAAGGACAAAGATTTTCAAAATGAACTTATCAATCAAGTGCGTTCAAACGCAGTACCACATGCACCAGAAATACTTAATGCAATTGCACAAAAAGCAAAACAAGGTGACGCTTATGCTGCTAAGCTGTGGTTTCAGTTTGTATTAGGTTGGAGTGAAAAACTAAGACAAGATGTGCTATCAAGAACTGATGTTCATTATGTGATTACAATGGGAGATGATGATAGTTAGAAATCATGCCTCTTGACAACTGTACTTAAAAATCATAGACTTAATTTGTTCAATAAAAATTCATTGATCAAAATAGATCAAAAAAACATTATTCCCTGAAAAAATTTCAGGGCGAGAATTCTTGAAAAGAAACATGGAGTAAAGGTGTTTGAATCTAGTCTCAACCCTTGGGTTGATTAGAAACAACACCTGTTTTTTAATCCCTGCCCAACGGTGGGGATTTTTTCGTCATTTACAACAAAAGCTCTTGTACACAGTGAATTCTGTAGTTCTTCTCGGTTTAGTACAAGAGCCCGAGTGGAAATACAGAATTTTTTGTTCAAATTTACTTCATGTTAAGTCAAGAAACAATTAAACGTTTACAAAAGATCTTGGAAGACAGGACTGATTCTTGTGTTTCGTTTGATGAGGCAGCTGAGGCTGCTGATGTATATGTTGGTTTGTTCAGCGTGTTGTGTGAAAAAAGCTCAACTCATTCAAATCAAGATCGTTATCAGAAATTGAATCTTGAAATATAAAAACAACATTCTAGCTCAATATGAATAAGCACTACTATGTTCAAAGACCCACACCAAAGGAGCTTGTAGAAATTTTCAAGCCAGATAAAGAGTGTATTAAACACAATCTTGGCCTTTGGAAAAAAAGGCGAGACGAGATTCTTTTTGTTGTAAAACAAGAACTTAGACGGATATACGCCGCTACTGAAGATGAATGGAGTCGAGAGGTTGGCCAAATGTGGGTCAGGGCCTTGATGTTAAATGAACTAAAAGAAACAGAACGCCAAATCTTTCAATTGAATCGAGTAATGAGACAATCACAAAATCCGTCTGATCTTGGTGAAATAAAATGGGAAGAGCGTATACAACGTGTAAGAGAAATCGAAATTGAAAATTTATTAGAAGAACCCATACGTAAGGCTGGACGCCTAAAAGTTGCTCTGTGTCCTCTTCACGAGGAAAAAACCCCAAGCTTTACCTTATTTCCAGACGGTAAATTTAAGTGTTTTGGATGTGGAGAGTTTGGAGATGTTATTAGTTTCTTGATGAAACGTGAACAAATGTCATTCAAAGAAATAATAGAAAAATATGGATGATATATTTGCAAAAATAATTAAAGAAGTTGAAACAAATCAAGTAAAATTTCAAACTCTTGAACATTTCATGAAAGAACCAATATCCGACGTTAAGTGGGTTGTTGATCGCCTTGTTCCAGAAGGCACAACTACAATGCTTAGCGGTTTTGCTGGTACTTTTAAAACATTCCTATCAATGAGCATTGCTACTTCGGTAGCATCTGGGAAAAAAGCATTCAATCATTTTTATACTGAAAAAGGACCGGTCTGCATTGTTAACGAAGAAAATCCTAGAAGACAAGTTCAATCAAGATTTCGCTCATTGTCAAAAGTAATCGATCTGCCCATCACACTGTTCTTACGTCAAGGATTACGACTTGATAAAAAAGAATCGATTGACAACTTGATCGAACATGTTGTGAAACAGAATACTCGTCTCCTTATCTTGGATAATTTAACTCAATTACACGAGATGAATGAAAACAGCTCGGAAATGTCACGGGTAATGCGGGCGTTGATACCAATAACTGACACAGGTTGTTCTGTTTTAATGATTCATCATCATCGCAAGCCAGGAGGCATGGGATTGGGTGGTAATGATCTATCACATTCGCTTCGAGGAAGTACGGCCATCTTCGGTGCCCTTGCCTCCAGTTTGGTTGTGGAGTTAAAAAAAGAAGATAATGAAAAGTTCCTAATCTTCACTCAAACAAAATGTTGGGATGATGAATTATATCCACCTTTCAAGGTTAAAATTCAAACAAGTGAAGATTCAATAGAATTTATCTATGATGGAGAATATGACAAAAATAGATTAAAGCTCGAAAAAGCAATGGAACGAATCCCGACTTTACTAGAGCAATCAGACGGCCCTCAAACAAGAAAAGAAATTGTAGAGGCAATTGGGATAGGAGACAACAACACCAGAGATGCTTTGAAAAAACTTATTGAGCTGGGAGAAGTTTGCGAAGGTATTGGGAGTAAGCATGGACGAGATGATTACCCACGATCAAAAGTCTATTTCGCCAAAAATTCTTGGGACTCATTATCTTCTAATTCAATGAAGTAAGATGATTAGTATTTACCGTTTATTACTATAAGTAATTAAACGGCTAAACACTTAATCCATCTTTCCTTTGAAGGTATTTAAACACCTATTCGTCACTTAAACACTTAAACCTAAGTGATGTTATAATATGGAAAAGTAACTCTTATGAAATCAGTTATATTTTGCAGGGTCTCATCCCGCGAACAAGAGGAAGGATTCTCGCTTGATTCCCAAAAACGCCTACTCGTTGATTATGCTCAACGGAAAGATTTTAGAGTTGTAAAAACGTTTAAGGTATCTGAATCAGCAAGCAAGGTTGATGAGCGCAAGACGTTCCAGGAGATGCTCTCTTATGTGGCTAAAAACGGTATCCAGAACGTTCTTGTTGAAAAAGTGGACCGCATTACCAGATCTCTTCAAGACGCCGTTAAAATTGATGACTGGCGTAATGTTGATGGCAACCACGTTCATTTTGTAAAAGATGGACTTATATTGCACAAACAATCAAAATCATCAGATATTCTTCAGTGGGACATCAAGGTTGTATTTGCCCGCCAATACATCAACAATCTAAGAGAAGAAACAACTAAAGGCCAACTTGAAAAAGCAAGACAAGGGCATTACCCAGGCAATCTAAAGCGAGGTTACAAATCTGTTCGCATAGACGGCTCAAGACGTGCCACATGGCATATTGATGAATCCGCCACCTCAGAGGCACCGTACATTGCTCGTGCATTTGAGCTATATGCAACAACTGATAAATCGCTCAGCACAATCAGACAAGAATTGTTTGAAGAAGGTTGGAAACTTAAAAACAACAGGCCTGTTCCAAAGAGTCAGTTGGCAAATATTTTAAAAGATCCCTTTTACACTGGTGAAAAATTTATTTGGTGCGGGAAAGAATACCCTGCTGTTCATGAAGGGATTATAAGATCAGATATTTTTTATCGTGTTCAGAAAAAGTTTGATATTAAAAAGAATGGTTCAAAGAAAAATAAATACCTTCATTTGTTAAAAGGGTTTATGTCTTGTGCTGTTTGCGGCCGAGCAATTACTGCTGAGATACAAAAAGGCCATACATATTACCGCTGTACAGGCCATGGCGGCTGCGAGCAGAAAAGCATCTACACACGTGAAGAAGATCTTGAAAAGCAAATAATCGAATCATTGAGCAGTCTTGAGATAAATGATCAAGAGTTCCTTGATTGGCTTAAAGATGCAATGAGGGAAGCTCATAAAGAGAAAGCTAATTTTCATGCAACTGCAATTGACAATCTTCAAACTCAGTACAATCGACTGCAACAACGAATAGAAAATTTATATATTGACAAACTTGATGGTGAGATTACAAAAGCCAAATATGACGAGCTTTCAAATAAATACAGGGCTGAGCAAGATCATGTTTCTCAAAAAATTGAGTCTCACCAAAAGAGTGATGAGAAATATTTTGAACTTGGCGCAAAACTCATAGATTTTGCAGATCAGGCCAAAAAACTTTATTTAGAAAAATCAAAAGAGCAGAAACGAGAAATCATCCGTTTTGCATTTTTGAACCTACGTCTTCAAGACAAAAAACTATCAGTTTCCCTTCATCCAGCACTACTTTGGTTTAACCAAAAAAGACCCTCAGCTAAGAGCGTCTCATTTGGTTGCGGGGGTCGGATTTGAACCGACGACCTTTGGGTTATGAGCCCAACGAGCTGCCAGACTGCTCTACCCCGCGGGTGCAATATAATTGAAAAATGTTCTTATGTCAAGAAAAAACCCGAGACTTGCTCGGATTTTTTCTTGGTAGCTGGGGTGGGAATTGAACCCACGACCTCAGGCTTATGAGTCCTGCGCTCTAACCAACTGAGCTACCCAGCCATTTTATTTGTGGTGCCGATGGTGGGAGTCGAACCCACATGGGTTTCCCCACACGATTTTGAGTCGTGCGCGTATACCAGTTCCGCCACATCGGCTTGAAACGGCAAAAGCATAACAAATATTTCCTATCTTGACAACACCCTTGAATCATCTTAGTATTCAGCCCGAGAGAGAACCCTGGAAGGAAGCACGAAATGATCACACGAGCAGACTACGAAACCTTGCTCAGGACGACTGAGGTTCGCCTGCGCGAACTTCTGCGCCTTGGACCAGAAGAACAGGTCGACACAGCCACCATCCTTGGCACAGGCTGGGGCGATGCCTTCGAGTTCGAAGCCGAGCACACGGTTCCGATGACGGATCTGGACGCATTCAAGGAGCTGGAGGTCGTCGAAGGTCATGCTCGCCAGTTCGAGATCGGAAGGGCCAACGGACGCCGCGTCCTCGTGCTGCGTGGACGCATCCACATGAACGAGGACACGTTCAACCCGGATGTGCGCCACATGGCGCGCCTGCAGGTAGAGCTGCTCATCAAGCTCGGGGCCACAAACCTGGTTCCCACCTGCGGCGTTGGCTCGCTCGACGAAGAGCTGGAGCCCGGCAGTGTAATGCTGATCAGCAGCTTTGTGTCGGCCGGCGGAGGCGAGGTCTTTCCGCTCTTCCCGGGCGAGTTCGTCGAACCCGCATCGGTCCTGGATCCTGAACTCATCGCCACTGCGTTCAACGCAGATGAAGACAACGTGATCAGCTGTGATGGGCCACACGTCTTCTGGCGGGGACCACACTTCGAAGGTGTCGAGCACGACAAGGCCAATCTGGCCGCGCTTGGCGGACGAACCGTTGGCATGAGCGTGAAGCCTGAGTGCGCGATTGCGGCTCTTCACAAGGGTGTCCGAGTTCTGGCACCGGCCTTCGTCACCAACCCACCGACCAAGCAAGACCACGCCGAGCACATCGCGGTTGCAAAGCGGGCCGCGAAACCGCTCGCCAAGCTCCTGACCGCCATCATCGGCGCGCTCCCACACACTGAGAGGTAGCCCCTCTCTTTTCTAATTGCTGGGAAAAGTCTGTCATGATAGAATTGTAAAAGTCTATGACACTTACAACTCACGCTGCACTTGGTGCTGTTATTGGTCAAACTGTTGGAGCCCCCCTTTGGGGCTTTATTTTTGGTTTGATCTCTCATTTCCTAATTGACATGATTCCGCATGGTGACACAGGAATGGCTGATAACTATCGAATTAGAAAAATAAAAAAGAAGCGAGCAGTTGCCTATGTTACGGTTGATGCGATTATTGCGATCCTTTTTGTTCTAATGCTTGCCAACACAAAAGACATTGAATCTTTAAAAACTTTCAGTTGGGCAATAGCTGGCTCGGTTTTGCCAGATTTACTTATTGGTATTTATGATATAACAAAAACCTCACTTCTGAGGTGGTTCAATACGTTCCATTTTTGGTTCCACGATTTCTTTGTAAAGCGCAAAGGTGATGTTCCTCTTTACTACGCGCTTATGGCACAAATTGTCCTGATTGCTTATCTTCAAACGAAATTGTAAACAAAGAAATTGTAAACGTTGACAAAAGGGTTCAGATGTGATTTAATACTTTTACAGCTGAGGTATATCCTCAAAACGCTGGTGTTAAATAAAAGCTCCCCCGAGAATAACGGAGGAGTTTTTATTTTGTTACACTTATCATTTTGGCTTGGTGGGCCCGTGGGGGTAACGGTAACCTCAGCTGAATTAACACCAGCAAACGCCGGTTCGATTCCGGTCGGGTCCACCATGCTGAGATGGTCGATTCTTTGCAATGATACGGGTTAGTTTAAACTTTCTATAACCTCAAGAGTCTTTTCAGCAGCAGACTCCCAAGTAAACTCTTTTGCTCGAGCAAGTCCAATCTCTTTAAACTCCCCAATACCCTCTGGAACAAGAAAACATTGCGCAAGAGCAAAGTTCATTTGTTCAATATTATCTGGTTCAACATAAAGTGCGGCGTCTCCTGCAATCTCAGGAATTGCCCCACATCTGGTTGTAATAACCGGAGTTCCAACACTCATTGCTTCAAGAACAGGAAGTCCAAATCCTTCTTCAAGAGACGGAAACAACAAACAAGACGCTCTTGAAAGAAGAGTCCATTTTTCTTCTTCTGTTACAGGACCTAAAAATTGAATAACTCCATTTGGCTCTGCTTCTTTCCAATGATTATTAACTTGCGCAACAATTTCTTCAATTTGTTTTGTTTGCCACCCCAACTTTCCGGCCACAACAAAACGCACTTGGCTGGCAAGTTCTGGGTGACTTTCCAAAAAACCATGAAAGGCAAAAAATGCATTCGCAAGATTTTTCCGCGGTTCAATTGTGCCCAAGAACAAAACAAAGTCTTTATCAAATGGGAATCGTTCTGAATACTCATTGGAAATCTCCATTGGCTCCACACCCTCAAAAACAACCGATGTTTTTCCACACGATTCTTTAAACAAACTGTTAAGTCTCTTTTGTGTGAAATCTGAAACGCAAATTATTTTTGTGGCATTTTTAAATGAACTTGGAACAACCACTTGTTTGGAAAATTTTTGCTCTCCCAATTCCAAAAACCATTCAGGATGATCATAAATAGAAACATCGTGAACTGTGATCACGCTTTTCCCATGAAGGAATAAAGGAAGCTGTCCGAATGGTGAAAAGAATACATCCGATCGGGTTGCTGCAATTCTAAGAGGAAATAAAAGATGTTGAGACACAAAAGAAATATTCAAACCCCATGATCTAATAACCCGAACGTTCCTTACTCCTTCTGTTAGTGTTCTCAAACGAGGTGGACTTAGCTGCGCTGGAACGTGAAGAAGAAATTCATGCTCAGAAGAAACACGTAAAAGAGAAAAAATAATTGACCATGTGTAATGCTCAATCCCGGCACCAACCTCTCCTTTTTCATCACAAATTGTTGACCCGTCTATAAAAATTCTCATAGGCCAAGTGATACTGAACTAATTAGACCCTGAGTGATTGATAACACAATAAGTCCGGCAAGGCCCATACCGCTCAATATCGCCCCAATTGCATAACGAGGCTTTACTCCAAATAAAACCGCAAGAAGACTTGCTGTCCACACACCTGTTCCAGGAAGCGGAATTGCCACAAGAAAAAACAAAATTATCCTGCCGTATACTTGGTATCGCTTCTCATGTTTACTTCTAAGATAAGAAAAATATTTTTCCATGATCTTGTGAAACGTTACTGAATTCTTTTCTGTGTATCTCAATAACGGAGGGAGCAACCAAAAAATAAAGAGCAGTGGAACAGCATTTCCTATCAAAGAGTAAATAAGAGCTGTAAGCGGATCCAGTCCAAAAACAGTAATGGCAACCGGAAGCGAAGCTCTAAGCTCTGTAATCGGAAGCATGGCAAGCAATGCTGTTGCCAGCTCAACCGGTATGTCTTCTATCCAATAAAGAATTGTCTCTTGCATATTTACCAAACAAATGTTTTATACGCCCAGGTGGCAAGCCCCTTTACATCTTGAAATCTACCTGCTTTTGTTTCAGATCCAAGCACCACTACAATAATTTCGTTTGAATCGTTTTTTGAAAAAACACTTCCTAAACAATATCCTGCTTCGGGCAAAAATCCTGTTTTAGCAGTTACGATTTTGTAAGGCTTTCTATTTACAAATGTCCCAAGCAGTTCATCAGTGCTTTTCAAAAAAAATGTTCGCTCGTCCTGGCCTACAATTGTGGCTGTTAGTTTTTGTGTTAGCTTACGAATTTCTTTTTCCTCTGCAATTCTATCAAGCATTAGAACAACATCATAAACCACTGATTGATTATTTGACGACAAACCGGTTGAGTCTGCAAATGTTGTTTGTTTCATTCCAAAACTTGAAGCTGTCTCGTTCATGTGCGAAACAAAATCCCCTTCCATCATCCCTGTAAGTCGTACAAGCGCAGCCGTTGCTGTGTTGTCTGAGCTGATTAAGCTTGCTGCAAGCAAATCGCGCGCTCGAACAGGCGCATACATGGAAACGTGCTGAATGCCGCCATAACGAATGTCTTCCGGTTGAATGGAAACGACCTCATCCAAATCTGGTTTAGATTGCAAAAATACATATGCGGTCATCAATTTTGTAATACTTCCGATCGATCGTGGAACACTAACATTTTTTTCAAACAAAACCGCCTTGCTTTTTCGATCAACGATAATAGCACTTACCGCACTTGTGACAACTCCCAGACTTCTTGGGTTTGTTTTTGTTGGTGCGTCTTCAGGACTTTGTGCAGGAGGCAGTGGTGATGTAAAACCATTTAGAAACAAACCGGCCTCAACATCAACAGACACAGGGAGTCGTGCAAGACGCTCAACATCTCCAGCGTCTGCTGGGAAAAGATTGAAAAGCGATGTTGCAATCACTAACTGACTAAGCATTTTTACAATCATACTTCAGTTTCTTCTTGCAACCTATTCAAAAGATCGTTGATCTGTGAATGATCATGAAGCTTGCTAAAATCCGGAAGATCTTCCAAATTTTTCAAACCAAGTACTCGAATAAACTCAAAAGAAAGTGAGTACAATGCTTGTAGTTGTGTGCTGTCCTGGTTCTCAACTATAAAACCTCGAATCAATAAATTCCTGATGATTAAGCTGCAATTGACTCCGCGAATCTGCTCGATCTCCGGTTTTGTAATTGGTCCGCGATAAGCAATGATTGTAAGTGTTTCAAGCGACGGCCTTGTTAGTGGTCCCTGAGCTTCTTTTTTCAAAAACTTTGACACAGAATCTGAAACAATTTTGTTTGTGACAAACTGAACCTTGTCTTCATGAACCAGAAGGTGAATACCTGAATCGTCTGTATTGAATTTTGTTTGCAAAGCTTCAATTGCTTCATTAAGAACCTCTTTTGAAACATTGAGATTTTTTTGAAGTTTTGTTTTGCTGATCGGATCTGCAATTGCGAACAGAACAGCCTCGAGAGTTGTGGTGATCATATTAGTCAACTTTTTTTATTTCAATGTCTGAAAAAGCACCGGACTGAACAACGGAAATTGTTTGTTGTTTAACAAGTTCCAAAAGCGCCAAAAAACTGACAACCACATCAACTTTTGTGTGCCCTTTTGAAAACATCTCCTTAAAAGTAAGACGGGATTTTTTTAGAACTATCTGATGAATTTCGTGCAATCTTTCTTTAACACTTACCACACGCTCCATTGCTGATTGTTGAAGATTAAAGAGTGGTTCGATTTTTTTCATTATCGAATTCATTGTTTTGTAAAGCAGCGGGACATCAAGATTTTCTGGAACTGAAAATTCTTCTGGTGTAATAACCTGTGCTCGCACTCTTGGATAAAGCTTTTCTGTTGCATCAAAAAAAGATTCAATGTGAACCGATGCATCTATAAACTCTTTGTACATCTTAAGCTGCAAAGCAAGTGTTGAAGGATCTTCTTCTTCTAATAATTCTTCTCTTGGCAAGATGGCGTGTGACTTGAGAAGCAACAGTCGAGTTGCAAGAACCAAAAAATCCGCCATTTCTTCAGAGCTAACCTTACCAACATTGATATGTTTCAAATAATCATTTGTAACAGAGCCAAGAGAAACTTCCGTAATAGGAAGTTCCTCTTTTTCAATAAGTTCAAGAAGAAGATGAAGTGGTCCTGAAAATTGTTCCAGCTTTACTTTGTATCCCATAACCTGTTTTTTGACTCAAGTTAGCTATTTTTTTGGTTGAATTCCAAGCTCATCCAATGTGGTGTTAAGTAATTCAGACGGTGCGTCCATAACAGAAGTGTTGCCTGAACTTGTCATTGGAAACGCAACCACTTCTCTAAGAGCTGCCTCGCCTGTCAAATTCATAAGGTTCCTTTCAACCCCAAGCGCAATCCCACCATGCGGAGGTGCGCCATATGAAAATGCTTCAAGCATGTGACCGATTGAATCTTCAAGCTCTTCTTTATTGTACCCCATCACCTTATAGACAGCTTCTAAAACCTCTGCTTCATGCGCCCGAATTGATCCTCCAGCTGATTCATATCCATTGCAAACCAGGTCGTACTGAGTTGTAAGAATATTTTCAATGTTCTTTCCAGCAAGAAGGTCGTCCCGATATTCAGGAAGTGGATTGGAAAATGGATTGTGTGTGAATGTCCACTTTCCTGACTTCTTGTCCTTTTCAAAAAACGGAAAGTCTATTACCCAAGCGTAAGCTAAAATACCTGCTTCTTTTTCTTTATCAGTTCTAAGATCAAACTTGTCAGCTCCATATTTTTCCATTGCATCTTTGTAAGAAATTCTTGGAAAAGGTTTTTCTTTTATTGTGAAGCCAAGTTTTTCTGCAGCAAATATCACCATAGCTTCCACTGTTTGCATTACATCTTCGCGCTCAACAAAACTCATTTCAATATCTATTTGTGAATGCTCAAATCCCCGATCAGCTCTTAAATCTTCATCTCGCAATGCGCGTGCAACTTGAAAATATCTTTCAAAAGCAGCAGTCATTAAAAGCTGCTTATATTGTTGCGGACTTTGTGGTAAAGCAAAAAACTTTCCCTGTTGCAAACGAGACGGAACAATAAAGTCTCGTGAGCCTTCGGGGGTTGCTTTAGTAAGAAGCGGTGTTTCAATCTCAACAAATTTCTGATTAAACAAATATTCTCTGCACGCTTGAACCCAATCACTTCGAAGTCGAATATTTTTCTGCAATCTTTCTGAACGCAAATCAAGATACCTATATTTCAAGCGGAGCGCTTCATCAACAGCAGAAGTATCCTTATCGATTTCAAACGGCGGTGTTTTTGATCGGTTTAAAATCTTAATCTCAGAAAGTCCAATCTCAATCTCTCCTGTTGGAAGATCTGGGTTGATTTGTTTTTTGTCTCGTTTTTGAACTGTTCCTTCAATTTCAATTGCAGATTCTGGCTTTACATTGTTTAAAATGGTAGCAACTTCATCTTTCAAGTCTGGAACATATCCAACAACCTGAACCATTCCTGAACCATCCCGGATATCAGCAAATATTAACTTCTCCCCCATTTTTCTCACACTGTGCACCCAACCATTTATTCGAACTGTTTTTTCAATATGCTCGGGTGTCTCACTTATCCATGTGCGTATCATATAAATTTAAGGCGTTATTCTATGAATCATTCGTGGAAATGGAATTGATTCTCTTACATGATTGAGTCCGCAGATCCAACCAACAATTCTCTCAAGACCATATCCAAAACCTGAATGTGGTACTGATCCATATTTTCGAAGATCTAGATACCACTCAAATTGCTCCAGAGGAAGATTGTGTTCTTTTATCCGCTGGAGCAGTATATCGTAATTATCCTCGCGCTGTGATCCACCAATTATTTCTCCAAACCCTTCAGGTGCAAGCAGATCATTACAAAGCGCGAGCGACGGATTATTAGAATCTCGCTTCATGTAAAACGCTTTTACCTCTGCTGGATATTTTTCAATAAAAAACGGCTTATCAAATTCTTTTGAAAGAATTGTTTCATCATCTCCACCAAGATCAGCGTTGTCCTTAATATCACTTCCAAGCGCACGTAGCTTTTCAACTGCTTGCTCGTAAGTAATACGAACAAATGGAGAGACAACTTTTTCAAGTGCTGCAGTGTCGCGTTCAAGCACCTTTAATTCGTACGGCCTTTCTTTAAGAACATCGCTAACGATCCTGCACATAAGTGCTTCTTGTGAATCCATGTTTCCATTATGATCAACAAAAGCAGCCTCAACATCCATCATCCAAAACTCTGTTAAGTGTCTTCTTGTTTTTGATTTTTCAGCTCGAAACACCGGACCAAAATCAAAACACTTTCCAAACGACATTATTCCAGCCTCAAGATATAATTGTCCTGATTGGGATAAGTAAGCTTTGCCCAAATCAAAATAATCCATTTCAAAAAGTTCGGTTGTGCCTTCGCATGCGTTTGGTGTCAATATTGGAGAATCAAATTTAATAAATCCTTGCTCACGAAGAAATTCATAAGTGGATCTAATAATTGTATCCCTAATTCGCATCACAGCCCATTGACGTTCTGAACGCAACCACAAATGTCTTTGGTCCAAAAGAAAATCCGGACCATGTTCTTTTTTCCCAATTGGGTAATCGTCTGGGGCGACTTGAATTGTTTTAAATGTTTTTCCCTCAAGTTCAAATCCACTAGGGGCGCGATCATCAGCTTTAACAAGCCCTTGGACAGTCACAGACGACTCAAGTCTGATTGTTTGAAGTTCTTCCCATTCATCATCTGAAAGCCCGTCTTTTGAATAAACAACCTGAATTCGACCGCTTCCATCGCGGAATTGCAAAAAGAAAATTTTTCCGCTAGAGCGGAAATTATACACCCAACCTTTTAGTTCAACCTCTTTGCCAAGATGTTGATCAATGTTTCCAATAGCGCTTGTTTTCATACCCTTTCTGGACATAGTTTAGAGAAAAAATGCCTATTTTGCAACTGTATTAAACATTGCAGGCTGCTTTTATTGAGCTTGCGGGAATCGTTGGAAAATGAGAAATAATAAGCGATTCCACTGCATCATGGAACAGTCCAATTGTCTGTGCATCTAAACGCGGCTTAAGCTGATCTGCAAATGATCCAGACAAAGCAAAGCGCAACATTTTCAAACAACCATCACTCATGGGCCGAGCATTAAACCAATGCTCTTGGTCGTTGCTGCAGCAATTGTTACAAACAACTCCGCCCTTAAGCGCGTGCCACTTGTAATAATTTGGTTCTACAGGAACCCGGCATCCAAGACAAAAATTAAGTTCAGGACAATAACCACAAATCGACATAAGTCGCAATGCAAAAGACGCCAGAAGATATCCTGCTCGTTCAACACTAAAAGTCTCCCCGCTTTCTAAAAACTCTATCCACTCAAAAATTAGTGAATAAATTTCCGGATCATCTTCGTGTTCTTCTGTTCCAATATCAACAAGGTGGAGTCCGTTTTGTGCAAGCAATAAAAGTGAAAGGTTGTTGTGAATGTTTGAAAATGACTTTTTTTTCTCAACTCCTGCAACTGTGTGATACAGTCTACCGTTTACCAATAAGAGCTCAACCTCTGAGGCCATTTCCAAATGCGGTGTCAATTTTGCAAGCGGTTTATGACCACCACGCGCTAAAAATCTTACCTTTCCTCTATCTCTAGTAAAAACAGAGTACCACTTATCGTACTCCTTATAGTCTCTCTGCGACAAAACAATTCC
>CAYNRK010000010.1:0-33422 GCA_964399675.1 uncultured Gammaproteobacteria bacterium | reverse complement strand
TTTCAAAACTTGATGAGAAATTGGAAAAACTAATGAACGCTTATTTGGAAAGTGTCCTCAATATCAAAGAGTATCAAAAAGCAAAAAATATTCTCATCAATCAAAAACAAGTTTTGAAAGACAAATTAAAGTCTTTTGAACAAAAAAGTAATAATCGGTTCGAACTCGCCGACAAATTCATAAAAGACAGCAAACAAGCCAAAATTATCGCTTCCAAAGAAAATCCCGAAGGGATTCGGGATTTTCTAAAAAAGATTGGTTCGAACTTCCAAATCCAAAATCAAAATATTTCTTTTTGCCCACGCGGAGCGTGGCAAATCGTTGCAAAATCAGCCCTTTTCGCGCGGAGCGCGACCGCGCCGCAGGCGCGGGAAGAAACAAAAATCCCCAAAATCGCTGAAATTGTAAAATGGCGGAGAGGGAGGGATTCGAACCCTCGAGACCCTTGCGGGCCTACAGCTTTTCGAGAGCTGCGCCTTCAACCAGACTCGGCCACCTCTCCATGAACAATTACGCAATCGAGCATAACACTGACGCTTTTTGTAATCAAGAACAAAACCGCCTGAGGCGGTTTTTGGATTCATCTAATTCACCATTGGTGGCTTTGGTTTATCTCGATCTCTACGAATCTCCTCAGCCACACGATCCACATCGTCAGGTGTCATTGGTACAGGTCCCTGTTCTTCAACAGTTGGTTCAGACTCCTCCTCAGTAGCAGGCTCCTCAATAAGTTCCGGTTGTGGTTCGTCCCTTTCCCCTCTTAGCCGATCAAAAAAGTTCATATGATTGCAAGTTATTCTATTTTTTCGAACTAAAATTTCTTTCTTTTAACTCAATTTGTTTTTTTAATAAATCAAATTTAATCACAAAAATATCAAAAAAACCTTTTTGTCCGACTACGCCATAACCGTTTTGAGGCGGATTAGGCATGAAACCTGCCTCAACAGAAAATAATCTACCCCCAACTTTTACATCTACTTTGTGCATGTAATAATCCGTTCCTTTTCCCGCTATCCCAAAAACTTTTCCCTTTACACCTTTCTTTATGTCTAACCCTATAGCTGTTCCGATCTCTGCATCTAAAACATTAAAATCTGCACCAGAATCAACTAAAACATAATGCCTGACACACTTTTCTCCATTACAAATCTCTAATGGGATGATGGGCCTAAAAACAGTAGATGCTACTTTTATATATTTAAATTTCATAAAACTAACCTATATAAGCCACAACCTTTTTTGGTACTTTAGACAGGATGGGATTATCAAACCCTTGCTTCTTAGCCTTCTTTAACGCAACAGAAGCGGTACCACCACTTGATACAACGGTTTTTTCATCATCATTAAATGCAACCCATTTACCTGCGTATTTTTTTTGTAATTTAGTCCAATCGATGTATTGCATATACAAAATTCATTAGTAAATTCATTATTACAAAATATGAGAAAGAATCAACAGAGTGTTTACTAAAACCAAGTTCCAGCATCTTTTTTGTCTTTTTAAAAAGATAGCACGATCAAAAAAATTGCGCTATACTTTCATTAACTATGAAAATTCGAAAAGCTATCATTCCAGTTGCTGGAATGGGAACGCGGTTTCTTCCAGCGTCCAAAGCCCAACCAAAAGAAATGCTTGCAGTCGTTGATAAACCAATCATTCAATATATTGTTGAAGAAGCAGTTGCAAGCGGTATTGAAGAAATTATCTTTGTCACTGCTATTGGAAAACGAGCTATTGAAGATCACTTTGATCGAAACTTCGAGCTTGAATATCGTCTTGAACAAAAGAAGAAAATGAAAGAATTAAAAAACGTTGCCCAGATTGGCAAGATGGCAAAATTTGCTTTTGTTCGTCAAGCAAAACCTCTTGGTGATGGTCATGCACTTTTATCTGCATTCCCATTTATTGAAAAACACGAACCGGTTGCAGTAATGTTTGGAGACGACGTTATTGATGGTAAAACTCCTGCACTAAAACAACTAATGGATGTATACGAAAAATACGGAGATCCAGTCACTGCACTTGAAAAGGTTCCAAAAAAAGATGTTCCAAAATATGGAGTAATCGGAGGGACAAAAATAAATAACAACCTTTGGGAGATCGACAAATTTGTTGAAAAACCAAAAAAAGAAAAGGCTCCGTCAAATCTCATTCATATTGGAAGAGAAATCTTGACTCCAGAAATAATTGAAACTCTTAAAAAACAAAAGCCTGGAAAAGACGGCGAGATTCGATTGGCAGATGCATTTATTTCCCACATTGCAAAAGGCAAAGCATTATATGGATGCGTGTTTGAGGGAACAAGATATGATTGCGGAAATAAGTTTGGTTTTCTAAAAGCGCAAATTGAATTTGGTCTTAAGCACAAAGATGTTGGATCAGAACTCAAACAATATTTGAAAAAACGTTCTCTATGAAGAGATTTCCAAAAACATTTCGATTCTTTTTAATGGGACTAACCCTTGTCCTTGTTGGTGCTGGTTGCGGAGGCCCATCTGAAGCACAGCAACTCGCATCCGCTCCTGTCACACTTAAGGTCTGGCGTGTTTTTGATGGTGATAACACATTCAGTCAGATCACTGCCGCCTATCAATCGCTTCATCCAAACGTAAGCTTTGAATATTCGCAAAAGGCTTACGAAGAATATGAAGATGATTTGTTGCGTGCTTTTGCCGAAGGAAATGGTCCGGATATTTTTTCCATTCATAACACATGGATTCAGGAGTACATCAATCTTATTCAACCAATGCCTTCCGCTGTAACAATCCCTTATGGAGAAGTGCGCGGCACCATAAAAAAAGAAACGGTTTACACAATAAAAAAAGAACCAACGATTTCTTTCAGACGTCTTAAAAGTGAATTCGCAGATTCAATAGCTAAAGATGTTATAAGAAAAGTCGAATCAACAGAAGGGGGAAATATTGAAAACAAAATCATTGGCTTGCCATTAAGTTTAGACACGCTCGCGCTCTACTATAATAAGGATCTTTTAAATGCAGCCGGAATTGCTGAGCCACCAAGAACCTGGAGCGAGTTCCAGGCAGCTGTTGCCAAACTCACAAAAATATCTGCAAAAGACCAAATCATACAATCAGGAGCCGCAATCGGAACTGGAAGAAACATTGAACGATCGTTTGATATCCTTTCGCTTCTTATGATGCAAAACGGGACAGTCATGACAAATGACGCTGGTAGCTCTGTGCAATTTGCAAACGACGACGGTGAAGACACATACCTAGGCGCTGAGGCAACGCGCTTTTATACAGATTTTGCAAACCCACTCAAACAAGTCTATACCTGGAACGACAACATGCCGGACTCCTTTGATGCGTTTGTAACCGGAAAGACAGCAATGTTCTTTGGTTATTCGTATCATGCCCCACTCATTCGCGCGGCATCACCAAAACTCCATTTCTCAGTTTCACAAATGCCACAAATCGATGGGGGGAAGGTTGTAAACTACGGGAATTATTGGGTTGAAACTGTTGCAAAATCAACAGACAATATTGACTGGGCCTGGGACTTTATCCAATTTGCAACAAGCCAGGATCAAGTAAGTAGTTATCTTGAAGCGGCCGGACGTCCAACAGCCAGACGCGCAATGATAAATGATCAGGTTGAAGATGAAGATCTTTCAGTTTTTGCAAGCCAAATCCTAACAGCAAAAAGTTGGTATAAAGGAAAAGATGTTGAGGTGGCAGAACGAGCATTTTATGACCTGATTGATGCAGCACTTTCAGGAGACATAATTGAAGAAGCATTATCTATTACTGCAAATAAAGTTCAACAAAGTCTGTGAAACGTTTCCTCTTCTCATTTGTCCTTTTAGCTCTCATACTTGCCCCGCAAGTCGGTTTTGCCTACAGCAGTGGTATTTGTAATGGAGACCCATGCAAGGAATCAGAAGTCGGAGCCTTTATGAAAGGAATCACAAAAGACTGCGGCAACCTTGGAAACTGCGAGTTGCGTGACATCATGATTGTTGTTGCAAATGTTGGCAACTTTGTTTTAGGTGTGGTTGGCGGACTTGTGCTTCTCATGTACATCATAGGAGGTATTTTCATGCTTTCCTCAGGCGGAAACCCAACCAGAATTGATAAAGGAAAGAAATTTTTAAAAATCTCAACAACCGGTCTTGTAATTATTTTGTTTGCTTATATTGGAATCTCAACCCTTATGGCAACGCTGACCGGAGCAGAAATTGGAACAGAGATACAAATTGATTGTACAGATCCTCTAAATGACGGGGAGGCTTGTCTTGATGCCAGTGTCTGTAAAGCTGGGGTGTGTCAAACAATGTGCTCAGCAGTTAATGGTGCACCATGGTCGTGCACACCAAACGAACAAGCAAACCGTGACGGCTACACTTGTAAGGGCACGCCGTGTCCTGGTGGTAGCGAAACAACCTGCTGCAGACCAAAGTAAATCAAAGATCTAAATCTTTGATTTATCCCGAGCGAGTATTACTTATTAAGTCGAGGGATCTCATTTATATGAACAAACTCAAATTTCTTTTTTACAAATTATTTTTTCTTGGAATGTCCATGCCGCTTGTTGCGCATGCAGCTCTTGAAAATCCGCTTGGAACTCAAGATATAAATGTAATAGTTGCAAGAATTATAAGAGCACTTCTTGGAGTAACCGGATCAATTGCACTTCTTATGTTTATTTGGGGGGGGCTTTTATGGCTTACCTCTGGCGGAGTGCCGGAAAAAGTTAAAAAAGGAAAAGACACGCTTAAATGGGCTTTCTTGGGATTGGTTGTTATTTTCTTTGCCTACACAGCTATTAGCTTTCTTCTTGATGCGCTGGCAACCTCCTCAGTACCGGCTGCTCCTGTTGCTGCACCATCACCTTGATCCAAAAATTATTTCTATGTGGATATCTTAATTACCACTAAACGCCAAAAAACGGTAAAATACTCTCAAACGTTCTATTTTTTAATTTTTAATGGGTAATATCCCTCATGAAAGGGGGTGATCAATATTATGAACATACTAAGCAAAAAATACATTGGCTACGTTCTAACAGCCATGATCGCGATGCTGTTTTTAGCACCGCTTCTGCTTGCACCAACCATGGCAAGCGCACAAGCACTAGAAGCTGATGATTTGTTCAAGGGAACTATAGGTGACCAAGATTCATTCGCTGGCGGTGAAGGGTTTGCGGCCGATGCAGGACTACAATCAGGTGATCTTGTAGGAACGATTTCAAACATCATTCGTGTGGCTCTTGGATTCCTTGGAATCATTGCTGTAATTATTATTCTGCTTGGTGGATTCAAGTGGATGACAGCGGGTGGAAATGACGACAAAGTCAAAGACGCAAAGAAGCTCATATTCTCAGGAATCATCGGTCTGGTGATCGTGCTTTCGGCATTTGCAATTGCAAACTTTGTAATCTCAACATTCATTACGAGTTTAGCGTAACAGAACCCCCCATGGCTTGCCATGGGGGTTTGAAACGAGCCCCGATTGAAGTCGGGGTTCATTCCAGACCAAAACTATGCAAAGAGCTCTTCCTTATCTTTTACCTCTTGTTTCATTTGGACTCTTGCTTAGTTTCATAATGCCTCAATTTGCAAATGCCCAAGGCGCTGCAGCAACACCTGGTTCAAGTCCTGGCAAAACTCTCATTCAAGGATCTCTAGACAAAGCAGCAGCAGGTTCATTCGAGGGATCGGAAACTGACATTTCAAAAATAATTGGCAACCTCATTAATATTGTTCTTGGCCTTGTAGGTCTTCTCTTTCTTATCACAATCATCTACGCAGGTGTCCTTTACATGACTGCTCGAGGAGATGACGCACAAGTTAAAAAAGCCAAGTCAATGCTTACCAATTCAGTTATTGGAATTGTGATTGTAATGGGAGCTTATGTGATTGTTGCATTCGTTGTTGGTGAAGTTGGTAGTGCGCTGTAAATTTTATGAAAAAAACTCTTTCATTTATTTTTCCTCTTTTCATTACATTTGGATTTGCACTTTCCATCTCAGCACCAGCACTTACAGTACATGCTGCTAGTCCAAAAACCGCTGTTAACCAATATGTTAAAGAGGCAGCAAAAAAGCCATATGGAAGAGCTACAGAAAACCGACTTCCTCTTTTTATTGGAAATCTTATAAAAGTGGTTCTGGGTGTTGTTGGAATGATTTTCCTAATTCTCACGGTTTATGCAGGTGTTCTGTACATGACTGCAGCGGGTGATGATACTAAAGTTAAAAAAGCAAAAGCAATGTTAGGACAGACTGTAATTGGGCTGGTTATAATCATAGGAGCTTATGTGCTCACAGATTATATAATCACCAAACTTGCCGGCGCTGTATAAACTTAAAAAAATATGAAGCAACTAGTCCTGAACCTATTACCGCTTATGCTTGTTCTGGGTTTTGGATTTGCTTCTTTCCAATTTGCTCAACCAGTCTCTGCTTCAGACGCTTTTGAAACAAATCTAAAAGCAGATTTTCAAACTGCAGGTGGACAAGGATATGATACTACTGGAACATTGCCGCAATTTATTGGTGGAATAGTAAAGGTTGTGCTTGGAGTTTTAGGAATGGTTTTGTTGATTATTACAGTCTACGCAGGAATGCTGTACATGACAGCAGCGGGTGATGATACTAAAGTTAAAAAAGCAAAAGCAATGTTAGGACAGACTGTAATTGGGCTTATTATAGTCGTTGGTGCTTATGCTCTCACAGATTTTGTTATGGATCGAATGATTGAGGCTGTAGACTCAACTCCATCTGATTTAAAGTAATTAATGAAAAATCTTTAGAACAATAATTTAAAAACTATGAAAAAATATTTGATAAAATTTGGTGCATGGGCTTCAACTCTGCCAATCCTCCTTTTGCCAGCTGCTACATACGCTCAACTGGAAAAGTCACAAGAATATCTAGGTGATGTAGGTACAGCAGTTGGGGCAGATTCTCAAGCTGAACTTCCTGAGCTTATCGGAAACGTAATTGCAGTCTTCCTTTCTGTGCTTGGTATTATATTCGTTGTTCTGATTGTTTACGCAGGATACATGTACATGACGGCAGGAGGTGAAGATGACAAGGTTAAAAAAGCAAAAAAGCTTTTGGGTCAAGCGATTATTGGACTCGTTATAATTATCGCTGCATACTCAATTTCTGCCTTTGTTATTGATAGTCTGGTTGATGTTGCAAAATCATAATAGTTAAAAAACAGGCCGCAAGGCCTGTTTTTTGTTTGCAAAAATTTCTCTTTAAACTGAAAAGCCTCCGGACACGCACTGTTTGTGCGGCCGGAGGCCAGACGATAGGAGCCCTGTCAGTAGATGCGAGCCCCATTGGTGCCGTGAGTGACCCTCTTCCCGGGGTTGGATGGGCTGGGAGTTCTCACACGCACACCATTGCCCCAGATGGGATAGGTGCCTCTCCCCTGGATCTCTACCTCCAAACCCGTGTCTGTTAGGTACACGAGCTGAGCCTGATCCCCTTGTCGCCAAGGAATGTAGAGATCCTGGACCATGCCAGGATTGACTCCTGCGTACGGCCTGCCTTCGGGCTTGCCGTCTCCGTCCATGTCCGCATAGAAGGTGTTGAACTGCCCGCCAGGATGCGTGATCGCAACCGGCTGACCGTTCTTGATGAGCACCAACCGAGCTTGTCCTGCAGGCACTCCGCCTTTGAGCCACTTGCGCACCCCTGACGTGAGATCGTGGATACGAAGTCGATTGGACACCCCAACAGGCTCGAACGTAAGCGCGGCGTATTGACCGGGTCGTTCGACCACCTGGAACGTTGGAGGACCCTGAGCCAGTGCCTGAGGCGCTGGCCGAGGTCTCTTCTTCTTCCGCTTCTTCTTCTGCGGTTCGGCGTCCCCGGCAGAACCGCCTTGCTTCTTCTTCGCAGGGCGCCGCTGCTTGACCTCGTCCTTCTTTGCGGCCTGAGCCAGCAGCTTGACCGCCTCTGCAAGCTCTGCCCGACGCTTGCGCGCCTGATCGAGCTCTCGACGAATCGCTGCCGAGTCTCCTGTGCCTTTGGCCTGGCTCTCCAGACCCCCCAGACGCACGTCCAGATTGCACAGAATCCGCTGCAGCCTTCCTGCTTCCCCCTCGTACGTGGTATCACATTGCGCAACGGCCTTCTGAACCCGAGAGCTCAGTGCCAGAGCCTGCGACCCAGTGCTGCTGATGGCGGCAACCAGTACCGCCAAGATGATCTGCTTCCACATGATGATCTCTCCTTGGAGTTGGGGCCTTATCGGCCGCCAGGTTTAGTGGCGGCCGTAGGAGTCCCTTACCCCTAGGCCATCATCTTCCGTACACGCTGTCCCCGACTGCGTCGAGGTCTTGCCGGTTGCATGCGACACGCTCCTGAAGCGTTACCGCAAGCCGCCTCCTTGGACACGGAACCGGCGCTGCCTCGCTGACAAAGCTGTCGCCGCTCATACGCACACCCGAAGGCGCAAGCACGGGAAGCGGAGCTCTGTACCAAGACTGACCGAACGTTGCCCTTTCGGACGCCACCAGCCCTGGATCCATCCAGCCAGAGCCGTAGCCACCGTAGTAGCCATTGCTCCACCCGGACTGAGTGTGAACTCGACCTCGGGTTGACTCGAGTGTTGCAGGAATCCCATGCTCGACCGACTCCAGTGCGACCTTGCCGGCCGCGGCCGAGTCAGCCCTTCGTGTGGTGGCATTGAGCAACCGCTCGGCGCCATCTGCAGTGAGGGCTGTGTGGTCAAGATTGACCTCACCCCTACGGATGGTCATCCTCGTGCATCCGACCAAGGACACACAAGCGACCAGCAGGACGATGCTTGTTCGCATCTTATTCCTCCTCGCTAACGCACCTTAATCGTCAGCAGTTTAGGTTGTGGTTTGAAGGTACAAAAAAGGTATTAACGCAGAGGGGATCGATTTTCGAAAAAACCGATGCGTAAATACCTTTTTTGACCCCTCAAATTATTATTTTGTAACGTGAAACATTAGCATGATGTTGCTATCTTGTCAAGAAATTTGGCTATAATTATGTCAAAAACTATCAAAAATTAGAAATCCCCACCCTCTGAAGGAGGATGGGGACGAGTTCGGTTGTTGAGTCGCTACGGACAACCCCAGCGTCGCCGAGCGTGTTCACTCAGCCTGTTGCAGTCCGGTTTCACCTTGCGAGACCGAGCCTTGCGGGGTCGTCTGACCACGGCTGGATTCGGACTCTTGACAACTGGACGCGGTTGCGTCTGCTGCTGCACCACCACGACCGGCTGCGGAGCCACAACAGGCACGGCAGTCTCGACGAGTTGCTCGGTCGCTGCCGACGCCGCATCTTCTGCAAACCAGTCCTTGGGCGGGTCTACCCAGGGAAGCACGATGAGCGCGACAACGAGCACTGCTCCGAGCAATCGGACAAACCAGCTCTCGCCAACAAACTTCTCAGCGAACCACACGAAGATGGCTGCCAGAAAGAGTCCGATTACACCGAGTCCAATGCTGGCCATCCACTTCGACTGCGTGACCCAGACCTTCAGGTTGTCGAGCAGGTTCGAGAACCAGTTCAACACCGGAAGTGACTCAGCCGGATTGCCAACGAACACACCTCCGACAAGTGCCAGCAGGATAGCAGCGATCACGATCGGAATTGCGAACCGATCGGACATCCTGAGCGCCATCCGACGGATCTTTTCGTGCCACCCAGCGTCCGAGAGCAGCATCCCGATCCCGACGGCTCCGAATGCTGCCATTAGGAGCAGGGCTCGATAGGTCACGGGCACGTTCAGCCAGATGAGAAAGGCAACGACCATGCCAAAGATCGCCACGTAAGCGGAGACCTTTTTGCCAAAGCTCGTGAGCCACTCCTCATCCTTATCCGAGAAGAAGGTCACGATGTCCACTGCGGCCTGGATTGGCCGCAGAAGAAGCAGTGCAATGCAGATCACGGCATAGCCACTAACTGTCTGATAGAAAGCCAGCCACTTGCCGCTAATTACCGTTGCTTCCCAACCGTAGTTGATCAAGTGCGCCCACATGTTCGGGAAGAACACGTCGTACCAGGACGGATCAATGGTGTACGTCTTGGTGATGTCAGTTACGAACCCACCCACCACAAGCGCCTTGAGAGCGCCCATGAACGTGGCAATCGCCATGCAGCCGAACAGGATCGGCCACCAGAGCGCCAGGACCAGGGTCTCCAGCGCCCTGAGAGTTCCAACACTTCCTTGATCCGTGCGGAACCGGTGTACGGCAAGCCGGATCTTGTTGACGGTTGTGAGCTCGCCCTTGAGGATGTCATCGACAGCTTCGAGCGCTGCGTTGTAGTCGTCGATCGAGAACACGTTGTTCTGAATGCGCGGGGCAAACCGCTCACCCCATGCGCGCACCAGACTAGGGTCTGCGTTGTCCTGCACGTCCTTGAGCAGGTCCTCGCCCAGACCACGCGCAAGCGCGGCCATGCGAGACTTGGTCTCAGACAGAGCGAACAAGCAGTCCACTGCGGGCTGGCCGAACAGATCCACGGTCGTGGGACGCTTGCTGGCTGCACGGATCGCTTCGATGTCAGCCGCAGAAATGGTTCCGAGCCCACCAACACGCGCAAGCGCAGCGTCAAGCGGCAGGATCTCGTAAGGAACACGCGTTGCCGGAAGGTTCTGACGCCTTCGGTTCGCACCCTGACCAACCATGACGAACTGTGCTCCTTGAGCACTGTCCCAGTCACGCTTGACCAGGTAAAACGACGTGGCGTTGTCGCCGATAACGAGTGGAACCTGCGTGCCCGGATCCGAGCTGTCAAAACGAATCTGGCCACTCGAGTCCCGTGCGATCACGAAGATCATCTCCGGACGCAGAGACGTCCAGAGCACGGCATCCAGCCCAGCGGTCTGAGCGCTGTCCGGCATGTTGCCGGCATCTGCAGTTCGCACCTGATCCAAACTCCGTTCGATTGCATCCGGAACAGCTTCCCCGGCTGCAATGAAGAAGTGTGGTCCAATCGCCTTGAGCAGAAGCTTGGCCTGTCTGACAGCCGGCCGATTGTCGTTCGGCAAGACCGAGTCAATGACCTTGACCAGGACTGCTCCCACCCCAGCACCAAATACGGGCAGGGTGAAACGTGGCATGCGCTCGACCAGAGCAAGCGCAGTGCTTCCTGGTCCGATTGCTGTGTTCAGTGCTGCACTGGCGATATCACGCCCGTCGGCACCACTCTGAATAGCTTTGGTGAGACCGTCAGTCATTCGCCGACGGAAAGCTGCCTCAAAGGCCTCACCGGCCATCGTGCTAATGATCTGTTGACTCATGAGTTGTAATCTCCTCTATGTGCGGTCTTTGCCGCGGGTTTGTTGGGTTCTAGGATTCACGAACCTCACCCTATGTTTGGCTAATGCCGCACACAGATTGAGAAAGATTTATATCACGCTTTTCAAGTAATGTCAATAAAAAATGACTAAAAAAATACGAAAGAATCAAAAAAACAGTCCAAATGGACTGTTTTCAAAAATGTCAAATATCACCAACAAAAAAAATCCTTTTAACCTTTAAATTTCTCTGTTTTTACACCTCTGGAAATAACTGCTTGTCCTGTTCATCAAAAATAAATACCGCAAGTGTTGGACAAGACTGTGCAGCCAAAATTATCTTTTCTTTTTCTTCGTCTGTAACTTCTATCCAACGCTCATAGGTTGGACTTTCTGGCGCTTGACCATGATCAAGAACATAGGCCTTATTTTCTTCATTGAGTTGAAATGTCTCAGGAGCAATGGTTACGCAAGACGCTGCTCCAATACACAAATCCTCATCAACTTTGACTCTTATTTTAGGCATAAATTATTCAAAATATTTTTCTTTATAAAATCTAATTAATTCCTCAACCGCTGGCAAACACCCGGGATTTCCAATGCCAACTTTTGTTTTTTGCTGCACAAGCTCCAATGTATTAGCGCCTTCAAGCACTGCTTCCTCAATATCCTTGTCTGTAACTTTTGATACTGGATCAATAACTCGTTTTGCCTCAGTTTGAATTTTATCAAATTGAGAGCTTTGACGATAGTAATCATTAATGGCATCACGAAGTGCCTTATCACACAAAACAGAGCAATGAAATTTTCTTGCCGGCAGCCCACCAAGACGCTCCATGATATCTTGTGGTTTTAGTTTGCGAGCCTCAGCAAGTGTCATGCCTCCATTTTCTGTAACAACCACAGAAGCCATAGAGGTTGATGCAATAGCGCTTCCGCAACCAAAAGTTTTCCATCGAAAGTCCAGGATTGTTTCTGAATCAGGGTCGACTTTCATCCATATGCGCAACTCATCTCCACAAGCCGGAGATCCAACTTTTCCCATTGCATTAAACTGGGCTTCATCAACATCATCGTGCATGAAATTTCTAGGATTAAAAAAATGATCTTTAACAATATCTGAATAAAACCAAGACTGTGTTTTGTCATGGCTTGTCACGTCGCCTTTTGTTCCAGAAACCGGATCTTGTTTATGTGACATAATATTTTTCATCAACATTAACCGGGCTGATTGATCTTAATTTTTCAACAATAGGAGGCAGTGACTTTATAACATAATCAACATCTTCTTCAGAAGTATCATGCCCTAAAGAAAATCTAATCGACCCATGAGCAACTTCGTACGGTAATCCAAGCGCCAAAATAACATGAGAAGGATCAAGCGAGGCACTCGTGCAAGCAGATCCGGTTGAGGCATAAATACCAGCAACATCAAGATAAAGAAGCAGTGCCTCGCCCTCAACATCCAGAAATGAAATATTAACGTTATTTGGAAGCCTTAACTCTTTATGCCCATTCAAACGACTTTTTGTTACAGAGGACAAGAGCCCGTCAATAAGTTTATCACGCAACAATATAAGCCGTTGCGTTTCTGCTTCCTTTTCTTTTTGCGCAAGCTCCAGTGCTTTTGAAAGACCAATGATCCCGGCAACATTTTCAGTTCCAGGCCTTAGACCTTGTTCTTGAGCGCCTCCAAACTGGAGCGGTTGCAGCTTTATACCACGCTTTAAATACAACAACCCAACTCCTTTTGGTCCATACATTTTTGAACCATTGAGTGTCAACATGTCCACATGAAGCTTTTCAACATTAAGATCCAAGTACCCTGTTGCCTGACAAGCATCTGTATGAAAAACGGGATAAGCGGTCTCCTTTTTTTGTCGATATTTTTGAATCATGTTTCCAATCTCGCTAATCGGTTCAATTGTTCCAATTTCATTATTCGCATACATCACAGAAACAAGAATGGTCTCATCGCGCAAAGCTTCTTTTACTTGATCAGCAGTCACAAGCCCGTCCTTGTCTGGAGTAAGATATGTAACTTCAAATCCTTCTTTTTGTTCAAGATACATCACAGTCTCCAAAACAGCATGATGTTCAATTTTACTTGTGACAATATGATTACCAAATTTTTTGTTTGCTCGTGCACATCCTAAAATGGCCAAGTTGTCTGATTCTGTCCCCCCGGATGTAAACAAAATCTCATCTGATCTTACATTCAAAATCTGAGCAATATTCTCTCTTGCCAAAAGCATGTCGTCCTTTACTCTTTTCCCAACAGAATGAAAGCTTGATGGATTTCCAAACTTATCAGTCATGTATGGCAACATTACCTCAAGCACACGAGGGTCCAAAGGAGTTGTTGCAGCATGATCAAGATAAATGTGTCTTTTTGACATAACGCAGGGAGCGTAACAAAAAAAGGTCTTTTTATCAAGCCTTTGAAGCAACGTTAAAAAGTTAACCGGGATACTGTATCCCGGTTAACTTTTTAACTTTTTACATTTACACTAAACTGCTACTCCAAAATACCAACTTACTGCACGACCAATCAAATACCCAATAAGAGCAGCAGCAAGCGAGACAACCATCATTTCAAGTCCGCTTTTTAAAGCTGGTCGTTTTGTATATCGAGATGCCCAAACACCAATAAAGAAAAGCACTATGGCTGTAAGAATGATTGACGGCCACAAAGCTGTACTAACGTCCATAAAAAAATATGGACCTAGTGGAACAAAACCTCCGATAAAATAAAAAAATCCCATTACAAAAGCGGCTCTAACAGGCTTTAAACTATGAACTAATCTTTTTTTATTTTTGTGTATCTCTCGCTCTGTATCACTGGCCGATTTTGAGGAAAGATAACTTCCAGCCGCCATGGACGTACTCTCTGCAGCAACAAGCACAAGACCTGCAAGTATCACAACAAACTTACTTCCGGAACCAATTGCAATACCGGTCAGCGCACCAAGTGTTGACACCAAAGAATCTTCAAGTCCAAAAACGATTTCACGAATCGACTCTGCAATCAAGCGATGTAATTTTCTTTTTTTCATAAGTTGTAATGCTTTTTTGTTTCAGTTAAAAAACACATCTTCACTTTAATTTATGGATCCGACACACTCCTGGTTCAATAATAACGAACGAATCAACAAAATCTGCTTCACTCAATTGATCCATCGAGTCTCTAATTAAGCTTAGCAGAGATGCGGCACGGATCTGCTCTGATGTTCTGATCAAAACAATTCCCACAGGTTTCTTATCCGCGACAATCATCCTTCTGCTCATGCCAACATCACGAGTCACAACAACCAAATCGTAGCTTTGCGCGTAATCAAAAACTACTTCGTCGGGTTGACCGCGAAGTATATTTATCTCAGCAACATGAAAGGTTTCGTGCCCTTGAGACTGCATCATCTCTGCAATCCTGGGTGACAAATTTTCATCTATAAGAAATCTCATGGGAGCGCAGTTACGCGTTCATTTGATACAAGTTTAGCAGCATACCGTAAAGATGCTAACACATCTTCATTGGTGACAAGATAATCTTTTGCAATATCTTCAATCGAGTCCCCAGAAGCAACATGGCCAACCAAAATATCAACAGGAACTCGGGTTCCTTTAATTACAGGCTTACCTGACAATACTTCAGCGTCAACAGTAATACGGGGGAAAATTTCTTTCATACATTTTTAGTCTACATCGAGTATTCCAGTATGGTCAATGAAACATAATGGAGGCCACGGCCGGAGTCGAACCGGCGCATAGAGGATTTGCAGTCCCCCGCGTTAACCAGCTTCGCCACGTGGCCACGGCCAGAAATGTACCAAATATCGACTAAGAAATCAATCCTTAAACAAAATATGCTATGCTTGTCTGGTATGAAATACAAAGCTATCTTTTTTGACGCAGATGGGGTTCTTATAAAATCAAAACATCTTTTTACTGAGCAACTGGAAAAAGACTTTGGAATGGATACTAAAAAAATGTTACCTTTCTTTTTAGGTATTTTTCGAGAATGTGGAATTGGTAAAGCTGACCTCAAAAAAGAGTTAGCAAAAGTTCTGGTTGATTGGGAATGGAAAGGCACGGTTGAAGAGCTGATGGAATACTGGTTTACAAAAGGAACCGAAATCGACCCAGAAGCAATCAAGTATGTCCAAGAACTTCGATCAAAAGGAATTCGTTGCTACATGGCAACTGATCAAGAAAAATATCGCGGTGAGCATCTTCGAAATACTCTTGGTGGTGGAAAAATTTTTGATGATGTTTTTTATTCTGCTGATGTTAGAAGTAAAAAAAAGAAACAGCCGTTTTGGGACCATGTCTTTTCGCAATTGAAAGACGTGTCAACAAACGAATGCTTTTTTACAGACGACAGCAAATCAAACATTGAAGCAGTTGCAGATTTTGGACTAGACACTTACTTATTTTCCAATCTAGACGACCTTAAAAAACATTTAAATCAATATGTATAACAATGCACCGAACGACTACAAGTGCCCCATTTGTCTTGCGATCAAGGGCATAGAAAATGACGATACGTGGATCAAACAAGAAGATATTTTTTATCGTGATAATCATGTGATGGGTTTTATTAGCTCAAAAGCAATTCAAGGAAACGACGGCCATCCACTTATTGTCCCATTAGAACATATTGAAAATATTTGCGATCTTCCAGACAAAATTGGAGGGCGGCTTTCAGCATTTGCAAAAAGAGTTTCCATTGCCTTAAAAGAAACTCGAAAAGCTGATGGGGTAACGCTTGTGCAAAACAATGAACCGGCTGGCGATCAACACGCATTTCACTATCATATAAATATTTTCCCAAGGTTTGCTGAAGATAACTTTCATGAAGAACTGTGGAAAGCAAAAAAATCTGACCCTAAAGACAGAGTTGAATACGCAAAACAGTTACGAGAATATTTCAATAAAAACTAAAACAAAACACCCAGCCTTTTGGCTGGGTGTTTTGTTAACAAGCTTGTTTAAAAAACTTCAATGGTTGCGTATTTAAGCCCGAACGTTCGAGCCTCATCAATGTCCTTCATCCAAATATCCATTTTATATGTATACCTCTTGTTCATTCGGTCCTCCACATAAAAAATTCGATCACCATACAACCCAGGAATCCTCACTCGAGTTCCAAGCGGCAAAAAGTTTGCTGCAACAACGTTCTCAATATTACGCTCACACACATCAAGACCAGAAGCTGTAATACATGGAGTGTCATCAGTCTGATATGGATCAGATGTGTATGCAGTAATTGGAATCGTAAACTCATGGCGCGCTTCAGCATTTTGCGCAATTGGCAAACGCCCGTAATCACGCGTTACATTTTGCATTGAAACAATAATCCTCTCAACAGTCTCTTGGTCTTGAAGTTCAATCCCTGCATAAATGTCAGCATTGGCAACTGTTGGAAAAAATATATAAGCACCAACCACTAACACAAGTGAAAACAAAGACGCGTTAAGTGCGTGGCGTCGTATGGGAATAACCACCTGTCTTATTTTGGCAACAGCCTCCAACAAGAAAGAAGTAGCGGTTCGTATGTAAGCCACATCCATTTCCCAAACAATCTTCAATTGTTCTCTGAAAATAACGAGTTTTTTCTTCGTTATTTTTTTGATTTTTTTATTATACTTATTCAGCATACCCGACGCGTCCTTCCCCCGTTTTAAAGACAATATCACTATATTAGAGCCTTTTTACTAGGATGCATTGGGCATGCAAAATAACTGTAAAATACCGGAAAACAAAAGCTCCCCTGTTCCTGGGAGCACTTATAAAATACCATATTTTTCGACTTTTGTCAACCAAGTTATCCCCGCCTCGCTTAATAGAACTAAAGGGTGTTACCGGGATAGTCTTTCCCGGTAACACCCTCTGCATACCCCCAGGAGTAAGCATTGAACACTTTATTTATCCTTCAAAATCCGATATCCTATCTACATTATGTCCAGACACACATATAGATCCTCTGGGTGGAAAAAGAAACGCCGAAGAAGACCCTCATACAAAAATTACGGCAGTGTTACAAAACAAGGACTGATGAAAAATCTGATCTTGTTTATTATTGCACTTGGTATTGCCGGCTCCATAGGAGTTGTAATTTTAATGGCACTTCTCAGCCGAAACCTTCCAAACCCAAACAGCTTAACCGAACGCAACATTTCACAAACAACAAAAATCTTTGATCGAACCGGAGAACACTTGTTGTATGAAATTTTTGGAGATGAAAATCGCACCCTTAAACTTTTACAAGAAGGATTTTGCAATGATGATAAAAAACTAAAAACAGAAAACGTTGGAATTCCCACATTTGTTGTTCAAGCAACGATCGCGGCTGAGGACAGAAGCTTTTGCAAGCACGGTGGCTTTGATGTAAAAGGTTTTTTAAGAGCTGTTTTTGAAAATCTAAAAGGAAATCGAGTTGGTGGCTCAACTCTTACTCAACAGCTTGTAAAAAACGCAATCCTTTCAAAAGAAAAAACGCTTACCAGAAAAATTAAAGAGTTGATCTTATCGCTTGAACTTGAAAGACGTTATAGTAAAGATGAAATCTTACAAATCTATTTAAATGAAATCCCGTACGGATCAACCTACTACGGAATCGAGGCAGCCTCTCAAAATTTCTATAGAAAACCAGCAAACGAACTAACACTTGCACAAGCAGCAACATTGGCATCGCTTCCAAAAGCCACAACAGTTTATCTAAATAATCCGGATAGGCTTTTGGCAAGAAGAAATTATATATTGGGAGAAATGGAAGAGTTGGGCTTTATCTCAGAAGAAGAGCTGAATACAGCAAAACAAGAAAATACTGAGATTGATCGTACAATCATCAATATCCAGGCTCCTCATTTTGTTATCTATGTTAAAGAACAACTTGAAGAGGAATATGGACGACGATATGTTGAAGAAGGCGGACTCAAAGTCATAACCTCACTTGATTATGATCTTCAGATAATAGCCGAGGAAGAGGTTGTTGCTGGTGTGGAAGCAAAAGGCGAGGTGTATGGTTTTACAAACGCTTCGCTTGTTGCGATTGATCCAAAAACAGGACACATACTCAGCATGGTTGGTTCTAAAGATTTTTTTGACGAAGAGATTGACGGACAGGTTAATGTTGCCACACGCTTACGCCAACCAGGATCCAGCTTTAAACCAATTGTCTACGCAAAAGCCTTTGAGCTTGGTTACACGCCCAACACAGTTCTCTGGGATGTTCTTACAACATTTCCGACTGTTACAGGTGATTATGAACCAAATAACTATGACCTGGAGGAACGTGGGCCAGTGCGCGTTCGCGATGCTTTGCAAGGATCTCTAAATATTCCGGCTGTTAAAATGATCTACATGGTTGGTTTTGAAAACGCACTTGATTTCGCAACCTCACTGGGCTACAGCTCGTTTGGTAATCATGCCAACTTTGGTCTTTCACTTGTGCTTGGTGGCGGAGAGGTACAACTTCTCGAACATGTAAATGCATATGCAACTTTTGCAAATGAAGGTGTGCATCATGACATGGTTTCGATTTTGCGCGTTGAAGACTCAGATGGTATTAAAATTCAGGAATGGAAAAAACCCGATGGTAAGCGTGTGATGGATGAAAATATTGCTCAAACACTCACACATGTTTTAAAAGACAACAACGCTCGCGCACCATTTTTCGGAGAAAGCAATTACTTACAACTGAGAGACAGACAAATCGCAGCAAAGACCGGAACCACAAATGACAATCGAGATGGTTGGTTGCTTGGGTACACTCCATCACTTGCTGCTGGTGTGTGGGCGGGAAATAATGACAATGAAGCAATGCACGAAGGCGCTGGTGGATCCTCTGTTGCAGGTCCGATTTGGAATGCTTTTATGAAACGCGCTCATGAAAACCAACCTACCGAATCCTTTACCTCCCCAACAATCAAACAAACCAACAAGCCAATTCTTGATGGACAAATCACTGCAACAAAGTTATTGATTGATAAAGCATCAGGAAAACTTGCCACAAAATTCACACCGGACTCATACGCAGAGGAACGACTCTTTGCTGAGTACCGTTCTATTCTGCATTACGTGGATAAAGATGACCCAACAGGATCTGTTCCTGACAATCCAGAAGACGATCTTCAGTATGAGGCCTGGGAAGCTGCAATATCAGAATGGATTACTCGCCAGGAAGAAGAAACCGGAGTAAAAATCACCCAAAGCTCACCACCAACAGAAGAAGACGATGTTCACATTCCAAGAAATTTTCCAAACGTTGACATTACAACACCATCAAAAGATCAAGAAATTTCTGGCCGCACAATAAGCATAAGAGCAAACGCTTCTGCCCCCCGATCAGTTGCACGTGTTGAATTTTACATTGACTCACTTTTTCTTGGATCTGATTCTTCTTTACCATTTGAACTTATTACAACTATTCCAAACAATATTGGACGTGGTTATCATTCAATCAGAGCTGTGGCATACGATGATGTAGAAAACAGTGGATCTGAATCAATTGGTGTTCGCATTCAAGACAATGCTCAAAGCGGAAACCTCACTTTGGTTGATCCAAAAAACGGACAGGTGATTGAGAGAAACACTGATAATTATTCAATTGTTGTTTCTCTTAAAGATCCACAAAATTACCTGGCTGCCACAGTTTACGCAGAACCAATTGGAGGAGGAGTGAAGCGGCTTGTTGGACAGATGCTAAATCCTTCAACACCCTTTCTTACTTTTGATTGGACACTACCGGAAAAAGGAAAATGGGCATTGTCATCAACTGCCAGACCAAAAAACGGTTCACAAACCGTAACCACTGCCGGTAATATTATTGAGATTGTTCCTGGGGAGATTACAAAAGAGGTTGAAAATAACCAATCGGTCCCATTGGACCCATTGGTCCCAGAGGAAGAAACTGAAGACATCTTTACACCAGAAGAAGACCTGACGCTTTTCTAAGTCAAATACGCTTCGCGCATTAGCTCTTCTGAGGAGAGCTTTTTTGCATCTCCTTGTATTTTTATTTTTCCATTTGCAAGCAAATACCCGCGATCAACATACTGAAGCGCTAACCGCACGTTTTGCTCAACAACAAAAATCGCTGTTCCGCTTTGCCTGATTATCTCAAGAGTTTGAAACACTTCATGCATGAGTTTTGGTGAAAGTCCAAGCGAAGGCTCATCAAGCATTAAAAGCTCAGGAGTCATCATTAACGAACGCGCGATCGCAAGCTGCTGTTGCTGACCCCCTGAAAGGTTGCCGGCAAACTCATGCTCTTTCTCACGTAAAATCGGAAACATATCAAACACTCGCTCCATGTTTTTTAAAAGCGTTTCTTTGTTATTCAAAAGAAAACCTCCCATATCAAGATTCTCGCGCACAGACAGGCTTGTAAAAACCAAACGCCCTTGAGGCACAAATCCAATTCCTTCTTCAATAAGCGCGTGTGTTGGAAGATCTGTAATGTCCTTATCCCGAAACAAAATTTTTCCTTTGGTCTTGGTAGTAAGACCATAAATAGATTTGAGCACTGTTGATTTCCCTGCTCCATTTGGACCAATAAGCACAACCATTTCAGAAGGATGAATCTCAATATTTACATCCTCAAGAACGTGGAGTTGATCATAGCCGGCTGAAAGTTGTTTGATTTGCAATAACATAGATTATTCTCCCCGCGTCTTTGCGAGGAGCGAAGCGACGAAGCAATCTCTGTGTAACCACACTCTGTCATCTCGACTAAGCGAGCAAAGCGAGCGCACGGAGAGATCTCGCATATTCGAGATCTCTCGGCAAGCTCGAGATGACACAATGATACGAGGATTGCTTTGTCCCGCTAAGCGGGGCTCGCAATGACACTAAGATAAGATTAAATTAGGAAACTGATCGGGTTGATGAAAATCCGGAACCGCACCAACAACAGGTGAATACGCCAGGAACTTTCCGGCTGCAATCATAAAGGCATTCATAGCGCGCATATTCTCAGGCAGAAATTTCCATGGAAGCGTAATCTCACTTGTCCAGGTTTTGTTTGAAGTTTTTTTGTATCTTACGACTGGTTTGAAATCAACATGATTGTTTGCGCAATGCCTTACGCTATTAAAAGATAAAAACAAGAAATGTCCACCAGCGCCAAGTTCAAGCTCAACATATTCATGACCAGGGCCCACAAAAAATAATTCAACAACATCAAACTCCCAAAGACCATCAACACGCGAACCAATTGGCGCGTCCGGAACCATTTGCTCGTGCAGAATCGGAGCTTCAACAAAAATATGCAGCCCTTGAACAAGTTGGCTCAATTTCACATCTGCCCACAAACGAGTATCAGGACAATTAGATCCATTATGCAATCTATCAACCCTTATCACAGTTGCCTTTGGCGCTTTTGGAATCGTTATACTCATACAGACAAACCTAAATAGGCCTCAAGAACCTTTTCATTACTAAGCACTTCTTCCGGAGCACCTTGGGCAATAACAACCCCCTGATCCATAACAACAACATGATCGGCAACAGCACGCACAAAATCCATATCATGCTCAATCACCAAAATCGTTTCACCTTTTTGTTTTAGCTCCCTGAGCAATTCTTTAAATTGCTCTCGCAGAACAGGATTAATTCCAGCAACAGGCTCGTCAAGCATTAGAAAAGTGTGGGGATTTAGAAGCGCGCGAGAAAGATCAAACAGTTTCTGCTGACCATATGACAATTCAGTCACAATTGTTTGCGGGTCTTTATCAAGCCCCACAAAATCCATTATTTCGTGAATTTTTTTCTTTTCCTCAGCATCAAGTTTTGTCCCTTGAGCAAACATTTTGAAAAACTCATCATCATCCTCTCTTAGCGCAAGAAGTAAATTTTCTTCAATGCTCAAATTTTTAAAAAGGCGCGAAAGCTGAAAGGTTCTTGAGATCCCAAGCCTGGCCCTCTGCCAGATCGGCATTTTTGTAATCTCTTTATCTTTGAAAAAAACCAAACCTTCATCTTGAGAATAAAAACCAGACACAAGATTAAATAAGGTTGTTTTGCCAGCTCCGTTTGGACCAACGAGCGCGGTTATCAAATTCGGTTCAATAGAAAAACTACAGTCATTTACAGCCTTAACTCCTCCAAAATGTTTTGTCAGGTTTTTTACTTTTAACATATTTCTTGTCATCTCGACTAAGCGAGCAAAGCGAGCGCACGGAGAGATCTCGCATATTCGAGATCCCTCGGCTCACTTCGTTCGCTCGGGATGACAGAATAATTCAATCCAAATCAGCTCGCCCTAATATACCTTTTGGTTTCCATAAAATGATTGCCAAAAGAATGAACATAAAAATAATAACGCGAAGCGGACCAATCATAGAAGACGGGATCGACAGAAATCTGAGCGACTCAGAAAAAAGAAAAACAAGAAACACACCAAGAATAGAACCGCGCAAAGATGCCAAACCTCCGATCACAATAGCAGCAAGTGCTAGCACAAGAGGATCAAGCCAAAAACTGGTGGGGTTTATAAATCGAATAAAGTGAGCTAAAAGCGACCCAGCTGTTCCAACAAAAAAACCAGAAAGACCCATGGCAACAATTTTGGCTTTAGTAATATTTTTACCAAGACTCTCAGCCACAAGATCGTCGTCGCGAATGGCTTCCAACACGCGACCAAACGGTGAGTCCACAACACGTTGTAAAATCACATAACTTACAAGCACCAAAACCGCAACAAGAAAAAGAAACTGCAATGGATCAGCAAAACCCTCAGGACGAGCAATCCCGCGAATACCAAGCGTTCCGCGCGTCATGCTAACCCAATTGATAAATAAAGCAGCGGTAATGAACATGAAACCAAGTGTTAGAAGCGCAAAGTAATCTCCTTTAATTTTTTTACTTGCCAAAGAAAGCAGTGCTCCAAAAAACATTGTGAGAAGACCTGCAGCAAGAAACGCAGCAAGAAACGGCCAATCATATTTGGTGGTAAGAATTGCAGAAGTGTACGCACCAATACCCAAAAGTCCAATGTGCCCAAAATTCACAAGACCGGTGTAGCCCATGGCAATGTTAAAAGACATCGCAATAATTGCGTAAACGCCGACAAGAGTCAGAACATGAATGAAAAACGGCAACATGAATTTAGTTGAATTTTTTTAGTCCAAACAAACCTTGGGGCCTAAGCAAAAGAAAGAAAAACAAAAGCACAAAAGCCATTGAATTTTTCCAACCAGCACCAAAAAACCAAACAGCCAGCTGCTCAGCCAGACCAACAATAAACGCACCAAGAATTGCACCGCCAATAGATCCGACCCCACCAATCACCATTGCGGTAAACCCTTTGATTGCTAAGTACACCCCCATGTTTGGATCAAGATTAAACTCAAGGCCGATTAAGATTCCCGCAAGCGCTCCAAGCAAAGAACCAATCGCAAACGAGAGCCTGCGAATGTTTCGTGTCTTTACTCCCATAATCGCTGCAACCTCATCATTGTCCGCAGTTGCCCTCATTGCTTTTCCAAATTTTGTGTATTTAACAACCCAGGCAAGGACAAGCAGGAGTGCAATCGAAACAACTATCAGAACAAGCTGCATAAAAGTGATGTTCAAATCTTGAAACCGATAAACATGAGTTTGAATTCCAAATGTTTTAAGACCTGAACCAAACAACAGAATAACAGCAGATGTTCCAAGCATTAGAAGGGCTGTTGTGGAAACAAGATAAGCAAGTTTTTTTGCATTGCGTTTTCGTTGTTGTTCATAAATAAACTCGTTCATAATAAGCCCTACCAGAACACTTACAACAATCGACAGGGTCGCTGATAAAAAAACATCCCAGCCTTGGACAATCCAGGCCCAATGAAAAACATAAGCTCCAAATACAATAACCACCCCATGCGCGAGGTGAAAAATTCTGCTTGTTGAATAGATGAACGTGAGCCCTGCGGCAACAAGTGCGTAGACAGATCCCGCAATAATCGCATTAATTAAGAGCTGCAAAACTATTTGCATAATGTGCTTATTTTAGCGAAAACTTAAAAGACCCGCAAATCGCGCGGGTCTTTTTCAATAATCTATCTTATGGAGTATATGCACCAAGATCAGTTATTACAGCATTATCAAGGAGCTTGATATTGTATCCAATTATTGGATCGCCATTTCCATCAATTGTGATGTCTCCAAGGGCTCCTGGCCAATTCTCAACAGTGTACAAATAGTCGCGAAGGGCCTCAGCACTAACACCAACCTCTGACATTGCCTCTGCAAGAATAAACACTTGGTCATACGCAGACGCCATGTATGCCGGGAATTCTGCTGCGTTCCCATAGCGAGCCTCATAGTTTGCCAAATACCTTGCGGTCACTTCTCTAGTTTCATCAAGCTCTGGAATTGCCCCATAAATATTCGTATAAAGATCTTCGTTTTCAGAAATAATCTCCTCAGATATCATTACGTCGTTCACCACAACCTGTGCTTCAATCCCATTTTCTTTTAGTTGTTTGAGAATTAGCGTTCCAGAAATTGGGGTTTGAACTGAAACATAAACAACATCTGCTTCTGCTGCCTTAACTTTCAAAATCTGCGTTCGAAAGTCTGTATCACCTGTGGCATAAGTCTCATCAGCAACAAGCTCTCCACCCAAACCTGTAAAAGTATCAGCAAACACAGCGCGCAAGCCTTGAGGGTAATCTGTTAACTCAGAAATGATCGCGAGTTTGGTTTTTGCAAGCTCTTTGTAAGTGTATGTTGCAAGAATTTCTCCACCAATACCGTCTGAAGGATATGTTCTAAAGACAAAGTCTCCTGCGTCTGTGATGTCAGGACTGGACGCAGCCGCTGAAAACAACAACACGCCGGCTGGCTCAGTAATTTCAATTGCCGCAAGTGTTGAGCCTGAACAGGTTGTTCCAATAACAATACCCACCTGATCCACCTCAACCAACTTCTGCGCCGCTGTTGTCCCCTCTTGTGGGGCACACTTTGAATCCTCCCAAATAAGTTGCAACTCGTGACCGTTTACACCCCCTGCTGCATTGATTTCCTCAACAGCAAGATTTGTTGCGCGTTGAATTGGTTCTCCATAAACAACAGCTTCACCTGAAAGCGGTGTCATGGCACCAAGAATAATCGGCCCGTCCGGGATCTCAACTACTACCTCCTCTTCCTCCGCTACCTCCTCAACAGGTTGTACCTCTGGGCTGCTTGATTTTGAAAGGTAGATAAACCCCAGCAAAATCACAGCCACGATAACGACCCAACCCAGGGCCTTGTTTGATTTCTCAGCCATAAAAAAATTAGAAATTAGTTAATGGTTAATAGAAATTTGTTATTGCTTAATCGGCATCAGAACATACTTATATGCATCCTTTGCATCTTTTGGTGTAACAAGACACGGATTTGACGCATCAATCATTTCAAACTGAACCTGATCCGAGTTCATGGCTGCCAGTCCATCAAGTAGGTATTTGTAATTTACGGTAACTGAGTTTTGTTGTCCAGTTATCTCACATGCGCAATTTGTTTGGTTTTCTCCTCGTGTGGCATCCACTGATTTTACGCTAAGTTGTGCTGAGTTTGGATCAAGCTCAAGAGTAATATCAAACAAACCAAGCCGTGAAAACAAACTGGCTGTTTTTACCGCTTTTATAAAATCCTCACGATCAATAATGGCTTTTGTTTGAAATTCTTTAGGAATAATCTGAGTATAGTCTGGATAATTTTCTTCTATAATTCGCGAGATAAGCTCAACTGATCCATAAACAAACACAAGTTGGTTTGAAGACAAATGAAGCGAGATGTTTGATGGTAAATCAACGTCGTCTTTGAAGATTGAAAGAATTCGACTAATCTCAGACAATGTTCTGGCTGGCACAACCGTTAAATAATCTTCATCAATATTATTGACAATAGGAATAGTCTTCTCAGAAAGCCTGTAGGAGTCCGTGGATGCCATAATGAGCCTACCCTCACCATTTCCTTTTTTAAACGACAGAAGCACTCCTGTGAGCTCTGGGCGCGATTCATTAATTGCAACTGAAAACAAAACCTGAGATAAAGCGTTTCTAAATTCTTGTGCTGATATTTGAAAAATTTTCTCACCCTCTACCTTTGGAACAAGAGGAAACTCGGATGCGGAAAGACCGTGAATTTTTGTTTGATGCGTTCCACAATTAACCAAAACGTCTTGTTCATTCAAATCAAGATGAATGGTTTCGTTTGGAAGAAGTGATACATAATCAAAAAATAATTTTGAAGGTATTGTGTATTCACCTGACTCATCAACCTTTCCACGTACTGTGCAGTTAACAGCAATCTCAAGGTTTGTGCTTGTAAATTTAATACTTCCCCCTTCAGCCTTCACAAGGACGTTTTGCAAAATAGGTAGATTTACATTTTTTGTCATTAGATGACTTGTGATGCTAAGTCCTTGATGTAGGTTGTCTCTGGTACAAGAGAGTTTCATAGTTTATATAAAGAAGAATATATATTTATAAAGTAATAGTAGTAATAAGTCTGTGGACGAAGGGGAAAAGGTTAAAACTTAGCTGGGTTGTGAAGGTTTGAACAAAGGTAACTTGTGCGGATCTGTGTGTTAAATCATAGCGTAAGTGAGGGATAAGTTTTGGGTGTTTGTTTTGATTAACTTATTAGGAGTCTTGGCTCAATTTTTCCACTGGGATTTCAACTGGTTTATCCTCACACTTTTCACAGGGGAATGTTGTGCCTAAAGTGAGTACAACCTTTGTTTAATAAGTTCTAAGTCGTGTTGCAACTTTTCGTCTTCAATAAGGCAACCAGAAATCTTGTCATACGCGTGCATTGCTGTTGTATGATCTCGCCCACCAAGCTCTGTGCCAATTGATGGATAGCTTGCTTTCATTTCTTCTCGCATTAAATACATTACAATTTGTCGTGGGAAAGCAAGTCTTTTTTGCCTTGATTTCCCTAAAATATCTTCAATTTGGACGTCAAAGTAAGCGGAGACCGTTTGGATCAGTTGTTTTGGAGTAACAGACCTTCTTGTGTTGGCCGGCTGAAAACTTGTCAGGATTGGGCGCACACTATCAACTGTTGGCCTGATGTTTTTGAATTGATGAAAGGCAATTATTTTATTAAGGGCGCCTTCAAGCTCTCGCACATTTTTTTGAACAATTGTGGCAACATGATGCAAAATATCATGATTCATGTCATAGCCCTTTTCTTTGCACTTAAGCCCCAGGATGGCAACACGTGTTTCAAAATCAGGTGAGCCAACATCCGCTAACATCCCACACTCAAAACGCGAGATTAGACGATTTTCAAGCGAAGGGATTGCTTTTGGTGGTCTATCAGACGAAATAATGATCTGTTTGTTGTTTTGGTATAGCTGATTAAAAGTATGAAAGAACTCTTCTTGTGTTCCTTCTTTTCCTGTTATGAACTGGATGTCATCAACAAGCAAAACATCTACTGTTCGGTAGCGGTTTTTAAACTCTGCCATGCGCCCAGACCTTAATGCGCTTATAAAATCATTTGTGAAGCGCTCGCAGGTAACGTAAAGGATTGAAGTGTTCGGGTTTTTCCGTATGAGTTCGTTTCCAACCGCCTGAAGAAGGTGGGTTTTTCCAAGCCCAACACCACCATAGATAAATAAAGGATTATAAACATCACCGGGCTGGCCTGAAACAGCCTGTGCTGCCGCATGTGCTAACTCGTTTTGTTTACCAACAATGAACGTTTCAAAACAATATTTGTTATTGAGACAAAATTCTCCGGTTGGAACTTCTTTTGTTTGTTGGTTTGCGTTACGAACAAAATTTTGTGTTTGCACTTCTTCTTGCTGTAATTGTTCAGCCTCCTTTTCTTCTTTTGAAGAAATTGTAATGTTTTGTGGTTCAGTGGGTTGTGCTTCAACTCGGTAAGTTACGTATTTTATTTCACCGTCTGTAAAATTTTGAATAGTTTTTAAAATGCTTTTTGTGTATTTTTTTTCAAGCCAAGCTTGTGTAAACATATTAGGAACCCCGACAATAACGGTGTTTGTTTCAACATCAGCAATAAACGTCTTTTTAAACCATGTGGTAAAATTAGCTTTGCTGAGTGACAGCTCGAGATCCCCGAGCACTACTGTCCAAAGTTCCGTAGTATTCATAAGTTGAGAGCCCTCCTTAAAAGATTAGTTGCAGGGATTAGTTTAAACCATTTATCCACATATCCGCAAGGGGTCAAAACCTGTGTATGGGGGTTGATGAAATGTGGATACTGTGTTAGCATCTTAGCGCTATGCCAAAACGAACACTTCAGCCAAAAAATCGCAAACGTGCCAAAACGCACGGGTTTCGTGCACGCATGAAAACGTCCAATGGGCAAAATATTCTCAAGCGTCGTCGTACAAAAGGACGAAAGAAACTGAGTGCATAATATATGCTGCCAAAACAGCGTCGGCTTCACAAAGAAAAAGAAATTAAAACGCTCTTTGCAAAAGGCAAGAGCGTTTTTGGGTTGTTGGTTGGAATTAAGTATCTTAAACATGAGTCAGGGTTATCTCGATTTGCCGTGGTTGTTGGTACAAAAATTTCAAAAAAAGCAGTGGTTCGTAATCGGCTTAAACGTCAGGTTAGAGCTATTATTGAAAAGCACCTTGAGTCTTTCGTTGACGGATTTGATGTTGTTTTTATTGTTCATGAAAAAGCAGTTGGTGAGTCATCAGAAACTCTAGAGACTCAGATTCTTCTGTCGCTCAAAAAATCTCCTCTTATATGAAGGCTGTCCTCCGTTATCTGCCGCAATACACTGTTTTGTTTATGATCAGGCTGTACCAAAAAACCATTTCATTTGATCACGGAGTTGTAAGACATCTTTTTCCAAATGGATATTGTAAGTTTTATCCAACCTGTTCTGAATATGGATTTAAGTGCATAAAAAAACACGGCCTGTTCAAAGGCTCATGGTTTACTATTTGGCGAATCTTGAGGTGCAACCCGTTTTCAAACGGAGGGGTTGATGAACCACCTAGTGAATGACCACCTGTTTGATTGTTGTTGTTTTTCCGCGAACTATTTCTATTGACGATTTATTGGTTTTCAGCTCCTTTGCCAGAGCTTCAACAACCTCCTTGTTTGCCCTCCCCTTTTCTGGTGGGGCAATAACAGAAATTTTAAGAGTATTGTTGTCGATCCATTTAATGGATCGATTTTTTGAGCGAGTTTTTACATACACAGTCAGTAGTTGTTTAGCAGGAGTGGTCGAACTCATGTGTGATTTCAATTATTTTGTCATGAATGTGGCTGTTTGTTGCAACCAAATCAAGACTACTTGCATTCCAGGCGTTTCCACAATAATCAGTAATTTTTCCACCAGCCTCTTCAACAAGAAGGGCACCGGCAAGCGTGTCCCAGGGCGAGCTTCCGGTTAAGATTGCTGAATCAGCACGGCCGGCCGCAACCGAGGAAAGCATTATTGCTGCAGATCCCAAACGTCGGAAATAAGTTGTTTGCCTTTCAAGTTTTAAAATAATCTGCCCATGCCGTTCTCTATTTTCGTTTTGATGTCCGCGTCCGGCAAACAACATAGCTCCGGCTGTTTCTTTTTTTGTTGATACTTTTATTGGGGAGTTATTAAGTATTGCTCCTTGACCCGCGCTGGCAAAAAAAAGATCCCCATGCAAGGGGTCAAAAATGATTCCTAATTTTGTTTCCCCGCCTTTGACAAGTGCAATAACAACAGCGAATAACGGAAGGCTGGCGAGGAAATTTGATGTGCCATCAAGAGGATCAATCACCCACGTTCTTTCGTTTGTGAGTTTTGTATGATTTGCATCCTCTTGTTCTTCGCTTAAATAAAGGTCGTTTGGAAAATGCTCTTTTAGTTTTTTGAGAATCAATTCATTACTACGAAGATCTGTTTCTGAAACAAGAGAACGGTCTTCTTTGAGTTTGATTGTCCCGTTATTATGACGAAAAGCCTGACGAACAAGTTCGCCAGCTTCTTTAATCACAGAGATCGCAATTTCAGACTCATTTTTCATGTCTTCTCACTGTACTCTGTTATTTGGTCTTTGAAAAGAAATGCTGTTGATTTATTCGACAATTTTATCTCGTAAAAAATCAATCACTTTACGATTTTTAAGCACATGCTCTGCGTATTCTCTGTATTGCGGGGAATAAATTTGTTTTCTTTGATCTTCTTCTTTGTATTGTTCAGCTGTGCGATCAAGTTCTTCTTCAAGCTCTTTTTCATCAATTGAAATATCCTGATCATCTGCTATTGCGCGCATTACAATCGCAACTTTAATACGCATGAGCGCTTGTGGTGTGAAATCGATCTTAAGATCTGCAAGAGTCTTTTTGAGATTTTTTAAATAGGTATCAAACTCAAGCCCTTGTTCTTCAACCCCCTGCTTAAGCTCCCCAATCATTTTGTTAATCTCTTCGTTTAAGAGAAGGTCTGGGATGTCTTCGAATTGAGATTTTTTGGCAATCAGTTCCAGCATTTCTTTTTCTTGTCTAAAAGACTCTTCCTGTTTCTTCTCTTCAAGCATGTTTGTTTTAATGGTTTCGCGTAGAGTTTTTACATCCTTCATGCCAAGCGCTTTGGCAAACTCATCATTAACCTCTGGGATTTCCAAATTAAAAATTTCTTTGAGCGTGATTTCAAACTCCACCTCATTTCCTGCAAGCAGTTTTTGTACATGCTCTTCTGGAAAAGAAAGTTTAAAAGTTTTCTCCTCCCCTTCTTTCATTCCCTTTACTTTATCTTTAAGACCGGGAATATAATAATTTTCATTCAAATAGATAATATGGTTTGGTGATTGGCCTCCCTCAACCGGCACATTATCTTTTTTAATATTCATTGAGACAACAATTTTTTCCTTGTCTGTGACAATCGTGTCTTTTGGTGCGCGCACTTCTTTTGTTTGCATGCGCTGCAGATCATTAAGAGCCAAATCAATATCTTTGTCTTCTACAACAGGTTTCTTTTTTTCAACTTTCAGAGTTTCAATGTCAGCAAGACTTGTTGTGCGAGGCATGCGTGCAATCTCGGCTGTGAAAACAATATCGTTCTCCGGAGCGAGTTTGACCACGTCGATTTTTGGAGACCCAACCGTTTCAATATTATGAGCAAGCACAGCTTCAATGTAAGACTTGCGAACCAAAGGCTCGAGTGCTTCTTCATAGATCTTCATTTCACCAAAGCGATTTTTTACAACCTCATAACCAGCATTTCCCGGTCTGAATCCGGGGATTGAAGTGGTCTTGGCAAGTCGTTCAACAGCCTCATCAAGATAAGGCTGTGCCTCCTCGAGCGTGATCGTAAAGGTGAGTTTTATTGTGTTTTTGTCTTGATCCTCAATTTGTACATTTGGCATAGTTCCCGCAGTTTAGCGTCAAAATTACTAAGAGTCAACCCCCTATAAGAGGGAATGAATAGAAATAGAAAAGTCGCACGGATGGGGATCCGAGCGACTCGAGAAGTTGTTGAGTAGAGCTTGTTGTCCTAGGCTGCTGCTTCGTCGGCTTCGGCGGATGCTGTGGTAAGGGTCTTTGCGTATTGACCCCACATGTACTCGTCCAGGCGTGCGGCCATGGAGTTGGGGTTGAACTGTCCCGGCTCCATGGTCTTGACTTCCCACTTGAAGCCCTTGCCGAACTCGAAGGCGCGTTCGAAGCTCTCCAGCGAGAAGTCGCCGTTCAGGATCTGGTGGAAGCGTCCGCCATGACTGAGCAAGCGAATGAGCGTTCGAAGGCCCAGGGGCTTGCCGAGGATCTTGCTGGTTCGACCCCAGCGGTGCGCCCACTGCATGGCCGCGGCGCGGAACATGTTGAAGACTGCCTCTTCCTGCTCGCGCTCGTCGAGCGTGCCGTGAAGGAAGGAGCTTTTGCCCGCAGTCGCCTTCAGGTCACCGAAGAGCGACAAGAGGTTGAACTGGTCCTTGGGCACGCGCGGGTTCTCGTCGAAGTAGACCTTGCCCTGCAAGGGAGAGCTCGGATCCGAGTTGAGCCTCAGAGCCATGGCATAGGCCACACGATCGTTGCGAGGCAGGACGCCGCGGAAACAGTCGATCTTCAGTTGCAAGCGTCTGTTCTGGCGCCGCTGAAGCGTCTGCTTTCGGAAGAGGCTGAGCTGCAGATCGTGTGGCGCGTTCAGCGTTGCGGTGAACGGGAACTCGAATCGCTTGCGATCCTCTGCCGAGAGCATCTGGAGTGCTGCGAAACGGTGCTGTCCGTCGCTGATGACCAGGCACGCGCCCGAGAGACGTTCTTCCTCGTCGGTTTCGACCATTGCACGGAGAGCCAGGGTCTTTTCGTCATAGACCCAGGCGCAACTGTCTTCTCCGTCTCTCAGGTTGCCGACCATGTTCTCTGCGAAGACCGGGTCGGGAGCCTCGCGCATGTACTTGGCAATGCCCAATGCGTGGTTGTTGACGAACATTCGGTTCACCCCTTCGGGGTGTTGACCGAACCGGAGTACCTCACCGATTGCTAGCAGCTGATCTGCTGTGAGCACGAAGTTGAAGAGCACGGTGTCACCAGAGGTTGACCTGATGACTGGGTGGATTGTGACTTCCTTGAGTGCCATGGCCTCCTCCGTTGGATTTCACAGCCATCCGAAGATCCGGATGCTGACGGAAAACTTTAGCAATTTGGGACGTTTTTGTCAATAGAAAGATATCAGGTGCTTATTAAAAGAGAAAAACCGCTATTTTGCGGTCTTGAGTGAGTTATTGTTGTTTGCGCCTGAGCCATTCCTCAAGTTCGGCCTGAGTGCTGCACTCAGATCGAATGCGCTCGATAAACGCAACAAAGGTATCGTCAGGGCTGGCTGTTTTCTGGTACAGAACAATCAGGTCGTGCCAGAAGAGCTGGATGTTGATCCAAGACAACCTTCGCTTTTTGGCTGGCTCAATGAGCCCAAGAGCTAAGGCAGTCTCCTTGTGTAGCCTGCTGACAAGGTCTGGCATTTCAGCCAAGACTTCGGCAATGGAAGGGTCTTCTTGACCAAGATACGCGCGGAAGTCACCCTCTCTTCCCGCACGATCCCAAGCGTCATATGCACGCTCGATTTGCGGGATTAGGGTTCTTGCGAGCATGTCTCTCCTCTCCTGATTCAGGACAAATCACTCTAACAACAGAAAGGCTTTTTGTCAATTGAAAAACCCGCCGTGTCAACGGGAAGTAGAAATGTCCCCTTCTCAGGGATTTAGAAATGTCACCTTTG
>CAYNRK010000009.1:0-37318 GCA_964399675.1 uncultured Gammaproteobacteria bacterium | reverse complement strand
GTTTAGGAACTCGGCAAAACAGCGGCCGTAACTTCGGGATAAGGCCTGGTTGCCCTTGGGAGAGGGCGACCCGCAGCGAAAGACTCCAACCGACTGTTTACCAAAAACACAGGTCCCTGCTAAACAGCAATGTGATGTATAGGGGCTGATGCCTGGCCAGTGTCCGAACGTTAAGGGAGCTTGTTAGTCTTTATGACAAAGCGGGCGACTGAAGCGCGGATGAACGCCGGCCGTAACTATAACGGTCCTAAGGTTGATCGCATTTCTTTTGAAGTGTGATCAAGGACTAGGACTGTTGTAGAGTGCACAAGCTGCCTCCCTTTGTAGCAATACAGAGGTGGTCCAAAAAATTCAGCTGTATGCAAGAAAAACTTCAAATACTTCTCGCTACTCGTTCATAATAATGAGCAGTAAAAACGTGAGAAGACACGGAGAAGACTTGCAGGAAACCTAATTCAGGGATCCTCAGAGATCATTAAGCTGATATCCATATGCAAATCAAACCCCAGTGGGTTACAGGATTTGTTGATGGAGAAGGAACTTTCTATGTTGGATTCAATCGAAATCAGGAAATGAAAACAGGGGTTCAAGTTCTTCCTGAATTCAGAATTGTCCAACACGAACGTGATATTAAACTCCTTCATGCGTTAAAGAAATTTTTTGGCGCAGGAGTAGTGAGAGTTAATCATGATGACCGATTAGAGTTGAGAATCAGAAAACTGGAGCATCTCAATAAAATCGTCTTACCCTTCTTTGATCAACATCCACTGCTCACTCAAAAACGATTCGATTATCTCAAATTCAGAAAAATAGTTGAACGAATGATTCAAGGACGGCACCTGACGAAGAGTGGAATCATTGAGTTGATCGATATAGCTTCAAAGATGAATCGTGGAAATAAGGAAAAAGCCCTTGGGCTTAGACAAGAACTTCTACGATCAATTGGATAAAGACATGATCCTTCGTGAAAGGAAATGAAGAGCGAAATTCCTTGACGGGTAAGTTCCGTCCTGCACGAATGGCATAACGAGTTGGAGACTCTCTCAACAATGGACTCGGCGAAATTGCAGTGTGAGTGAAGACGCTCACTACCCATGGCAAGACGAAAAGACCCCATGAAGCTTTACTACAACTTGGTCTTGAGTTCATGTTTCACATGTTCAGTATAGGTGGGAGCCTTCGGGCAACAGTGAGATACCACCCTTGTGTTGTGTGTGCTCTAACCAGGCGCCGTGAATCCGGTGTCAGGGACAGGATCTGGTGGGTAGTTTACCTGGGGCGGGTGCCTCCCAAAATGTAACGGAGGCGTTTACTAAGGTTGGCTTAGCGCGGATGGAAATCGCGCTGGACGTGCAAACGCAGAAGCCAGCTTTACTGCAAGTCCGACAAGACGCGCAGTTGCGAAAGCAGAAGTTAGTGATCCGACCGTACGAAATAGGACGGCGGAAGCTCATCGGATAAAAGCTACTCTGGGGATAACAGGCTAGTCTCCCCCAAGCGTCCACAGCGACGGGGAGGTTCGGCACCTCGATGTCGGCTCATCGCATCCTGGAGCTGGGTTCAGAACGTCGTGAGACAGTAAAGATTAGCGACACTTTGAACAGGTACTTTTCGTCTAAAAAATTGTTCAAGAGATTGAACACGACCGTGCTGTCATTAAATTCGGCTATATGCTGGAAACTCTGGTATCCTCCAAGGAGAATGGAGGGTTCAAGTATCTCACACTACGTGGTAAAATGAATGTATAAGAAACGTAATAATGTGTTGAGTGCAGACAACCAGCAGGGAAGGCCTAAAGCATGTGTCAAAACTTCATCCACAATTTGTTGTTGGATTCGTTGATGGCGAAGGAAGCTTTCATGTAGCGATCTATAAGGATCCTAGAATGAAGACAGGAATTAAATTAATTCCTGAGTTTCATGTCAGTCAGCGAGTCACAAGTCGATCTGTATTGGATCGATTGGTTGATCATTTTGATTGCGGGTATGTAAAAGCAAACCATGCAAAAAGTGATCGAGACACAACTTATGTATATGTAGTTAGAGATCGCAACGATCTTCTTCAAAAAATCATTCCTTATTTTCGTAAGTATAAATTACAAACGGAAAAAGAGAACGATTTTCAACTTTTCGCTGACATAGTTAGTAGAATGAGTAAAGGAGAACATCGTGGCGAGAAAACACTTCAACATATTCTCAACCTTGCTTATAAGATGAATCAAGATGGGAAATATAGACGAGTGCGACACAAACTTTAGGAACCCTCAGAGACTACACGCCGAACATTCCCGACTTTGTCGGGATAAAGATATAGTCCGAACTGCATGGCGACATGTAGAGTCTAGCTCGCGCTAGACCGCCGTAGCGCACATCAGATTACGGATACGGTTTGCAAAGTAACAGATTGTCGGTCTCCTATCTGCCATGGGCGTTGAAAACTGAAGGAACCCATTCCTAGTACGAGAGGACCGGAATGGACGAACCTCTAGTGTACCGGTTGTTCTGCCAAGGGCATTGCCGGGTAGCTACGTTCGGTGCGGATAAGCGCTGAAAGCATCTAAGTGCGAAGCCGCTCCTAAGATTAGTTTTCATTTGAGACACCTCGGAGAATACGAGGTTGATAGGCCATACGTGTAAGCGTAGTAATACGTTCAGCGGAGTGGTACTAATAAGTCGAGCTCTACAACCACTTTTGAGTTAGATCCCAATTCAGTTGAATATTCAGTCGTACATTTAAAATCGTTTCAGAATCTTGGTGCTCCTTCCGGAGAGGTTACACCCGTTCCCATCTCGAACACGGAAGTTAAGTTCTCTAGGGCCAATGGTAGTGCGATTGCGCGAGAGTAGGTAGGCGCCAGGATTCTGAAACGATTTTTTGTTTCATGACACACCCCTTGTTATTTTTGGATTATTGTTAGAAGATGTTTTGGAAGGTGTTTTCAAAGCTCCTTTGACACCAGTCCAAAAATAACTAGGCCCAGGAGAGGCAAATGACCAACAGATTGTTGATCCCTCTGGGAGCATTGTTTGCTCTTTCCTTTGTGGTGGCGTGCGATGACGAAGCACCAGAACCACTTGCTGCAGAGGAGGTTGCGAAAGTCGAGCTCCCTGCGCCAGCTTTGCCTCCCAAAGCTCCTCCCAAGGTGGTCGAGCCTGATCGCACACCTCCTCCCAAGAAAGGGAAGGAGGTCAAGCGCAAGTTCAAGTTCGGCAAGAACAGCAAGGAGTTCAAGCCTTTCAGGTGCTGCAAGAAGGGAAAGAAGCGGCGGGTCAAACTGGTCTTCCAGCGGTCCAAGGCACCAGAGCTCTCAGACGGTTTTGTCTTGCAAATCGTCCTGTCTCGCAAGCTGTACATGTGGGACAGCCAGGAGGGGAAGGAGATCAGGCCAACCGATCCTAGCGACAGCAAGGGCTTCATCTATAGTCTGCGATGGCGCAGGGAGAAGAAGCGTTCGGTTCTCGTGTGGGAGGATGCCAAGAAGGCCAAGAAGGTTCGCATTCGGACGCTTCCGAAGGGTTTCCTTGCTCGGTAACCTTCTCTCGTACTGCGACCAGTCATGGTGTTGAGCACATCAGGCTTGGTCGTTTTCTTTTTAAAAAAAGTAGTGACCCCCCAGGCCGAAGCTTGGGGGGTCAGTAGGGATCAGCACCAGGCGGGGTCGTCCGTGAAGACGTGGTCGAGCAGGTCCTGCGCGTGGCTCTTCTTGAGGTGGTGGCCCCAGTCCGAGCCGAGCTCCGAGTCAGAGCAGTCCAGCTCCACCTGCAGGAGCTCACGCATGGTCTCCAGGCCGATGCCGTCGACCGCGATCTGCCGGTAGGCCCGGTTGATCAGTCTGTGGTAGCGGTGGCCGACGAAGAGCTCCGGGGCATCCTTGTGCATGTGCTCGTCGCACCACTGGCCTTCGCAGGCATCCGGGTCCACGAACGGGTCCACACCACAGGCCATGGCCATCATGAGCTTGTCCTTGCGGACGGACTTCTCGAAGCCCATGACCCATCCGATCTGGACGGCCATGCCGACGACCAGGTTGGCCTCCTCCTGACGGCTGGTGAGGCCGCGCTTGAGGACGATGTGGCGGAGCGCGAGCTTCAGCATCTCGATGCCGGTCTTGGTGCTGTTGGTGTCGTGGTTGGTGGTCATGAGGATCTTCCTTGTTGAGGGGTTGGTACGGGTTGTCCGTACCTAGGCCTCTTGGAAGTCCCCTCTGTCTTGTCTCGCTCAGGTACGGGTTGCGTGTTGTTGCTAGCCCGATAAGAGCGCGTCGCGTGGCCTTCTCATGCCTTCCTCCTGTGTCTTGAGAAGAAAGAATAATACCACAAAAAAGCCTTTTTGTCAAGGATTTATAGCCTTTTTGGGTTATTTTTGGTACTATTACTGGACTATGGAAAAAGAGGAAAAAAAGAAAGATTGTTATCTTTGTACGTTTTTCAAAAACGTTTTTATTTTTACTTTTGGTTTGATTGTTGGGCTTGTTTTTGGAATCCTTTTATGAATTTTGTCAATCTTGAAAAAAGCCTGCCCTGAGCTTGTCGAAGGGTTGCCACTTTGTTACCATGCACAGGAATTTATGAAATTTCGATTTATCATTTTAGCGGCTGGGATGGGGTCTCGAATGAAATCCGATGTTCCAAAGGCACTTACTCCTATTGATGGAAAGCCGATCCTTCAGCATCTTTATGGGTCTGTAAAAGAAAGTGGTGTTGATGGAAAGCCTGTTATTGTTATTGGCCATGAAAGAAAAAAGCTTTGTGAATCGTTTGGTGGTGATTGTGATTATGTTGTTCAAGAAGAGCAACTTGGAACCGGTCATGCAGTTATGGTTTGCAAAGATTCTGTGCAAGACGCTGATGCTGTGATTGTTCTTTATGGAGATCATCCGTTTGTTTCCTCACAAACCTTGCGTCGACTTTCAGAGCTTCATAACCGTGGTGGTGGTGTGCTCACCATGATGACGTCAACCATTCCGTCTTTTGATGATTGGCATCGGGTGTTTTTGCAATGGGGAAGAATTTTGCGTGACACACACGGGCATGTGATAGGGATTCGCGAATACAAAGATGCCATGGATTCAGAGCGAGAGATCCGGGAGGTTAATCCTTCTTTTTTCTGTTTTGATACAAAGTGGCTTTGGGAGAATATTTCTCAGATTAAAAATTTTAATGCAAAAGGCGAATACTATTTGACCGACTTAGTTGAGCTTGCAGTGGCTCAAGGTCATGAAATTTATTCTATGAATGTGGCCCCTGAGGAAGCGGTTGGAATTAACACACTGGAAGAGCTTCAGATTGCAGAAGAAGTTTTAGCAAATCGAAATGAAACGTCCTAAACTGATTGTCATTGGGGGCTCGCTTGCAACAGGGAAGTCTACACTGGCAAAAACAATTGAAGAACAAACAGGCGTTAAACGAGTTTCAATGGATGAACTCAAAGAACGTTTGTTTGATGTTGGAGGATATCGCGATCGAGAATGGTCAAAGCGAATTGGTGCGCTTGCATGGCCGGCATTTAAAGAAATGGTTGAGTTGCATCTTGAGCATGGAGATGATGTAATTGCTGAAGCTACTTTTTTATGGCCAAACGATATTGATTGGATTCATAAAGCATCTGACAAACACAAGGCTGACATTCATCAGATTTGGATGACAGCTGATCCACGAGTTGCAAGAGAGCGATTTATAAATCGTGCAAATAATGAAAGGCATCCTGGTCATTGTGATTCGCTTGAAGACGTGATTGAAGAATTTGATCAGCGAATGTTTAACAGAACTTTTATTCCGCATCCAGTGAATGGAAAAACAATTGTGGTAGATACAACTGATTTTGATAAGATGGATCATGAATTCATTGAAAATTTCATTTATAGCAATCAATAAACGTAATGATCTATTTTTAAATTTTTTCTAAGATTTCTTGACAAAATTCAAAAAAACTGCTAAGATAAGCTGTTTTGAATTTGAATTAGGCGTTCAGTAGTTTGAAAGCCAGACTGTTGGACGCCGTATTCAACTATAGGTATGCCAAATCTCTCGATGGTCGAGAGAGGAGGTAAGCCGGCGGCGAGCAATGGAGGTAAGCCATATGGTACGCCTGAACGAAGACACTTTCTCCCGCGGGCTTGAGACCGTCCGCACCCTGCTTGGTCATCCGAGGTTCAGCTCGGCACTGGCTGCGGAGATTCGACGCAAAGGCGGTGCAGACCGTGCTGTCGATGCTCTCCTGCGCGAGTTCCAGAAGGAGGGGCCGTTCACCATCGACCTTGACGTTGATCCGTTCATCCCCAAGGGCTGGGAGTTCCGTGCCGAGGACCAGCTCGACAGCCGTGTCCGCGGTACGATCACCTTCGATCCCGACAGGATCGAGCTCCACCTCGATCCGGGTCAGAAGGACGGGCAGTCGATCCAGGGCAATGAACTGCGCAAGGCCCTCGAAGGCCAGCCGGTCTTGCCCGCACACATCCTCGACTTCTTGCTCGAGAACCCACACCTCATCCCGGAGTCTTGGAAGAGCAAGGCGGTGTTCTTCTGGGGCACCATTTACCGCGACTCGAACGGCTACCTGTGCGTCCGTTGCCTCGACTGGGATGGCGAGCGCTGGGACTGGCGCTACTACTGGCTTGACTACCAGTGGGACTCCAGCGCTCCGGCGGCTCTCTTCGCAAGCTAGAATCTGGAAGTCTTGGGTTCTTGCCCTCGGCTCTCTGAATTCTAGTTCTCTAGCCCTTAGCGGTTATCCACATGTTGGGTGACCGCTTTTCAAATAGTGATAGAATTGATTTCGGATATTAGGTTAATCAGTCGGCGGTCAGCCACCGTTGCCAAAGCTTTGGTGACCTGGCGGCTTCCGATGACCGAACTCTGAAACACATTGAGCTAGAATTGTGGCGGATACGATCTTCCACAAGTATGCTTATTGCAGTTTCTAAAAATGATAAGAAGCTTGGTCTGTATTGCTAGGGGATTTTAGATCCCGAATTCGATTCAACTCAGAGATCGTCCATGTGGGCTTCAATGAGTAGTGAACTGGAAGGCGATGCAGATAATTTACCGCAACTCGAACGGCAACCTGTGCGTCCGTTACCTCAACTGGAATGGCAAGCGCTGGAACTGGAACTACAACTGGCTTGACAACCAGTGGAACTCCAACAATCCGGCGGCTCTCTTCGCAATCTTCTTACATTCTTTAGCCATCCTTTTGGGTGGCTGAAGTTTTACCCGATTTTTTTTTGGAGGTTTTTTGACCATCCACCCAACATTCTTCCAATCTCAGCAAGCGGCTCTGAAAGTGCGATATACTTCTTGTTATCAATATCTTTTATTTCCCACGCAATTTGTAAGAGGAATTTAAGGAGATCTAGTCTTCTGATGGCCTGTTGGACATATGGTAGTTTCTGAGATCCAGAAAGATAATTTGCAATGTATATAGACTCAGTCACATCAAGGAATTTATCATCGATTTTTGTTCCTAGTGTGAAACGTGATTTTTTTGGAAAGTGATTTTGAACCTCGCGCCACTTACCGTATGTAGAAACGAGATGTTGAATAATCGCTGAACGCGTTAAGGGGGGGGTCTTAATTGACATATTTCATGCAGTTAAATTGCAATTTTGAACAGATAGTTTCTCTCGATAACTTGCTTGGCGCCTGGCAGGAGTTTTTAATTGGGAAGCGTCGGAGAAAAGATGTGCATACATTTCAGTTGTCTTTAATGGATAATTTGTTGGATTTACATTTAGATCTCACTCAGCACACCTATCGCCACGGCGGTTATCAAGCTTTCAAAATTCAAGATCCAAAACCTCGTGATATACACAAAGCATCAGTGCGCGACCGTCTCCTCCACCGTGCAATTTATAGAATACTTTATCCACTCTTTGACAGAAAATTCATCTCGGATTCTTTTTCCTGTCGAATTGATAAAGGGACACACCGCGCAATAGATCGATTTCAAACCATGGCTTTTAAGGTCAGCCAAAATCATACGCGTACTTGTTGGGTGTTAAAATTGGATATTAAAAAGTTTTTTGCTAATATCGACCATCGAATTTTGAAGGAGATGCTGGAACATTCAATTGACGATCAAGATATAGGTTGGTTGCTTGGACAAACCATCGACAGTTTTTCTTCGACCAGGCCAGGTGTTGGTTTACCACTTGGGAATCTTACATCACAACTTTTCGTGAATATTTACATGAATGAGTTTGATCAGTTTGTGAAGCACAGATTAAAAGCAAGGTTCTATATTCGTTACGCTGATGACTTTCTTTTACTTTCGCATGATAGAATATGGTTAGAGAAACAGCTTCCTTTGATGACAGATTTTTTGTATGATCGATTAGGTTTAACAATCCATCCAGATAAAATTTTCTTTAAGTCTATTACCTCTGGTGTCGACTTTCTTGGCTGGGTTCATTTTTTTGATCACCGTGTGCTTCGTTCAACGACAAAACGTCGGATGCTCAGACGGTTGCATACAAATTCGACAAATGAGACACTGCAATCGTATTTGGGTTTGTTGGGTCATGGTAATTGTAATAAACTCAAGAACGTGATCGTAAACGATTATCAGACATTGTAATAATTTTATGCGCTACATTGTTGACTGGCACATACATTCCAAATACTCTCGGGCTTGCTCAAAGCAATTGGAGTTGCCGATTATTGATGAATGGTGTGAGCGAAAAGGAATCGATATTATTGCGACTGGTGATTGGACTCATCCGGAATGGTTTGCGCACATTAAAAAACATTTGGAAGAGATAAGGCAAGGGATTTTTAGTCTTCAGCCCTCAACAGGCTCGGGCAATAATGTATTACTCCCCGAGCGAGCGAAGCGAGTCGAGGGGCGAAGAACCGAATTCATGCTTGTTCAAGAATTTTCACAGATTTATAAAAAAGGTGACAAAACCAGACGTGTTCATAATCTTGTTTTTTCTCCATCAATAAAAACATGCGAGAAAGTTATTAAAGAACTTACAAAACGAGAGTTTAATATCAAATCAGATGGCCGACCGATTCTCGGAATTGATTCAGAAGATTTTTATAAACTTCTCAAAGACATTGACGAGAAGATCATTATAATACCTGCTCATGCCTGGACTCCGTGGTATGCGATTTTTGGAAGCAAGTCAGGTTTTGATTCGATTGAAGAGTGTTTTGGATCAATGTCAAAATATATTTATGCTGTTGAAACCGGTTTGTCATCAGATCCTAAAATGAATTGGCAAGTGAGCGGTCTTGATGATGTTGTAATGGTTTCAAATTCTGATGCTCATTCGCCGCGGAATTTGGCGCGTGAAGCAAATGTTTTTGAGTTTGACAAGCCTCCAACTTACGATCGGTTTGTAAAGGTGTTGAAAGAAAAAGATAAAAAGAAATTTAGATACACAATTGAGTTTTATCCGGAAGAAGGGAAGTATCATTTTGATGGATGTGCGAATTGTAAGTTTAGTTGTACTCCAAAAGAGTCAAAGAAACTTGATGAACGTTGCCCAACATGTAAAAAGAAATTGACTCTTGGTGTTCATAATCGGGTTGAAGAGCTGTCTGACAGAAAAAGTGAATCTGTTGCAAAGTGCAAGATCCCGTTTAAATCGATTGTGCCTTTGGCTGAGATTATTGCAGAAGTTGTTGGAGTAAAATCAGTGCAATCAAAAAAAGTTGTGGCTGAGTATATGAAGCTTACAGATGAATTGGCAAATGAATTTACATTACTTCTTGATACGCCGATTGAAGAAATACGAAAAGCTGCGAGCGATCCAATTCTTGCAGGTGCAATCGATCGCATGCGCAAAGGTAAGGTTTCAATTGAACCAGGCTATGATGGGATTTTTGGAAAGGTTTCTATTTTTGGTGATAAAGGCCCGCCAAAACCAAAACAATCAACATTGATTTAATTCAAAACACCTGAGGGCGCGTCCCGTCAGGTGTTTTTGATTTCTAGCTTTATCGCTTTTTGCGACGTGCAGGCTTGCGACGTGCAGGCTTGCGCTTTGCAGGGGCACGACGTTTTGCAACCTTACGCTTTGCAGGCTTGCGCTTCTTTGCAGGCTTTCGCTTTGCAACTTTACGCTTTGCAGGCTTGCGCTTCTTTGCAGGCTTTCGCTTTGCAACTTTACGCTTTGCAGGCTTGCGCTTCTTTGCAGGCTTTCGCTTTGCCGGTTTGCGTTTTGCAACTTTACGCTTTGCTGGCTTTCGCTTCTTTGCTGGCATAGCAATTGTGATTATTGTGGAGCTTGATGGAAAAAGTTTCCTCCAACTCCTCCTGGGTTTTTTAAATGCTCGATCGAGCATTGCAAAAGTATTTTTGCAATTTGTTTTCGTAAACAAATGACGCGCTCTGTTTAACGATGTAAACATTGTACGCAAAAAAAAAGTTTGCAACAAGATCTTTGCACAACTTTTTTTAGTTTTTTTATTTTACTTCAACTTCAATTCCCGTTTCAGTCCATTCATACAACCACTTCATGTCTGTTAACGAAACGTTTACGCAACCATGCGACATCTTGTGTCCAAAGTTATTGTGCCAGTATGCGTAATGTAAATAAATGTGCGGATAGATGCGAAGATTGTATGGCACCAAACCTAAATCATAATTGCGCGGATCATTTTCTCCATAACTCCAGGTATAGTGAACCTTTGGAATTTTCGCTAAAATATGATGAATTCCGACTGGTGTTGCATTTCCATAACCACTTGAAATTAAAAATGTATTTTCCAACACGCCGTCTTTATATGCGTAGAGTCGTTGGGTTTTGGTATCAACAAGAATCCGTGTTGTGTTTTTTTCATCAAACAATTGGCGGCTGTTTACATAAAAAGTTTTACCTGAAAGTCCGTTTGATGTAACAAAAAAACTTTCTTGTAAATTGTTAATTGTGTTTGACGTGTTTGTTTTTATGTTGTGTATAACTCCGTCTGTTGTTGAGACGTGTAAATCATTTTTAATAAAAAATATGTTTGTAAGACCAAGTGTGGACAAATTTAAATTTGATTTATGAATTTCGCGCGCGTTTGATTTAACAGAAAAAGTTTTGCGGTTTGGATTATTTGAGTGTTGCTCAACAACATACAACAAATTATTTTTTACAACTCCCAAGACTCCTGCGCGATGTGATTTGTCAAACGCAAAGAATTCGTTGTTGAGTTGCGCAGATGCGTTTTTAAAATTCCAAACTCGAACATGCGGTCCACCACCTGGTGCTGGAAGTGTGACGAGTTCATTTTGTGAGTCACCAGAAACATCTCCGCATGCAAGGTTTACTCCACCCCTAAAGTTTTCTGCGTACGCAAAAAATCCACCACCATCAATTGCATTTCCAAATGAATTAAAAATTCTTACATGCGGTCCACCACCGCGCATTGGCGCAACTATGATTTCGTTTTGTGAGTCTCCTGTTAGATCGCATACAACAAGATTAAGGCCAACTCCCATTGTGGGAGCAAATGCCAGAAACGATCCGATCTCAGATCCGTCTTGGCGAAGAACTCGCACACGAGGCTCATTGCCAAGTCCATTGGCTACAATAATCTCCTCGGTTCCGTCTGTGCCAAGATCCGCAATTACCATACTTGCACCACCACCGGTGTTATCAATCGGGAGCTCAAAGGAAACACTTTTATCAAGTGACTGTACAGTGATTGGTTCGCTGTTGTGAGCGTTGGTGACCACTGGGGTCAAAAGTAAAAAGAGGCTTGCAAGTAACACCTTTTTCATACAGGAACATATTGACACAATCTACGATTATTGATAAGATGCCGCCGTTACGGGCCTGTAGCTCAGTTGGCTAGAGCACCTGCTTTGCAAGCAGGGGGTCGAGGGTTCGAGTCCCTCCAGGTCCACCAAAAAACCACCCTTCGATAAACTCAGGGTGGTTTTTTTGTTTTCTATAAATCAGCTCTACATCTTTCTGCTGCTTTCTCTTCTCGCTCTCTTAGAACATCCGGAAGGGTGAAGCTTTCAAAGTTGCTGTATGGATCATCAAGTGAAAGTAGTAGAAGTTCAGATACTCCATTGAATGGTATCAGCCAAGGCGAGGTGCATGGACCAGGGGAGCTGTTGTGTTTGTTTTTAAGCAAGATGAGTTGATTATCAATCCGACCCAAGACGTGCAAGACAAACGGTGGAGTTGGTCCGTCTTCTGTAAACATGGTTTTGTAAATTCGTTGCCAACGATTGGAAAGCGTATTGTAATGATAGATACCAACAAACGCTTCGTTGGTTGCAGGGTTTAGTGATTCAGTTGCAAAGTAAACCATGTTGTCTTGTTCTGATTCAACAACACTGAAAGTAAGTTTTTCAGATCCGTCTCCAGTTGTTGGTTTACCTTGAGCTGAGTTTACAATAAGACTTGCCTGATCAAGATCCTCAAAATCACCAAGTCTGATTCCATCAAAAAAACCATCAAGATTAAACACACTTTCTTTTACTACCTCTTCACTTGTTTCTGCGCCCGTATTATTTTGCTCAGAAAGATTTTCTGTTGAACTGTCTTTGGCTGCATTGGCAATAAAAATAGCAACGATTAAAATCGCCGCTGCAATAGCGTATGTGCCAATCGGCCTTTTTTTGCTTGGCATGAAAGTCTCTGACTCAAATACCGGCTCATTTGCCTGCTCAATATCCTCCTTTGGCTCTCGTTGCCACGGAGGTCGTTGAGGTTCTTCTCCTCCTGTCTGTCCTCCTGGATTCTGATATTCATCCATAGTGTTTCCTGTCATCTCGACTAAGCGAACGAAGTGAGCGCACGGAGAGATCTCGAACATGCGAGATCTCTCGGCTCGCTTCGCTCGCTCGAGATGACAGCGGTTAATTTACTTTATTTGGTGGTGTTTTGCCGCGAATGAACGCAAGGATATTTTGCGCAGCAATACGGCTCATCACCTGTCTGGTCTCTAGCGTGGCAGATGCTGTGTGAGGTGTCAAGACGACGTTTTCTAGCTTTCGCAAAGAGTGGGTATCACGAGGATTGCAATCAATCATTGGTTCGCATTCGTAAACATCCAAGCCAGCGCCTGCGATTTGTTTTTTTTCAAGAGATTTGGTAAGCGCAAGTTCATTTACAATAGGGCCTCTGGATGTGTTGATTAGAAACGCAGTTGGTTTCATGAGTTTAAGTTCTTTTGTGGAAATCAGATGTTTTGTTGAAGGTAAAAGCGGGACATGAATAGAAACAAAGTCCGCTTGTTTAAGAAGTTGTGTGAGCGAACGATACTTAGCTCCGGTTTCTTTTTCCAGTTTTGGATTTTTCTTTATATCATTGTAAAGAACTTTCATTCCAAATCCATCGTGTAAGCGATGAACAACCCCTGATCCAATTCTTCCGGATCCAATAATCCCAATAGTCTTTCCATAAAAGTCTGTTCCAAGTAACAACTTTGGTCCCCATGCTTTGTATTTTCCTGCGCGCGTAAATCTGTCGCCTTCTGGAATTCTGTGAGCAAGCGCAAACATAAGACCAATTGTATGTTCTGCAACAGACTCGGAGATTTCTTCGTTTGGCGTATTGGTTACCACGATATTTCGTTTGGCCGCTTCTTTGATATCAATGTTATTAAAACCAACCGCATAGTTTGCAACCATTTTTAATTGTGGGCCGGCAGCATTAAAAACTTGCTTATCCATTTTTTCGGTTAAGATTGAAAGTACAATATCTTTACCTTTGACTCTTTTTAAAAGCTCCCGACGTGGGATTTTTTTGTCTTTATTATAAATCTCAAGCTTGATGCGCTTATCTTTTTTAAGCATGTTAATTCCTTCATCTGGAATATTGCGCGTTACTAAAACTTTGTAAATCATATGCTAAAAGTATATCTAATTACTTGACTTTTTGGCTAATTTGTGTTATTATCCGTTTCTTGCATGATCAAACGATTGTGCCCGTTGCATGGCGGATCCGTGCATAAAAGGCGTTAAGACGTGAAAGCGTCGCAGTAACGTCTGGGAAAAGGGGAGTATCATGGACAGTCAGACTGTCACGGACAAGGAGAGGTTCGCGATTCGGCTACAGGCCGAAGACCTGGTCAGGAGATTCGATCTCGGTCGCCTCGACTTCACCGAGACCACGGCAATGCTCCAGGCCTTGATCGAAGGCTGCGCAGACGGCGAGGTCGGTGTTCCCCAGCACAACCTGGCCGGGCAACGTCGGGCGCAGTTCGAGACGTTCTGGTGTGAAACGCTCGGGTTCGATCAGGTGAGAGTTCCGTTTCCCACCGTGGGTGGGGACAGGATTTCCAACAGGCAGTTCAGGAGTAGGGCCAGGCGCAATCAGCGACTGTACTACCGTCCGCCCACGAGCGTGGTCTCCAACAGCGAGGTCAAGCGCGTGCTTGCTGGTGGTGCAATGCTCTGCGTCGCAGACGGCACCGAGTATGTCTGGAGCGACACCTCGACAGGCTACTGGTTCTGGGCGGAAGACTCCCCGGTCTGCCCTCGTGTGGGCATGGATCCAGACGATCTGGAACTGGGTGTTGGACAGGAGGCCATCGGTTACGAGGACTACACCATCGTCAACTTCTTCCGTCTGCAGGTCGATGAGGTTTCCATAGACACGGCGACCTTCACTCGGATCAGTTTCCCGGCTTCTGGGGACGGCCAGGACGATGATGGCGACGTCGCTGTCAAGTCGCTCAAGCTCGATCTCGAGCCGCACTCGGAGATGATGGGCATGCGAATTGTCGAACGATTCGAGCCCTGATCCCCTGACACTTGGCCTCTTGGCCACTTACGCCCGCTGAGCTTTGCTTGGCGGGTGTTTCAATTCCTAAATTTTTGTTATCTTAATCTTTTTTGTCTTTAAAGAACTTGGCCACTTTTTAAGCAGGCCCTTTTTTGCACCGTGTTTTTGGATTACGGCTTCGGCGTTGAGTGTTCCAATTGCAAGTGCATATTTCAAAACTTCTAACCCCCCTTTTGTCCCCCCTTGAGAAGGGGGGAGATTTTTCTTTATCAAACCGCTTACAAATCCGGAACCAAACGCGTCTCCTGCTCCAGTTCGAGAAATACTTTTTGCACCAGTGGTTTTTGCGTGAACCATTAATTTGTCTTGATGTGCGTACGCGCCCTGTGTTCCATCTGTAATAATTGTGATTTTTCCTTTTCTGTGAAGACTCTTAAACATTGGTTTTAGCGCCCGCTTTTTTGTTAAAAGCTGAGCTTCTTCTTTATTAATGTTTAGCACATCAACGTCAGCAATCAGATCCTTAATACTTGAAAGACCTTTTGTGATCTCTTTGCTTCCAGGATTCCAGGCAACTTTACTTTTGTTTTTCTTTGCGTGTTTAATGATTCGTTTTGCAAGAGCAAGATTTCCTCCAAGCGAGGTAAGATAAATCCATTCAGATTTGCATCGCTTCCAATTTACATCTTTTGCTGTGAAAGTTGATGAGACCCCGCGATAAACAAGAATCGTTCGTTCGCCATCTTTCATTGTAAGAAGTGTTGAGTATCCAGTTTTGCCTTTTTTAACAACCCGCATTAGTCCGGTGCTTACGCCCAAATTATTGAGTTCTGCCACAACATCTTTTCCCGGAGCATCATCTCCGATTTTTGTAACGGCAGCTGTATTAAAACCCAACGAGGCAAAAGTTGCTGCAGCGTTTGTGGCGCCTCCACCTGTTGTAAGCACGAGTTTTTCCAGTTCAATCTTTGATCCAAGCGATACACATTGAGCTAAACGATTTTTTATTTTTGTAGAGCTAAGTGCAACAAACTTATCTGAGATTAAAAAAACATCCCGTGTGGCAGAGCCAATTGTGATTATGTCAAACATACTTAGTTATTATACAGTTCTCAGTAATAAAAAAACAGCAGAACTAACCGCTGTTTTTTAAGCTATTCAAGTTCTTTTTTAATTATCTCAAAAATTACTTTATGTCCTTTTGTGTTTGGGTGTAGGCCATCTGCATACAATGATTCAAGATCGTCTCTTTTTTCAAGTTCAGAAAAAATTTCAATAAATTGAATGCTTTCTTTTTTTGTACATTCTTTTGTGATTGTTTCGAATTTTAAAATCCGTTCATTTAAAAATAAAATAAATCCTTTAAAAGGATTACAAATTTTTTCTATTATCGGTTGTGAGCCAACAACAACGACTTGTCCGGTCAGATTTTTCGCAATTTTTAAAATTTCAGTAACATTGTTTTTGTATTCTTCTTCTGTTATAACCGGCGTGTTGTTTTCCAGGCGTGAGTCATTTGTTCCAAGACAAAGAAAAGTGGTCCAATCATTTTTTGTTTTGTCTCTGATTCGTTCTTTGCTTTCAAATTCAATTCTTCGCAATATGTCTTTGGTTGTGTTACCGGAAATTGCAAGATTATGAAAATAACAATGCTTTTCTTTTTTATCCAAATATTTTTTTAAAAGCCCTGCCCAGCCTCCGTTTTCATAATCAATTTCTCCTGCTGTGGTGCTGGCACCAAATAACAAATATCTCATAAACTTATCCCTTTTTTGAGCTTCCAAAAAGTTTCATTTTGTGTCTTGCTACTTTTGTCATCAAGTCCTTGGCTGGGTTTAAGATTTTGCGAGGATCAATCACGTCTGGTCGTTCTTTTAGAAACTTTCTAATTCCAGCGTCAAAGGCAATTCGCAAGTCAGTATCAATATTAACTTTGTTGATTCCAAGTGTGATGGCTTTTTTGATCTGGGAGTCTGGAACGCCTTTTGCTGCTGAGATCTCACATCCGTATTTTGTGCAAAGTGTTTTTATCCGAGCCGGAACTCCTGAGGCTCCGTGCAAAACAAGTGGCACTGAAACAGTTTCTGCTATTTGTTTTAAACGATGGAAATCAAGGTGAACATCTTTTTTAAATTTAAAAGCTCCGTGACGCGTACCAATTGCAACTGCCAAAGCATCGCAGCCGGTTTGTTTTACAAAGTCATATGCTTCATCAGGCTTAGTCATTGCAGCCTCGTGCTCTTTGACGTTTACGAAATCTTCAACCCCTGCGATCAGACCAAGTTCAGCTTCCACACTTATCCCGCGAGCGTGAGCAAGTTTTACAAGCTTCTTTGTCTTTTTAACATTTTGTTTGTAGGGAAGTTTGGATCCATCAAACATCACACTTGTGTAGAATCCACTTTTAATTGCTTTAACAACCAAGTCATAATCCTTTCCATGATCCAAGTGAAACACAACCGGACGTTTAGATTTTTCAGCAGCCAAGCGGGCGAGTGCTGCAAGTTCTTCCATTCCGGCATAACGAATAGCTCCTTCTGAAGTTGAAAGAATTACCGGGGACTTTTCAGCCTCAGCAGCATCCATGATTGCTTGGAGCGTTTCCAAGTTATTGATATTAAAAGCTCCAACAGCATAGCGCCCCTTTTGAGCTTTTTTTAAAACTGATTTGAGTGTTGTAAGCATACGCTTGTTGTCATCTCGAGCTTAGCGAGAGATCTCGAATAGAGTTTTTAGAATTATACTTAACTCTTGACATTTTGGCTATTTTGAAGTATTGTTTTTTATCTTGGTAGCCGCAGGCTTTAACCTGCGTGAGTTCGCGCAAGCTGAAGCTTGCGGCTACCTCCGCACCGCGCACGGGCGGCCTGCCCGACCGAACGGTTCGTTCGGGCGGGATCCGTGCATTGTCTGTCTGTTCGTAGCTGAAACAATGGTTCCTACTGTTGTAAGGACGCGGTCAGATGGAAAGGAGACAACAAATGGGACAGATGTTCGGCCTGCCACACGTGGCCCAACTTCACGAAATCCAGCAGGCTCGTTTGCGTGCTGGTCAGCCTGGGATTGCTCCTGAGGTTGAGGAACTCATCCAACGTCTTACTTCCGGCGGTGTTGCCGGCAAGTTCACTGATCCCCGCGAGATCGCCGCCAAGCTGCTCTGGGACAAGGGATTCGGCAACGAGGCTGGCGTGGATTCGTTCGAGGCCTACCTTGCGCAGATTCCGGAGATTCCTCAGAGTCTGCTCGCGGACGACTCCGAGATGCCCCTGCTCTCGCTCGCGGATCCTCGTCCCGGACTCCTCAAGGCCTGTGAGCTGATCGGTATCCGGCATGCAGAGCTCGGATACTCCGAGGGTAACGTCGTCCCTTGCGACGATCGTCACACTGATCCCACGGAACCCTTCTGGTTCCGCCATGATGATGGCAGAGGGAATCGCAACCGTCGTCCGGATCTCTGTCGGGACGAGTGCACAGGCGACGTTCTCGCTGGAACCGCGTTCGTGGGCGCGTTCGCCTACCTTCATCACCAGCAGATCGTCGTGGAGGACGAGCACATCCTCGACCTTCCCGGCTCGGTGCACCGCGACAGCCGCTTCGATTGTGCCTACCTCGGGGTGTGGGGGGGTCGGGTCGGGCTCTGCGTCTACGGGGGTTCTGGCGAGGCCGGCCCGGAGTGCGGTTCGCTGCGCTTCCGCCGGAAGTAGCAGCTCTCGATCCTCAACCTTCGCCCCTTCTCATGTCTTAACCCTTTTCCCTTGCCCCAGGTCTGGAAAGCCCGGGGCGTTTCTTTTTCCATTGAAAATCAAAATATGGAGACTATTATTGACGATCGTCAATAATAGTCTCCATATTTTAACGTAACCGGGTTACGATTTTTTTGAATGATTTACATTTTACTTGCTCTGTAAGACAAAACTTTTTTAAGTCGGTTTTGGATTTGCGTATGACTTAAAAGTCCAAGAGTTGGGCCAATCCTGCTCACACATGATGCTGCGTTTATTGATCCCCATTCAAGCCCGCGCTTTATTGAGTGGCCATGCATTCGGGCTCCGATAAATCCAGATGCAAACGCATCACCAGCGCCAGTTGCTTCAAGGCGGCGGCCTGGATAAATCGAACAGAAGTAGAGGTTTGTACCATCATATCCATAAGCTCCTTTTTTCCCATTTGTGATAACCACTTCTGTTGGCCCAAGTTTGAACAACCTGTCTGCGAGTGTTTGAATTTTAACTCCCTTGGTCTTAACGATTCTCTGACCTTCTTCCACATTAACAAACAAAGTCTTGGCTTCTTTTATCAATTTATACAAAACAGGTTTTCGTTCCTTTATTTGTTCATTGCCCGGATTAAATCCAAGAAGAGCTTTTTCTTTTTTAACATAAGCAAGCACTTCTTTGTAAATAGTCTCGTATCCATTTCCCATCTCAGACATGTACAACCAATGCGTTTTAAGATTTTTTGGCAAGTGATACTTTTTTTGGATGTATGAAACTAAGATTGTTTTTTCACCTTTAAGCGTAAGAACAGCTGAGTAAGCACTCTTTGTATTTCTGTGCGACTTTACAAACACACTTGCAACCTTTTCTTTTTTGAGGAACTTAAGAGCAAGTTCATATGGCAGGTCATCTCCCATGTTACTAATCACTGCGGTCTTTTTACCCATTCGAGATAAAGCAACAGCAACGTTTGGAGCTGATCCTGCAATTTGTTGATCCTGAATATCTACTGAGATTTTTTCACCAAATTGAAAACTAAGCCACTTGCTCGAAAAATCACATTTTTCTTTACAACGATCAAGCGCAAGAAAAACATCAAGTTTGATATCGCCGATGGAAACGAGATCGTGCATATTATTTCCATTTTTTAGGTGCTCGTTTTAGAGCGTCTTCCAAAATTTCTTTTCTCATTTTTTCTGCTCGTTCTTTTGCGGCTGTAATGTGAGCCGGAACTGCCGGAACGCGTTTACTAAGTTTTCTCTGGAGAACTCTATCAGCGGCAAGTGCAATGTATGGTGCTGTTACACCAAGCGCTTCTTGAACTTGTCTTGGCTTTCCTGATTCTCCAAACTGATCTTGCACTCCAATCCTTTCAACCGGTACTGGTGTTGTAAGAGCCAGTGTTTCACAAACAGCTCCTGCAAGTCCTCCGGTTACTTGAGCCTCTTCAATAGTTACAATTGCTCCGGTTTCCTTGGCGGCTTTGATAATCATTTTTTCATCAAGCGGTTTGATTGTGTGGCAGTTGATTACTCGCGCTTCAATTCCATGATCTTTTGAAAGAGCCTCAGCTGCTATGAGTGCTTCGTAAACAAGAGGTCCTGTAGCAATCATTGTTAGATCATCTCCATGGCGATAAGTTTCAGCTCTGCCAATCTTGAAAGGAGTTTGACTTGTAGTGAAAGCAGGGGAGCTAGCGCGAGCAAATCTGTAATAGAAAGGTCCTTTGAACTTAGCACCAGCCAAAGTTGCCTTTTTAGTTTCTTCATAATCGCACGGGACCACAACTGTCATGTTTGGTATTGCGCGCATTATTGCGATGTCCTCAAGCATTTGATGAGTGGCTCCATCCGGTCCAACTGAAAGTCCGGCATGAGCTCCTGCGATTTTTACATTTGAGTTCTGAAGAGCAACATTTGTTTTGATCTGCTCCCAGTTGCGGCCGGGAGAAAACGCAGCATAGCTTGAGATAAACGGAACTTTGCCAACCAGTGACATTCCGGCTCCGATTGAAGCTAAAGACTGTTCAGCAATTCCCATTTGAATAAAACGATCAGGAAAAGCTTTTTTAAAAGTAAGGGATCGTGTTGACTCAGTTAGATCACAACAAAGCACAACAATATTTTTATTTGTTTTTCCAGCCTCAGTCACTCCATCCCCATAACCGTTTCTTGTTGGGATTTGTTTGAGCTTTTTTGAATCCAAAACATTTCTTGCCAATTTCATTTCTCTGTTGATTCCTTTTTGTTTTTTCATATTATTCATGCTCACTCATAATTTTTCCTCCAAGAGTTCTTAGATCATTTAGCGCCTCGTTTGCTTCCTTGCCGCGGGCGGGTGGTTTGCCATGCCATGTGTAATCAAATTCCATAAAGTCCACACCATAGCCTGGAACCGTGTCTGCAATAATAACCGTAGATTTTTCACTTACACCGTGGGCGCGTTCAACAGCTGTTACAAAATCTCTAATACTATTTCCAGCACACCTGAGCACATTCAAACCAAATGCTTCAAACTTGGCAGCAAGTGGTTCAAGCGGCATCACACTTTCAGTTTGTCCATCAATCTGAATATTATTTCGATCAATAATAAAAGTTAGATTGTAGAGTTTGTTTGCGCCAGCAAATTGAAAAGCTTCCCAGACCTGACCTTCATCAAGCTCGCCATCACCCATAACACAATAAACGCGCCAAGGTGATTGATCCATGAGTCCGGCATAAGCCATGCCAGCTGCCTGGGATGAACCTTGGCCAAGTGGACCAGAGGTTGTTTCAAGAGCTTGCATGTATTCAAGTTCTGGGTGTCCTTGCAAACGACCACCAAGTTTTCGAAGAGTCATCATTTCACGTTTTGGAAAGTAGCCGGCGTGTGCCATTGCAGCATAACGAACTGGAACAATGTGGCCATTTGAAAGGATAAGGCGATCGCGCAATTTCCAGTTTGGTTTTTTTGGATTATGAACCATTACATGAAAATAAAGAGCAGTGAAAATATCTGCCATTCCAAGTGTGCCAGCAGAATGACCAGATCCAGCCTCAACCAACATCTTAATCAAATCTTGTCGGATTTCGTTTGCCTTTTTTTCAAGGCTCTTAAGTTTTTTATCGTGCAGGTGAAGGGGTTTTCTCACCTTTGGTCCCAATGTTAAGTTTGCCATATTAAAGATATTGTAACACAAACTAAAAACAGAGCCGAAGCCCTGTTTTATTTCTATTGAACTATCACTGTTGCTGTTTTTGCTGAATCGTATTTATCGTGATATGTGAATGTTCCTGTGTCTTTGAAGTACCTTGAAAAGTTCTTTCCCGGATTGATTGTTCCTGTTCCCCATTTTTTACTATCAGCACTTGCACCATGTTTTCCTGTTCCATTGTTTTCAAAACGTACTGCTGTATTAACATCGATTGTAACGCTTACTGGACTAAATCCTGATTCTGAAAGTGAGACAACTGTTGCGTCTTTTAGATTCTTATTTTTTCCAATACCTGTTGCTTCATTTTCTTCTGCATCTGCATTGAACTGGCCGGCAGAATCAAGAGCGCTTCCAATGTTGTAGTTTGGGAAAAATCCGTCTGGTACATCATCAATCATTTTATTCCAGTTTGATCCGTAAAGCGCAACTGCCACTGCTTCTGATGTAACATGACGTAGTTCTCCGCCAGCTCCTACTGCATAGGTTTTTGGATCAGAGTTGATCTTGATCATTCTTTTTCCTGGTTTGTAAGTTACATTTCCGCCAATTTGAACTTGTGTCATGTCAGAGTCGGCAAGCCATTTTACTGAGTCAAAGTTATCGTACCAAGTGAAGTACGTTTTTGAGTTTGGGAATACGTACCTAAATCCATCAGCTCCATAATAATAAACCGCTGAGAAACTTTCACCGCGCACCAAATCTCCAGCTTCGAGATTGGCTAAGCTTGTAAGAGATTGAGCTCCGGCTGTTGGCGTTGAATACACTAGTGACAATGCAAATGCACAAGCCACAAATGCGATGATTACACCAAGAAAAGTGAGTTGTTTAGTCATAGATTTTATAAATAATAACGGCAATATTATATCACAAACGTAAAGTCGTAATCAATTTAATTTTCCACAATCATTATGTTAAAGAGAGGTGTTTAAATATCTAAGATATTTTTTAGTTTTTGATTCAATTTTTGGATTTGGGCTTTGTCCAATTTTCCGATTTCTCCAAGAACTATTTTTTTGTCCAAGGACGCGATTTTATCGCAGCGAACAACAGAATCAAATTTTAGGCCGGTTTCTGAGAAAGTTGGGTCACTTTTTTTTATTCTAAAAAGAGCTTTTGGATTTATTTCAGTTTTTTGAGATGAAACAAAAACAACAATTACATTATCTTTTGTTAAATTCTTTTTTGAAATGATTATTGCCGGACGTATTTTCTTTCCTTTTAAATCAGTAAACGGAAAGGGGACAAGCACAATTCTTCCTCGTTCAAACATATGATTTGATCATATCTTCTTTTGAATAAATTTCAGGTTCATCTTCAAGAAATTCAAAAGCTCCTCCAAACTGATTCATGTTTGTTATTGCATCAACATTCGGATTTGTATGTTCTGGAAATTTAATCAACAAAACTTCTGCTTTATTATGCCTTCCGATTGCAACAGGTTTATTAGAAAATCTAACCGCATTTACAATTGCAGAAAGTCGTTTTCGAGCTTCAGTTGTTGGAATTACATTCATATTAAAAATTGTACATTTTGTAAACATTATACATTTTTTGAAATTTTTGTCAACAACTCATTTAACTCTTTTAATTTTTGAGCGGGGTCTTTTGATTTGAATAATACAGATCCGATTCCGATTCGATCAACGCCGGCTTTTATAAGAGGTTCTATAAGCTCTTCTGTAACTCCGCCATCGATTTCAATAATCAAATCTTCTCGATGTGCTTTTGCGTGTTTTACTTTTTCCAAAATAGCATTATCACTTCCCATGTGTTCTTCATCTCCAAATTCTTGTCCCTGAAATCCGGGGTGAACACTCATGATCGTGAGCTGGTCAATGGAGTGGATTACATTTTCAATTGCTGAAAGTGGAGTTTCCGGATTGACAGCCACGCCAACTTCAAGTTTTAGAACATCTCGAATATAGCCGACAACTGTTCCAATTGGTCTGTGCATTTCTGCGTGGACAATTGCGCGTTTAAATGTTGGCACATGTTTCTTCCATTCCTTGATAATGGGGATGGGGTTTTCAACCATAAGGTGAAGCTCTATCTCAACTTTTGTTTTCATTTTTCCAACAGCTTCAGCGTTGTACCAATTTTTATTTTCAAATAAAGTGTTGTCAAGAACATCAACCTGAATTAAATCACAGTCATTTTCAATGGCGCGTAAGTGTTTTTCAAATGACTCTTGATTTGGTTCAAGTAGTGCGGGAACGATTTGATTCATATTTTTTATAATTCGCAATAATTATCCCATAACCTTGACATTTTGGCTATTTTATGATATATTTTTTTAGCTATGGTTGTTGTAACCAAGCCTGTTTGTGCGGCGGATCCGCATGTGTCCAAGCGCTTCGGCGCTACAGAGACACAAAGACAAAAGGCATAAAATGCCGATTCCAGACAAGCATGAGCTTGCAATTCGTAGGTTGTGTCATAGGATCGTAGACGGAGTTCGTGGAGGAGCAATCCCGTATGATCTAACGCATGATCGGCTTGTTGCAATCGCAGAAGGGCGTGAAGAAGGTGCTCCGACACCTGTGAGAGGCGCAAGCGAGCATGCTCCAAAGCACAACCTCGCTGAGGAACGCCAGCAGGCCATGGAGAGGTTCTACCACGAACTCGGCCTCGATGGGTTCGAGATCCCACTGCCCACCATGGGCGGCAAGCGTGTTTCCAACCGCGAGATTGGTCGTAGGGCTCAGGCTGGTCAGGCGCTCTTCTACCGTCCGGCCACTTCGGACGTCTCCTACGAGGCGTTCATGCAGGCCGTGGGTCAGGGAGACCACTGGACGGTTACGGACGAGGACGAGCGCGCGAAGATCACCTGGGAACCCGCTGAGACTGGTTACTGGTTCTGGGCTGAGATCCAGGACTCCTGCCCTCGAACCGGCACGTGCTGGAACGATCTCACGTCCGAGCACACCCTCCTCTGCCTTGAGGAGTACATGATCGTTTGGCACGTGATGCGCGTGCTCGAGAACGTCCTGCTCGATCGTCCAACCTGGTGCTGGCTGCGTACGCGCTACCAGACCGACTCCGGCTCCGGTGCCCTCAACGTCGACGAGTACGATGGCAGGGTGATCGTCTGCAGGAGCGGGCCTGGGGACTTGTCGATCGACTTCGTCAACGCGGGCGGTCGTGTCTCGGAAGTGGTCAGCCTCTGAGTCTTGTGGCCTGAGAGCCTGGGTCTCCTGTTCGCCTGCATCTTGTTCCCCAACGTCGAGCGCAGCTCGACGTTGGGGGATTTTCAATTAAGCTCAATTTTGAGATAATCATCTTGATGAAGGTTCGTAGATTCAAGTCATTCAGAGTTGGATTACCAACATCCTCTGGCTATTGATGTGAGTCTTTGTTCTCTGAACGAAGAGAGGTCATTAACCAGCAGAAATAAGGTTGACCACTTCGTGTTGTTTTCAGTGTGGGTAGTCATAACCGGCTTGCCATCACAGTCTCCTTCGAGCGATTCGAAGTTCAGAAGGCAACCTAAGGGTTTCTTTCGGTGGTTTCGGACGGGAACAGTACAAAACAATCCGGCTCCGGTGCTCTCAACGCCAACGAGTACAACGGGCGTGTCAACGTCAACAGGAACAGTCCTGAGAATCTGTCGTCTGAGTTTGGCAACGAAGGCGGTCGTGTCTCGGTAGTAGTCAACCAAACAGAAAACGTCCCTTTGTGGGACGTTTTCGCTATGGGTCAAGGCCGAGTTTTTTTCTTGTATTCTTTCGCCAACTTCCTAGCATCTTTCCAATTTTTTGCAAACGTTCTTGTCGATATGTGTATCCTTGAAGCTTATAAATACCAAGGTCATGGATAAGTCTAATGAAAATTTTCATCAAGTCCAATTTTCTTTGGGTTTTATCAAGCAAGATTATTCTTTCTGGTAATGAAAGATTATTTGCTTCCCACACAGATTCGATGATATAGAGTGTGTTGTTTTTCAGTTTTTCACCAATGGCATATCGTTCTGTTTTAGGATATCGACTCACATCCATGTGTAATAGTTTGTACCATTCATAGAGTTTATGTATCAATCCGAACTCTTCACCAACAAATCCTGTGAGCCATTTATCAAGTCCCGTGAGGGGGGGCTTAATTGTCATAGTTTATTTGATAATTGCATATCGTTTGAAAATTTATATCTTGCTTGGGAAGATTTTCGGAAAGGTAAGATGTTTAAAGCAGATATTCTTGCGTTTTCCATGCATCTTGAAGATGAATTATTTTGTCTTCATCAAGAGCTTTCGACAGGCACATATCAACATGGAACTTACAAACAGTTTTATGTTCATGACCCAAAGCGACGATTAATTAGCAAAGCAAGCGTGCGGGATCGGGTGGTTCATCAGGCGATTGTAGATACGATCGGTCATCATTTTGAGAAGAGCTTTATTCATGATACTTATTCTTCTTTGGTTGGAAAAGGTGTTCATCCGGCTGTGAATCGTCTTGATAAATTTTTAAGGCAAGCCTCAAGTAATGGTCAACATATCGTCTATGCACTCAAATGTGACATTAGTAAGTACTTTGACTCGATCAGACACGACATCCTTCTCTCATTTATAAGAGATCGTATCGAAGATGAAAAGATGTATGTTCTTATTGAAATTGTAATCCGTAGTTTTTCGTCAGATAAAGAAAAAACGCGTGGGTTACCTCTTGGAAATACTACAAGTCAATTGTTTGCCAACGTTTACTTGAGTCGGTTTGACCATTGGATAAAGGAACGCTTGCGCATGCGATGGTATGTTCGCTTTTGTGATGATTTTGTTATTTTACATAAGAACAAGGAATTATTAGAACAGGTTTTGCAATCGATTCAAAAGTATCTCGCTGAGAGCCTAGATTTACAGTTGCATCCAGACAAGATTATTTTGAGAAAATACTCACAAGGAATTGATTTTCTAGGTCAGGTTTTACGATCTCATTGTCGGACAATGCGTAAGAAGACAAGGAAACGAGCTGTAGTAAATGTGAGAAAGCTGATCGGGGAATATAAGAATGGAATAATAACAGACGAGGAGTTTCGATCATCAATACAGTCGTATTTTGGACTGTTAAGACATGTATCAGCGGCAAGAATCAGAAGTTTAATTTTGGATCATATCAAAAAGGAGTTTTTGTAGCTCAATCAGAAAAGCCGGAACGATTTGGGGTATACATTTTCAATCGCTGCCAGAATGTCTTCTCGTTCAAGATCAGGATATTCTTCCAAAATTTCTTTCATCTCAATTCCTTGGCCGAGCATTTTCAAAACAAGCTCCACAGAAATACGTGTGCCTTTAATAGTTGGTTTGCCTACCAAAATTTTTGGATCAAGAGTGATTCTTGAACGATTTGTTATTGGTTCCATATACACGCACTTTAAACAAAATTTTTTTGTATGTAAAGATTAGTGTCCAAACTCTTGATCTTCAATTTTTTCAACTTTTTTAAGTCTGCGGACATGACGGTCAGCAGCTGAGAATTCTGTTGAAAGCCAAGTGTCAACAATCTCTTTTGCCTCATCAATTTTCATGTGCCTGCCGGGAAGACAAAGAACATTTGAATTATCATCGGCTCGTGCTGTCATTGCAACTTCTTTGTTAAAGCCGGTTGCTGCACGCGCGCCTTTGACTTTGTTTGCCACAATGCAGATTCCCTGCGCGTTTCCACAGATTACAATTCCATGACTACCTTCATCTGTAACCACGCGTTTTGCAACTGCGTGACCAAAGTCAGGATAATCATCATCATTCACCAGATTTTCATTCCCCATATCAACAACCTCGTAATCTTTTCCTTTTAAATATTCCTCCAAAGCTTCTTTGAGTTCCCAACCAGCATGGTCGGCTCCTATATATATTGTTTGTTTCATACGCGTCCAATCTTATCATATTTGTTGATTTTTCTCTTTCTGGCTGGCATACTCTTTAGCGTATGAATTTTTCAGAAAAAGAACTTGAGACTCTCAAAAAATGGGAGGATAAACAAATTTTCAAAAAGACTCTTGAAAAAGATTCTCCAAAAGGATCCTTTGTGTTTTTTGAGGGGCCACCAACCGCTAACGGAAAGCCTGGTATTCATCATGCTGAAGCGCGAGCTTTTAAAGATTGCATTCCAAGATTTAAAACAATGCAAGGTTATAAGGTTGTGAGAAAAGGTGGTTGGGATACACACGGACTGCCTGTTGAGATTGAAGTGGAAAAGCAACTTGGGTTTAAAAGCAAGTTGGAAATTGAGGATTACGGAATCGACAAGTTTAATGCCAAGTGCAAAGAAAGCGTGTGGGCTTATAAAAAGGATTGGGAGGAGTTTACCAGGCGTGTTGGTTATTGGGTTGATCTTGAAGATCCATATGTTACATATGACTCAAAGTACATTGAATCTCTTTGGTCAATCATTAAGAAGGTGTGGGACAAAGGCCTCCTTTATAAAGATTATCGGGTAACACCACACTGTCCTCGCTGTGGAACGAGTTTGTCATCGCATGAATTGTCGCAGGGATATAAGGATGTGAAGGATTTGTCTGTGACAGTAAGGCTCAAGATTGTCGGACGTGAGAACGAGTCGATTCTTGCTTGGACCACAACCCCATGGACGCTTCCTGGCAACGTTGCGCTTGCGGTTGGAAAAGATATCAAATACGTAAAGGTAGCCCCTGGCTTTAGCCAGGGCGAAGTTCAGGAGTATTATTGGCTTGCAAAAGACCGCCTGGAGATTCTTAATGGTGACTATGAAATCGTCGAAGAGGTAACAGGCGACAAACTTGTTGGTCTTGAGTACGAGCCTCTTTATCCATATCTTCAAAATTTGGTAGAAGGCGAGAACAAAACCAAGACAGAAGAAAAAGCCTACCGCGTTTATCCGGCCGACTTTGTTACCACAGAAGAAGGAACAGGCATTGTTCATACTGCTGTTATGTACGGACAAGATGATTTTGTGCTGGGCCAAGAGATTGGTCTTCCAAAACATCATCTTGTAGATTTGGATGGAAAGTTTATTAAAGGCACTGATTTTTTAGCCAGTCGACTTGTGGTTGATGAAGATGTTGCAGTTGATGTTATTAAAGATTTAGCTCATCGAGGACTTTTATTTGCAAAAGCAAAATACGAACACTCTTATCCTCATTGCTGGCGTTGTCAGACAAAGGTTGTTTATTACGCAAAAGATTCCTGGTACATCAGGATGAGTGATCTTCGCGACAAGCTTCTTTCTGAGAATGAGAAGATTCATTGGGAGCCTGATCATATTAGAGATGGGCGATTTGGTGAGTGGTTGCGTGAAGTAAAAGATTGGGCATTTTCTCGCGAAAGATATTGGGGAACGCCTTTGCCGATTTGGGAATGTGAGTCTTGTGATCACAGAATGTGCATTGGAAGTTTTGAGGAATTATTTTCTTTGTCATCTCGACCGACCCTGAGCGAGCGCAGCGAGTCGAAGGGGAGCGGAGAGATCTCGAATTTCGACCCGCACCGTCCATTCGTTGACGAGATCGAGCTCAAATGCGAAAAATGTGATGGAACAGCAAAGCGCGTCCCAGATGTGTGTGATGTTTGGTTTGATTCCGGTTCTATGCCGTACGCACAGTGGCATTATCCATTTGAAAACAAAGAACTTGTTGATTCCGGTGAAGTGTTTCCAGCAGATTATATTTCAGAAGCCATTGATCAAACGCGCGGTTGGTTTTACACCCTTCACGCTGTTGGTGCTTTGCTGGGTAAGGGGATGGCATTTAAAAATGTAATTTGTTTAGGACATGTCATGGATGCGCAGGGAAAGAAAATGTCCAAGTCGCTTGGAAATATTGTTGAGCCAATGGAGATGATGCAAAAGCATGGAGCTGATGCTGTGCGTTGGTACATGTATACAGTAAACCAGCCAGGGGACTCAAAACGGTTTGATGAAAAAGCGCTTCAGGATATGGTTAAGAAGAATTTTAATATTTTGATGAATGTGGTGAGTTTTTGGGAGATGTTTGGGGAGAAAAATAGGTCCCATAGGACCTATGAAAAAATGCATATTCTTGATCGATGGATTTTGGCAAGGTTGCATAAGCTTACTAAAGAAACAACAGAACGACTTGAAGGATATATCATTACAGAAACAGTTCGCGATCTTGGTAATTTTATTCAAGATCTTTCAACTTGGTATGTGAGGAGAAGTCGTGATCGATTCAAGGGAACAGACGAAGATGATAAGCAAGCTGCAATAGCAACTCTTCAAGAGTGTCTTTTAACACTTTCCAAACTTATGGCACCGTTTGCTCCGTTTTTGTCTGAGACAATTTATGAGCAAGTGGGAGGGGAAAAGGAATCTGTGCATCTTGAGGACTGGCCAGCTTTTGACGCAAGTCTTATTAAGGAAGATTTGCTTGAGACAATGGCACAAACGCGCTCAATCGCATCGCGCGGTCTTGAAAGGCGTGTTGAGGCTGGGATTAGTATTAAGCAAGTTTTGGGCAAAACGACTTTAACATTACCTTCCGGTGAACTTGGTGGGGATTATCAAGAACTGTTGAAAGACGAGTTAAATGTTAAGAGCATTCAGATTGAAAAAGGGGAGTATGAAGTTGTGCTTGATTTAACACTTACCCCAGAGCTTGTGCGCGAAGGAACAATCAGAGAAATAGTTCGTCGTGTAAATGGACTTCGTAAAACTACAGGACTTACGATTGCAGATAGGATTGAGCTTTTTGTAACAGGACCTCAAGAAGTTCTCACAGCCATTGATGAACATAAAGATACTCTTCTTCATGGAACACTTGCGACAAGTTTACGATTAGATGGAGACGCACCTGAAATGCAAGATACATTTCGAGCAAACGAGTTCGATATAACAATTGGATTTGTGGTAAAATGACATTATCTCTGTCATCTCGACCGAGGCCAAAGGCCGAGCGGAGAGATCTCTAATCTGCGAGATTTCTCGACTCGCTTCGCTCGCTCGAAATGACAAAATGATATGGCAACAGATTTTTCCAAACTATTTAGTTCACTCGGGCTTTCGCCAACAGAAACGAAGGTATATTTGTCGTCCTTAAAGTTGGGGCCAACCTCTATTCAAGAAATTGCTAAAAAAGCTCGACTTTCAAGAACAGCAACATATGATGCAGTTGCTGCTCTTCAAGAATATGGTTTAATGTCAACGTTTCAAAGAGGAAAAAAGAATTTTTTTTCAGCAGAAGATCCAGAGCGCGCAGTTCAGTTTTTTAAAGGAAAAATTCAGGGCATGAAGGGACGGCTTGAAGCTCTTGTAAGTTCAATTGATGAGATGAAAATGATGACAGGAGGGGAGCGTCCAACAGTTCGGTTTTATGAAGGAAATGAAGCATTGTATGCTTTGTATACTGATTTATCAAAAGTTCATCCGGAAACATTTTGTGAGGTTTCAAACATTGATGATGTGTATGAGTTTTTGGACACAAAATACTTGCATGAGATAAGAAAGTTGCTGGATACATCAAACATGAAATCTCGATTACTTCATCGTGGTGAGTTAAGGAATCCAATTAAGAATTTTGAATATTGTGAGTTGCTGCCTGAGCTGGGGGACTTTCATGGTGATATTTGGATTTATGGGAATCGTGTTGCCTTTGTCGAGTTTATTGGAAAAGTTTTGGCAGTGATTGTAGAAAGTCAAACACTTGCAGATACAGCTCGGGTGTTATTCAATGCTGCTTGGCAGACGTGTGAAAAACAAAAAGCAGATCATAGAGACCACTAAAATAAATAAAAAAATCGGCAAGCCAATGCCGGTTTTTAAAATTGAAAATCCCGACCCCCAGTTGCCTGGAAGCCGGGACCGTGTGTGGTGGGTCATCCACCCATGAGTCACCTCCCGGAGCGGTTCTTTGCGGTCCTGGACCTTGCTGGTCCGCATGGCCCTGGACAGGGACGTTGTCTTCCTGGTCGGCGTCTTGCGCTGACCGGCTTTGTCGTCCCGTCGTGTACGCAGGACGAGATCCTGCTGTCCACGTATCATTCCTCTGGTTGTTGTCGCTCCGGAGAGATCCTTGTCTTTATCGTTCCTCTCTTGCCGGCCGTCTTGGTTGATGGCCAGTCTTCTCCTTGTTTGCCCTCTGGCTTGTTGGTTGGGGGTCTTAGCCGTTCATCGCCGTTCTCCTTGTTGGTTCAGAACAGAGCAGAATATCATAGATTTAAGGTTTTGTCAAGGGTTGCTTGGCATTTTTTTGTTTTTTTAAGAAAAAATATCTGTTAGTTTGTCAACGAACAGAAAACAGTTTTTGATACTAAATTTAGCTAAAAAGTCTAAAAATGGCCTTTGACCCTTGACAGTCTTTTGAATATATGATAGTCTTCACCGTTCGCCTGAAACGGACAAAGTTTGTCAAAAAACTTATGCGTATGAGGAGGCTCGCCAATCATACTTGTCTTGGCGAGGTATGAGATAATTAACTAGAGTGTTTGTTGAGTGATTTCCAACCGTTATAGAAGAATCGTTCCGCTGAGCGGAACCTGAAATCACAAGACGACTCTCCGGCGTCTAGCCAAATGGCTGGATGATTGGGAAGAGAACTCTGGGTGCGGTTATCCGCCTCAGGAACCTGGGTCATGCACAAACATTACTTATGAAACCCCAGACATAAGTGATGGCATGTCCAGATTTCTGAGACGGAAACGTTTCACAGAGAAAGGGTCTGTTGCGCAGCAGGCCAAAAAGGCTTTAGGCTGAGGGCGCAGCCATGTTGATGCCGCTCCCGAAGACGAGGAGCAAAACACATCTGGCGTGATTCTAGGGCACGCGAAGATGAACCGGCAACACTCCACTGCCGGACGTAACATGCGAGCTGAGGGTTGGCCGCCCAAAGCGCATACTGGATCCAGATTAGTACTCAAGGAGAAAGGAGATGCCGGCCAACGAGCTTTATCTCAAGCTCGTTTAGTTCCTAGACCAAGGCCTGTGCAGACGATTAAGTTCGCGCTCGGGCGTCGTATCCCACCTATGTGGTGCCATTGAGAAATGCCGCTGCTGTCAAGGTTTGGAGACTGTAGAGTCTCGTCCTTAGAAGCCCTCGAGCTTCTGAAACTTGCAACGAGCAGGAACCTTCGGGGAGCTGCAACCGGGCATGGATAAAGTGGGTATCCATCTACATTCTTCTGCAAGGTCTGAGAGATTAGACCTTGCATTCTCCCTACTGTTCAGCTCTTGGTTGGACAATAGAGAGAATGCAATAAAAAATCTGGGGTTTGCTAGCCTCAGTTTTCTTTTTGAGCGTACAAATACTTGTGGGTTCAGAAAGCGTTGTGAAAGGTTTCGCAATGTCAAACTAACCACGGACACAGACACAGGAGTCAACCATGTCCGGCAACACCCTCACCATCGCCCGGGCTCTCAAGCGGTGCAAGCGCCTTCAGGGCATGATCTCGACCGTGCAGGTTCGCTTGGGTCAGGTGTGTTCCTGGCGTGATGACCGTGAGCCCGCGTTCCAGTTCGAGGAAGTTCTCCAGGCACACGACGCCGCAGTCGCAGAGCTCGAGCAACTGCGCACGCAGATCGCGGTTGCCAACGCCACGACCAGGGTCGAGGTTGGGGGCGAGACGATCCTGCTGGCCGCTGCGATTCGGCGCATGACCGAGCTCAAGGGCCGGCACGTGATGTTCTCCGGTCTGCACCTGCAAAGCGGTACCGAGCGCGAGGTCCTCGAGTACGACGACCGCGGCCGACCCGTGACCGAGGAGCGGCAGTGGAAGTCCATCTGGACCGAGCCCGAACGAGCTGCCAAGCTCGAGCGGCTGCAGGACCAGATGGAGGATCTCTCCGAGGCAATCGAGGAGGCCAATCACCGTACGCGCCTGGGAGCCTAGCTCTTGGGTGCCAGGGGCGGGTGTTCGGAAGAATGGAAAACGTTGATATCCAAAAAAGAAATCAGGTTCTGAAAAGAGCCAGATTACAAGTCGCCGATCATGATGCTGCGATAAGGGTTTAGGGCTTTTCTGCCTCAAGACTCAAGATTCAAAGCTCACGATTCAGGAATAAGGACTTGTTGTCAACGTCACTTCCTTTTGGAAGAGCACCCGCCCCGCTTTCGACCATCGTGTCTGACGCAGTCACAATACGCTTCATGGGGAACTCTTTCTGGGGACCCTTTCTGAAATCATCAGGAAACTGGTGGAATCAGAAAGTATGGATACAATCTCATTTATTATCACGAACGCACTTTTTTTTGGGCTTATTGCAAGCCTGGCAGTTTAAATTAATAAAAGAACGGACAAGCCGTGTGCTTGTCCGTTTTTTTGTTATAATACTTAGGTATGCCATATAGCTCCACAGTTCTAATTATCCCAACAAATGACGCTGAAGCTATTTTGATTGCACAATTAGCAGATGCTATGGGGCTTCCAGTTATCAGATCTGGTCAAACACATGGAGCTTCTTTGGATAAAGGAAGGGATGTGGTGCCACTTGTTAAAAAGGGGAAGTATAAAAAAGTTATTGTTGTGGAAATGCCAGGTCCAAAAACTGAAGCACGTATTAAAAAGCTTGGTGTCACATTAAAGATTATTGATCATCATCACTATACCGGGCTTGATCGAGCACATGATCCAAAGAGTGGGAAAATGCTCATGTCATCGCTTGAACAGTTTTTGTCCATGTTTAAGATTAACAAAACAAAGTTGAAAAAATTAGGTTTTGATCATAAGTTTGTGTTGGGAATTGGAATTTTAGATCGTGGATACATTTGGGCGCTTCAAGATAGTGGATATTCGGATGATGAAATACGAGATGTTCTCGCTTTTCATGACGAGCTTGTAGCACCACTTAGAAATCAACAAACAGAAAAGCGAAAAGAAAAATTAGTTAAAGCTGCTTGGAAGCGTAGAAAAAAATGGCGAGAGTTTTATATTGTTGAAACTGGTGGAGATATTCAACTTCGACCTCGTCTGTCTCGACTTGTTGCAGTAAGATTTCGTAAACCAACTCCTTTGATTATTATTGAACGAAAGCGCAGACTCATTTACGTTCAAGAGTCAGAGTATGCAATGGATCTGTTTCGAAAATTTGGTGGATTCACTTTTGGTCTTGATCGCAATTGGGGGTATCGTAATGAAAGCAAAACCAACCGCGTAACACTAAAAAATGTTAAACGCACGATCGAGCAAGTTTGTAACATATGACCATAATTATAATCATTGTACTTATTCTTTTGTCAGGGTTATTTTCCGGTTTAACACTTGGACTTTACAGTCTTGATTTTACTGAACTTGAAAGAAAAACCGAGCTTGGGAATAAACGAGCTGAGCGTGTTTTTAAGGTAAGGCAAAGAGGAAATCTTTTGCTTGTTAGTTTGCTTTTAGGAAACGTTGCAGTAAACGCAGCGATTTCAATTATTCTGGCTGATGTATCTAGTGGTGTTGTGGCAGGTGTTGTTGCAACAGGACTTATTGTGATTTTTGGTGAGATCATTCCGCAAGCTACTTGTGCGAGGTATGCGCTTGAGGTTGGTTCAAGAACGGCTTGGATGGTTGAGCTTTTGATGTTTATTTTGTATCCGGTTGGCAAACCCATTGCTTGGCTTTTGGATAAGATTCTGGGACGGGAGTTGCGAACCGTTTGGACAAAAAAAGAACTCAGACACATTATTCAAATGCACGAAGACGATCCTAGGTCTTCGGTTGATAGGGATGAGGAACGAATTTTGCTTGGCGCGCTTGAGTTTTCCGAAAAGACAGCAGTAGAAATCATGAAGTCTTACAGGTATGTTTATTCAATTCAAAAAAGTGCAATTCTTGATCACAAAAGACTCCATGAGATTCGGGAGTCCGGTTACACACGCATTCCGGTTTATTCCAAAAATAAAAAAAATATCGTTGGGATGTTATATACAAAAGATTTGATTGATGTTCAGGTTGGTTCAAAAGTTACAAAAATGATGCGTACCGCAGATCTTGTTCGTGTTTCACGCAAACGTAAACTCGATGGTCTTTTAAATGACATGATCAAACACAGAGAGCACATGGCGTTTGTTAATGACAAGAAAGGGAACTTTTTGGGGATTGTTACACTTGAGGATATTATGGAGGAAATCATCGGCCGCGAGATTAGGGATGAAGATGATGAGGAGTTTGATCGAGAATAAATATGCCAAAAGCATGGAAAAAAGAAATTAGTGACCCAACTCAAGTTGAGGGCAATCAAGATTCTGAGGAAGCTCGACCTGACTCACAAAGATCTGAGTCCTTAATTTTAGCAGCCGAGCTTGGTGATTCGCTTTCTCTTGATTTGCACGATGCAGATGATGTAGAGGAAGGAATGCGAATGTTAGATCAATTTTTAAATCAGGGGTTTCTGGAAGGCGCAGAAGTTGTTGAGATTATTCATGGACGCGGGACAGGGGCAATGCGCCGAGCTGTTCATGGGTTTCTAAAAGATCATGCTCTTGTAAAATTTTTCAGAGATGCTGAAAATCCTTCTTCTGTTCTGGGTGCCACTTATGCAGTGCTTGAGAAAAAGGATTGAAAATTATTTTACTTGATTCCAAAGTTCATCAAAATAGGTTTTAAATCCTTCATAAACATCTTTGTTTTCAAAGCTAATAATTGTCGGATTATTTCCTGTTAAAACCATAAGAGTTTTTCCATTATAAATAGTTGTTTGCATTGGAGAAATCATTGGCCCTGAAAAGGGTTTTATTTTACTGACTTTAAATTTTGGATCTCCTTCGCGTTTAAATCGTTCGGTTATATTTTTCAATGCTGGTTGATAACTGAGCATTTTTACTTTTACCCCTTTTTTTATCCTAGCCCTGTGGTATTCATTAAAAAATTTTATATATTCTGTTTGATCTTCAATAACATTTGCTCCAATAACATAGTATTCATCGCCTGGGTTTAGTTCATTGATTATTTCATAGAATGCATTTTTAAAAGCTTCCATTCCACACTCAATTCTTGTTTCTTGTTTCCAAAGACTGTCAAAATAATCTTTGTAAGTTTTAATAAGGTGTTTGTTTTTTATTTCAATAACCAAAACTGGGTCTTCATAAATATGAATTCCAACATTTGAATTTGTAAATACAATCCCAGCTGATGGAGTCATGTTAAAAGGCAAAACCCTGACTTCATAGTTTGGTCGGCTTCTGACTTTGTTCATTAGTTCTTTGTTAAATCTTTGTTTTGGGTACATTAAAATTTTTGCTTTTCCGTTTTTTTCAATTAATGAAAAATATTTTTTTTGAGCTCTTGTGCCCATTACACGCTGAAACTTTTCTCCACCTGAGCCAAGCACATAAATACAATCATCTTTTGTTAAATTTTCTGCGTTTTTCATGTTGTATGCTCGCATTCCTTCTTCGCCTTCATAGATTGTGATTTCTTGATCTGAAATTTGCGCTTTTGTTTTCAATTCCTCAATTACTTTTTGAGCTACTAAATCTTGTTCCCGGATTCGATCAAGCAAATGAGAAGGATCTGTTGCTTGAAAAGACGCAACTTTTCCAGTTGTTGTTTTTGTAACGAGCCTGCTTTTAGCAAGAGAATCCAAGGCTTGGTACACCAAGTTTCGATGCAATCCGGTTGATTTTATTATCTCACCAGCTTTTGTTTTTCCAGATTCATTAACTGAGAGGTAAGTAGCTGCTTCGTTTTTCGTTAATCCAAGGGTCTGTAAATCATTTAAAAGCATATATTGTCATAAATTAGGTGACACAAGTATATTCACAATTTAGCAAAAAAATGGACTTTTGTCAATACCAAAAAGACTCCCCCGGCTCTGCCGGGGGGCCTCCGTAAGGTT
>CAYNRK010000008.1:0-42111 GCA_964399675.1 uncultured Gammaproteobacteria bacterium | reverse complement strand
AATCTAAAGAAAATGATCTAAACAAGACTTCCACCGGAGCCTCTTTTTTATTTTAAATACACAAAACTCTCACTTACGTGAGAGTTTTGGGACAGCCTCGCAAGGGGGCTATTTTTATTCTAACCCTTCCCACATCACATCAAACATAATACGGAAGGTGTCGGCTAGTGGCTTGTTGGTTACCATTGTGGCAAAGATTGGTTCTTCCAAAGTCATCAGAACCACTTCATCATCCCATATCAAAATATCTGTTGGTACTGGCCCGTATCTTTTATCAATAAACTTTACATTGTATAAACCTTTCAAAATATTTATTGTCTCAGGCGCTGCCTTTTCTTTTGAGTCGTGCGATAAAATATCATAGAATACGATATTGTTTTTCTTAAGCTGTCTTTGATGCCACAGAAAAAACTTTGGATCAAGTGAAAAAAGTTTTTCAGTGGATGCAAAACCCAAAATCTTGTCAGCAGACAACGACTCCTCAAAGATCTCTTTGATTCCCTCAATTCCTTCGTAGAATTTAATCTTTGGCTTGTTTTTTTGAATAGTAAATAGTCCTTTAAGGTCTGGAAGGATTTGTTCAATTGCTTCCTTTTTTCTTTCTATTGATCGCAGTAACGCTTCCGGGTTGCTTGCAATATATGCCTTTCGATTATCTCTTACTTGTTCGTTAATCAACTTACCGTCTTTCAAGCCTTGAAGAATGTTGTAGCAATTAGTACGAGCAATCTTAGTTCCCTTTGCTACTTGTGGTGGGGTAGAAAGACCATTCTCAAGTAAGTAAAGATAAACTGAAATTTCAGATTTTGAAAGGCCAATATCTTTGAGCTGATTAAATATCTCCATATTTGTCATTTTTTTTTATACCATTTTCTTTTCTAAATGTCAAGAAATAATTAAAAAGTAGTTAAATTTTAAGTATTTAGTATTTACAAAATGACAAAATTAGAGTATTATACTCCGTTAACATGTCGTTAACACCAACCTTTAAAAGGAGCGAAAATGCGAATTCTCGTGATCGATGACAACCAGACGCATCTGGACGCTGCCGTGGCGCAGCTGGGCGATGAGCACGAGGTTGTTGTGGCTAGCAGCTACGACAAAGGGCGTGACCAGTTGGCGCCGGAGGTGGACTACACCAAGGTTCGTGAGCTCTGTGATGGCGGTATGAGCATGGCAGAAGCCAAGAAGGCCGCCGCCACTCCCGAGATCTCGTTCGATGTGGTGCTGTGCGATCTGCTCATGCCGGCCAGCCGACATCAGCAGGGTCCGGACGGCGCGCGGTTCGTAGGACAGGAAATGCCCATCGGAATCTTCCTGGCCATCCTGGCCGCGAAGAACGGTGTGGGACACGTTGGTCTCTTGACCGACAGCGACCACCACAGCCACCCTGCCAGTGCCTGTCTGGACGCCATCTCGGGTCATGCGACCAGCCCGAAGCGTTTCTCGATCGAAAGCGCCACAGTGTGTCTCGCGAACAACCCCAACTGGGTCGACAAGTTCGACCCCAGCGACCTCTCGAAGCCGCTCGACTTCGATGACTGGTACCAGAAGAACCGCGAGACCGTGAACGCCAAGTGCTGGGACAAGCTGCTGAACTGGCTCCTCACCGGCGAGCGCCCCAAGCGATCGCTGGCCTAGAACCAACCACCCCGTGGAAGTTACGACTGAAATGTCGTTCTCCTGCGGGGTGATTCTTTTTTTGAAAATTCTTTTTCTTAGTGCCAAATCAAAAAAACAGGCCTTTTCAAGCCTGTTGTCTTTTCATTCCTCTTCTGGCAATTTCCATTCAAACCTTACTTTGTGAAACTCTGCCTCATAAGCCTCATCGCTTGTTCTTTGTATATCAGGCATCTTGGCCATTGCGCAAAGAGACGAATCATTATCAAGGTCAACAGTCATTGTCATTTCTGAAAGACCAAGCTTGTCTGCAAGCTGAAGTTCCATTTTGGCAGCAAGACCTTGACCCCGAAACTTTGGATCAACAACAGTGTGCGTAATATTTGTTTCTTCATTAGTATCGTACACGCCCACAACACCAAGTTTGTTTCCCAAAGAATCAACAGCTGTAAAGTATCTTTGATTCTTACAATTATCTTGCCCAATTGCAATCCAACCATCTTGCCCTTCAAGCTGCTTAAAATATTTCATATCAAACTCTTGAAGCTCACCGAGTTGAATTTCGTCTCTGGTATCTGCTGCTGTGCTTTCTGGATGAAGTTGTTCTGACATATCATTGAAATAATTTATCTGTTATCAAATCAACTGTCACATCAGGCTTGAACTGGCCTGTTTTTATTTTGACCTTTCAAACTCCCAAAAGTCACCTGGTTTGATGATTGGAATTGATTTAAACTTTTTCAAAACCAACAAATCCTGGTCGCCTGAAACAATCACATCAACACCCCCGGCCACAGCAGCAGCTAAGATATTGTCGTCATCAGGATCAGTGCTAACAGAATACTCTAAAAGAATCGGTTTAATAATGATATGCACTCGTTTAAACAATCGTACAAATACATCCACCTGTTCCGAGGAAAGATAAAATTTTCGTAACAAAATTCTTCTAAACTCTTCTAAAATAAATGAAGAGGTATAAAGTTCATGCTTACGAACGCACGTTTTAACTATTTCAGCACAGTTCCCCTGACTAACAACACTTGATATTAAAACGTTTGTGTCAAATAAAATTTTCATGAAACGATCTTAAAAACGTCTTCATCAGTAAAAATTCCTTGCTCCTGCGCCTTTGGGATTGCTATTCTCCGGAGACGTTCGAATTCATTCTGAAACAGATATTGCCGCAAAGCCTCACGCACTATATCGCTTCTATTTAAACCTTCTTTTTTTACAAAGGAATCAAGTTTTTGTTTTGTCCCCTTTGGGAGACTTATTGTAATTGTTGCGCGCATACTCAATGTTTTAATTGTAAGACATGGTAACACAATAACTTGATGGCGGCAAATGGATTGCTTGTCTATTTATTAACGCAACATTCGATCGGTTACAAGATCAACAGCCATGTCTGGCTGAAGCTGACCTGTTTTAATTTTTACATCATAATCAAACAAAAGATCATGAGTGCGTTTTAGATTTTCAAGTTCAAACCCTTTTGCTTGCTCAAGCGCTTTGCTTGCAACAAACGGATGAATACTTGCACTGTCAGCAAGTTCTTGTTTTGTGGCGCGTGGGTTTTGATCTAAAAGCGCTCGAGCGCTAAGAAGTAATCTAACTTGGCGTGTGAGCATTGTAAGCAAATAAAAATCATTTGCACCTGACCACCTTTCTTCTTGCAAAAGCTGAATCGCTCGTGCGGATTGTTTTTTTGAAACAGCATCAACAAGCGCAAATATTTGTCCTTCAAAACTAGCGTGCACAAGTTTCTCCACCATTTCTTTTGTGATCATCTGACCGCTTGCAAATGCAATCAGTTTTTCAATCTCATGACTCATCTGCCACAAGTCAGCACCAACGCGCTCAACCATTGCTATAAGTGCTGCGCGATCGATCTGACCACCTTCTGCTTTTACACGCTCGCTAATCCAGTTTGCTAGTTGTGGCCCTTGTAACTCTTCAAACGGAAAAAAGTGAACCTCAGCCATTTCTTTTAACTTTTTAAAGAGTGGTTTTTTCTCAACAGACTTTGGCTCCTTTGATTCCCACAAAATTACAATGTTTGATTCTGGCTTGCGAGAAAATCCCTCAACCCAAGTTTTGGCCTCAGGCGCTTTTGTTTCGGAAATAAGATCGCGTACAATTACCATCCGGCGATCAGCCAAAAAAGGAAAGCTACAAACAGATTGTAAAATTTCAGATTGATCAAGCTTTTTGCCAGGGGAGGGAAAAACAACTGTATTCATTCCTGATTTATCAAACTTTTCAGCAAAAGACTGTTTCATTTGCTTAACCTTTTCCTGCACTCGAAAACTGTCATTTCCATAAATAAATATGAGCATAGTATGATGAGTTTACTCGTAAGCAAGAAAATTATCAAAGTAATTTTTAACAATATTAAAAATTCAAGTATAATAAAATAACTATGCTACTTTTTAAAGATTCGCCAGAACAAACTCGTGAACCAGCTCCCGATCACGAAGCTCCAACCAGCGAAAAAGAATTAAAAGATTTCGTTGAAGATGCTAAAAAAAGGGATGGTGTTTTTCATTTAGATAAAAGTCTATCTATTGAACAGCTTGAAACAAAACTCGGGGAGCTGGAAGGTCTGATAGAAGAATTTGAAAAAGGAGATACACAAAAAAGAACTGAACTCGAGGGAAGGGTGCTTGATTCTGTTCCAGAAATTCCACCACAAGCCCAAGATTTTCTAGATAGCTTACACTTAATGCCAACAAAAGAAGGAGCGGAAAACAAAAGTTATTTTCTAAGCGACAAAGAGAGTGGAGAAGAAAGAGTTGTTAAACTTTCAAAAAGTCGACATGATGCTGATTTTGGATCTGTGTTGAAATTGATGCGTAACATGTTTGCGTTAGAACTCTTTCAAAAAAAACAAGAGGCTGGCGAATTCATGAGCTTGCAAGATGGAAACATGAAACTTGAGGTGTTGTTTGACAGCATAACAATATATCGAGACAAAGCTGGTAATTATAAAAGATTAATTGAACAACCATTTGCCGAAGGAAAACCGATCAAAGAAAAGGTGCAAGAAGCGGGTGATGATATAGAATTTCAAAAGGCTTGGAAAAAATTTCTAGAACAAATGGGCCTACTGCAAGCGGTTAGTGAAGTTGTGTTGGATCTGACAGACTCAACCCAAGGAGCCAGGCCTTCAAGAGGAGATGTATCTAAAACGGAAAATGTTTTTGTAAAAGATCCTGAAGAATCTGATGGAAATTATGTTTTTCAAATTATTGATCTTGATGTATTTGATGCACCGCTCATGGACACAAAACAAGAAAAAGGTGCGCAACATAAATTTTATCCAAAAGAACAATTAAGAAAGGCTCAGTCAGTTTTACAAGCATTAAAAGTCTTGGCAACAAACATTTCGCGAGATTCCTATGTAAGCAAAATGCAAGAAAGATATGTTGATGATGAAATGAACAAATAACTTAAACTCTTAAAATTCAAAACGCCCAAGTGGGCGTTTTTTGTTTATAAAACCAAACCAACCGCTGTAACGAGTTGGGTTACCATTTACCCACACAGGCCCAGATCCAATCCAGGTCAAAAACAAAAAGCCGCTCCGTGTGGAGCGACTTTTTGTTAACATCGAGAATTGATCCGTGTGAGGACCCAACCCGTTATACAAAGAGTATACAAAAATATTTCGCATTTGTCAAACTACAGAAATACCAACCCCGAAGGGTTGGTAAAGTTGTCACACTATGATTCGCTCAAGAAAATCGTGGGTCCTGAGGACTTCTGCGAAAACGTAGCTCATGCGTGCAACGGCCTGCGCATGGCAGTGACGAGCCACTTCGTTGTCCGCAAGGCCTTCGACTTCTCCGATCGGCTGACTGGCACAGGCATCTTCGAGCATTAGAACTCGAAAACCTCGCTCATGAGCACCGCGGATCGTTCCCTCAACACAGATCGGAGTTGTGAATCCGCACACAACGATCGTGGTAATCCCACGTTCGCGTAGTTGCTGTTCGAGTGTGGTGCCAATGAACGCATTGAACGCGGTCTTGCGAACCGTCCGATCAAAACACCCTTTAAGCTCCGGATGAAACTCAGCGTATGGCGATCCCTCCTTGAGCACTTCGTAGATGCCGGGAATGAAATCCCTGATCGATCCGACCTCGTCCTCATTCTGATAGAGATGTTGGGTGGCGACCACGAGCCCACCTCGCTTTTGCCAACCGAGCGCAGCTTGGCGGACATGGCTGAGTGCGAGCTTGTGATCTGGGACTGGAACTACCTCACCAAAGGCGCGCTGAGCATCCACGATGAGCATCGCCGTCGTGCTCGGATCCAGGTCGTACAATGGTGTCTGATGCATGTGTTCCTCCTCTCCTTGATGGAGAATGCAGTCTATGCTACAAAGAGAGGAGTGATAAATGATGTCATGAATAACGTCAAAACTTTATTAACGCTCGGTTTGTCTAAATACGAAGCCAAGGTGTATCTGGCTCTTTTTGAACTGAAACGAGCTCCTGCTCTTAAAATTTCAAAACAAGCAGGTGTCAAACGCCCAACAACATATCAAGCGCTCGAACAGCTCAAAAAGAAAGGATTGGTTAAATCAAAAACATTTCGTAATGTCAAAGATTATCAAATCCAGTCGCTCGGTGCTTTGAAGAAGTATGTAAAAAAACAAAAACGTTTGTTGCAAACGTCTGTCTCAAAAATGGACGAGCTCTATCAGAAAAGACCGCAAAAACTAAGAACGCGTGTTTATGACAACATCGCCTCTGTTAAAACATTGCTGGAAAAATCCCTTTGTGAAAAATCAAGAATGTATATATTTGGAGACGAAAAAAATATGGAATCAAATTTGGGGCCATACTGGCAATTCTACTCAAAACGATCATCACAACTTGCAATCCGACCTCGCTTCAAATCAACCGGCCAGTCAGTGACGTGTCTCATATGGGGAAATAAAGTTGCGTTTATACGCTTTAAAGATCCGGTTCAAGTATTTGGTTTTCGTAATAAGAAACTTGCTGACTTTTATATTCATCTATGGAAACGTTGCTAAAACAATTTGGTTTGTCTGAAAAAGAATCACTGGTTTATAAAACACTGCTACAAAATGGCAGCATGACTGTGAGCGAACTCGCTTTAAAATCTGGCGTGATTAGAACTTCGTGTCAGGAGTATTTGCGGTCGCTTCTTGAAAAAGGTTTTATTAACGTAGGACGAGTCGGAAAAAAATACTATTACCAATCAGAAGACCCGGATAGATTCAGACAGATTGTGCACGAACGCCTCTTTGTTGTTGATAAATTAATCGAGCAAATGAAACAAAAAGATTCCAAAGCTGATGTCTGGAGAATTTCTGTATTAGACCAAAATGAAAAAGAAAAACGTAGAAAAAAAATGGAGAAACAAGATGCTAGGTCAGAGAGTAAAAAAAACGCAAGGGTATTGATTGGTGTTAACGAAATTCTTCTTACATCTGATAACGATGAAAACCCTAATCTTTATATTGAATCATCAGACATTGCACAATTTCATAAATTCCTTTTTAAAAAAATACACTAACCAAACCAGCCGCCTTTTGAGCGGCTGGTTTGTTGGTCCCGGATGGTGGACCCGACCGGATTCGAACCGGTAATTTTCGGTATCAACTCGAATGGGGTTACCATTTACCCCCACGGGCCCAAGCCCATTCCAGGTCGAAAACAAAAAAACGCCTCCGTTTGGAGCGCTTTTTGGTTGATACCGATCAGATCCGTGAGGATCCCCATTCGTACTGAGGATTATACACAAAAATTTTCATTTCGTCAAATCGATTTCATCTCCCCCCAGTTCTTTCCAACCTCAACATCCACCACTAAAGGCACTTCAAAACTTGCAACGCCTTCCATTTTTTCTTTTAAGATCTTCACAACTCCCTCAACATCTTTTTCATCACACTCAAGCACTAATTCGTCATGAACTTGCATAAGCATCCTGGCCGATGTCTTATCTTTTTCCAACCAAGCATCAACTTCGATCATGGACATTTTCATAATATCTGCCGCTGTTCCTTGAACTGGCATATTGATTGCCATGCGCTCAGCCTGAGCCACAAGCATTGGAATGCCTGACTGAATTTCTGGCAAATAACGACGACGGCCGAACATTGTTTCAACATAACCATCCTCATGCGCTTTGATTTTTGTTTCAGCAAGATAATCTCGAACAGCGTGATGAATCTGAAAGTATCTATCAATAAAATCTTTTGCTTCGGAAAAAGAAAGCCCGGTTGATCTTGAAAGTGATCGCGCACCCATACCATAAATAATCCCAAAGTTGATTGCTTTTGCTGCACGACGCTGATCTTTAGTAACTGAAGCTTCATCAACCTCCCAAACTTCGGATGCTGTTCTTGTATGAATATCCGCACCTTCTTGAAAGGCCTGGATAAAAGGTTTGTCTTTTGCAATCACGGCAACAAGCCTAAGTTCAATCTGCGAATAATCAGCGGCTATCAAATCTTTTCCTTTTGGTGCAATAAAAGCTTTTCTAATCTCTCGGCCAAGCTCTGTTTTAATTGGAATGTTTTGCAAGTTTGGATCAGAGGATGACAAGCGCCCGGTTGCTGTAACTGTTTGATTGTAAGTTGTGTGCACGCGCTCATCATCTGCAACTAACTTTGGCAAAGCTTCAACATAAGTTGACTGTAATTTCGCAAGCTCTCTATTTTTTGAGATAAGCGGAATAATCTCATGCTTGTCCCAAAGTTTCTCAAGTTCTGAAGCAGCGGTTGAATAACCTGTTTTTGTTTTTTTAATTCCTTTGGTTGGCAGACTCAACTTTTCAAACAAAATCTCTTTAAGCTGAGCAGGGGAGTGGACATTAAACTGTTCGCCAGCTAACTTGATAATTTTTTCCTCAAGTTTTTCAAGTTTTGTTTTCAGCTCTTTTGAAAATTTTGAAAGCGCTTCTGAATCAAGCTGTACGCCATTCTGTTCCATTACAAACAAAATTTTGATAAGCGGCATTTCAATCTCAGAAAAAACTTTATCAACGCTACTTTTTTTCATTTCCTTTTCAAGAGCTGTTTTTAGTTTTGGAAGAGCTGCTGTAATAGCACCGAGCTTTTTATACTCTTTTTCTGTTGCAAATGATTCCGGCAGCTCAGGAAGTTTTTTGTTGAGATGCTTGTATGTAACTGAGGTCAGGTCATGTGCGCGCGAACCTGAGTGAAGCAGATAAGACGCGATCATTGTGTCGAACACACCCCCGTCATCTCGACCGAGACCCCTTCGGCTTCGCTCAGGGCAGGCTCCGGCCGAGCGGAGAGATCTCGAATTCGAGATTTCTCGACTCGCTTCGCTCGCTCGAAATGACAGGGTTAACTGATGCAGCAGTTTTTTCAAATCATGTGTAACAATAAGGTTTGTTTTTTTAAGCAAGGATTCAATAACAGCAAAATCTTTCTTTTTTGGATTTGAAATAACAACAGTTGTCTTTCCATCTGAAACAGAAATAGCAGCTTGTGAGCCACCAAACAAATCCGGTTGCTGCTCTGCAATCATTACCCCAAGCATTTTTGCATTTCTTAAAACTTCAGGAATCTTCTTTGAATCATCCATGACTAATATTGCGGGAGACAACACCTTTGCATTAAAAATCGGTTCAGGTACGTCCGCGTACTTTCTAATAAGTGATCGAAATTCCAAGTCCTGAAACATTTTAAGAAGGACTTGTTTGTCAGGTTCTGTTACTTTGGCAGATGAAAATTTAAAACTTCCCGGAACATCATAGATAAGTTCAACAAGCTTGCGAGATGTAAATGCTTCTTCTTTTTGTCCTCTTAATTTCTTTGCAAACTTTTCTTCGATCTTGTCAGCATCAAGCGCTTTAAAAATCCCTTCAAGATTCCCGTATTCCTGCATAAGTGATGTTGCTGTTTTCTCACCAACCCCGGGCACTCCTGGAATATTGTCTGATGGATCACCACGAAGAGCTTTGTAATCGACTAGTTCTTTTGGTGTAAGACCGTATCGATCTTGCACAGCTTGCACATCATAAGTCTTTGTTTGTGAAATTCCTTTTTGAAAAAAAACAACGTTTGTTGTTTCATCAACCAACTGAAGACTGTCCAGGTCACCAGTAATAACAAGCGTTTGAATATTCTCTTGTCCTGCTTTTTGAGAAAGCGTTGCAATCACATCATCTGCCTCATAACCCTCTGCATCAACAGATGGAATGCCGTAGGCATCAAGCAGGTCTTGAATGATTGGAATCTGATCATACAACTCTTGTTCCTTTTTTTCTCGATGTCCTTTGTACTCTTTATAAATTTCATGACGGAAAGTTTTGCCCGGCAGATCCCAAGCAACAACCATAAAGTCCGGCTTATAGATGTTGAGCATTTTTTCAATGGTCATTGCAAAGCCATAAGCCGCATTCACCACTGTCCCATCTTTTGTGGTAAGCGGCGGTAGCGCGTGCCAGGCTCTGTGCAAAAGCGAATTACCATCGAGTACTAAAAAGGTTTCTTTTTCAGACATGGAAATAGTTTAGCTATCAATCTTTAACGATACAACTGATCATGTGCACCAAGCAAAACAAAAACAACCTCGTTTTCAGAGACTTCTTTGTAGAGCGCACGGAGATTGGGACGAATATCAATGCTTCGGTAACCTTGATACTTTCCCTTCACGCGGTGATTTCTTAAACACGGATGAAATGAATCAAGAAGAAACAACTCCAGCTTTTCTTTCACAAGCATTTGTTCTTTCCTGGATCGTTTCTTTAATGATTTGATAAATTGCTTATGGAATCGGATGGTCATAATGCTTTAAAAAAACTATCCAGATCCTTTTTGGTTTTTATTGGTTTTGAAAGATTTTTTTCTTTTTGAATATCACGCTCAATCATACCGAGGAAACCTTCCAAACCCGAGGTCATCTGCGGAGCTTGAGTAAACACCGCTCTTTTGTCACGAACGAATTGCCTTAGTTGCGCGTTAACAAGCGTGCTCAATGAAAGCCCAAGCTCTTGTGCAAGCTTTTGCGCTTTTCGCTTTATGTCCTCATCAAGCTTAATCGAGGTCGTTGTTTTCATATGCCTAAAGTATATATGATGTATTACAGTTTATCAACTTGGCATCTCTGCTTTGTCCCAAACAAGGTCAAAAAGTGTTTGATATGTAATTGCAACATCACCGGATGCCACAATAATCATCATGTTCTCTTTTCGTGTTGTAATGAACGCGACCTGATCCCCAAAAATAATTACTGTTGCTGGAAGATGAACATCACTTGGTAAAAACCTAGACTCACGAAGCTCTTGGGAATCCTTTTCAACAATCTTTTTTGCATCACGGTTCATTGGAATAAGCTGCTTGCTCTTGATCCCGCGCTTGAGCCGCTCAGCAATCACACGATGGATAATGTATGGCTCTTTTACATAATCCAAAAGACCAACGCCTGTTGTAATCAATCGATACTCTTCAATTCCGGATCTATAAATTTCTTTCCAAAGACGTTTGAACCCATCTGTGCCTTCATAAAAAGTAACTCCAGGACCACCACGAACAGTTTCATGAAGAAGTCTGAGTGACGGAATCGACTTAGCAAGTTTTTCTTCGCGATCCTGCATTTGTCTTTCAAGCACTTCTGGCGGCTCAGCAATATAAACAGTTGTCTTTTTTTCTTTTCCAACTCTGAAGACGGCCTTTGATTGAAGCTTTTCAAGAATTGGATACAACGTGGTTCGAGGAAGCTTTGTTCGACGGGACAATTCAAGCACGCTGGCTTTGCCCATTTCAAGTCCAGCCAGATAAACACTGACTTCTTTTTCGTCAAGTCCAAATGCTTTAAGCCCTTTAATAATATTTGGAGGGTATTCCATACTCATATAATAATACTTTACATAGATTATTTGCATAGTACAAATGTTGTCGAAAAACCCGACAATTGATCTTGGCTTAATTTAACCAAGGCGTAGAGTGAAATTGTAAGCGTCCTTTAAAACCAAACAACGAGGTGTCTCATGAACGCGCATATGTACGTTCACTCCTACGGGCACCGTACGCGAGTGCCTTCTCTGAGATCATGCCTACGTCGACCTTTCGAGCTGGGGCTGATCATGGAGGCTTCGCTCATGGAACCAGAAGACGCCAAAGTGTGTCGCTGGCTTGGGTGGGGTCTTGGCAAAGGTGTGACGCATCGCACCACCAAAACGAGCGTCTTTGCAGCTCCGTCCGAGCTGCAACAAGGTTTGCACGCACAAATGGTGCAAGACTTCGGCGAAGTGGATCCGCTGGAACTGATCTACACAGACGACCATGTACTCGGCTTTGGTGATTGGGTGCGCTGGGCCTATCTCAGCGATCCTGCTGACACCAACACAACTTCTGGAATCCTGGGAGTCGACTGGAGCATTAGCTGCAGACGAACTGCCGGAGTTGCTGTGTCCATGCAGGACGTGGCCACAATCGTTGCCACTCTGCACGAGCAGGGTATTCCGCCTGAAGCTGAGGTTGTCCTGTTCGACTGGTGCATGCGTGAGCCGCCTTACATCACAACATGGAAATCTGACCTGAATCTCCTGAGTGTGATGGACTGGTGCAAGCGTGGCATCGAGTTCTTCCGACCCATGAGCCCCTTCTGTCCGAGGTGCGGACTGAGAACTTTCAATGAACCGTCTCGCTTCTGCTTCAGATGCGGATTCGAGCGATCCAATCAAGCCCTGGAGGTGCGTGATGATGAAGCCTACACCGTGGAATGCGGCTGACACGTCGCGACCTTACGTGGGTGGAGGATCCCAAAACCCTCCGCCATCCTCGCGACCACGATCGAGCTCCTCACATCGATCTGCTGCGCGCTGGAAGCACTGTGTGAAGTGTGGCTGCAAGCTGCAGTCAGGCTACCTGCACTGCCCAGAGTGTGGTGAGAAGGTCGGCACGCGCAGGAACTGAACCCGGAACAGCGCAAAATGCGCCAAGGAGATCCCAATGACGATTTCTTTCCTCAACCTTCTGGTGCTCTACGGTGCAGTACACCTCATCGGCGACTTCGCCTTCCAGAACACCTGGATGGCACAGTTCAAGGGCAAGGACTGGGGCGTGTTGCTCTGGCACTGCCTGACCTACACCGCACCGTTCGCCATGCTCATGCTCATCCCGGACATGCCGGTCACCAAGACCGGACTCGTGTTGATCGTGCTCACGCACTACCTCATCGACGCGCTCAAAGCCAGATGGCAAGTGATCAAGAGCATCTGGCTGGACCAGCTCTGTCACGCCGGCGTGCTCGTCGGACTGATCGGCGTTGGGTTGATGTAGCGCGTCGCTCGCGAGCGACGCGCTGTAGTCCGAGCACACTCACTTCTGCTCTCTCCTCCCTCGGAGAGAGCTTTTCTGTTTTCAAATTCTTTGTATTTCCCGAAAACGTCCCGCCCCCAAAAGGGACTGTTGCGTTTGATTGACTCTTGGCTTTTCAAAAAAAATTACTTAAACTCTTCTACAAGCAAGTGAGGTTCTCCACGAACTTTACTCCTGGTGCCAACAAAACCACATCGCATGTGCGGTGTTGTTTTGTTATGGGTTAATTTCGACTATTTTCGGATAATCGATTTGACAAATGAACAAAAATTTGATTTAATACACTTACGGTCGAGGTAATTACCTCTAAAACCGGTGTCGACAAAACAAAAGCCAACTCCCATTGAGTTGGCTTTTGTTTATTCATCCCGGGTTCGAGGGCCTGTGAAGGTAATTGGTAACCTCGACCGCGTCGACACCGGTAGTTGCGGGTCCGAATCCCGTCGGGTCCACCATGACCCGGGACTACAACAAAACCAGCACATTGTGCTGGTTTTGTTGTGGGGCGACCAACGGGAATCGAACCCGTAATACCAGTACCACAAACTGGTGTGATAACCGTTTCACCATGGTCGCCATGGCACGAAGAGAATAACAGGTAATAGATCAAAAATCAAGATATACCCCTCAAATCTTGACAAGACCGCATGAATTCTATACTCTCCAATATCCTCTTTTAAGTTGAGAATCTTCGTGATTGTCAATTGAAAAGAGGAGCTTCTTCCTCGGGCTGTAGGAGGCTTTGATGGCACACGTAACTCACGCGGGCGGCAAACTCCTTCCTGTTGAGGTGGAGTTCTGGGGAGTTAGGGGATCGTTCCCAACCTCCGAATATCGAATCGGCGGACACACAACGTGCATGACGATTCGCATTGCCGACCAGCTGATCGTGTTCGACACTGGCTCGGGCATGATCGACTTGGGCAACAAGCTGATCCAGTCGTCGCTGCCGCCTGACCTGTCCCCACAGGACATGGGCCGCTTCATTCAGAGATGGTTGGCAGTGACCGGTCACCAACCCAACGACCTGGGCAGTGCCCTGGTTGACCAGCTTCTCAAGACCGACGACGAGCTACGCCTGACCGTGATCAGCACACACGTGCACAAGGATCACCTGGACGGCATCACGGCCTTCAAGCCAGTCTTCAGCCCGAAGACGCACATCCACATGATCGGCTGCACGCACGATGGCCTCAACCTTCACGAGGTCATGGAGCGATTCGTTTTCGCTCCGCCAGTCTTCCCGGTTCCATGGGCAGGCCTGGCTTCCGAGCGAACCCTGCAGATGATCAAGCCGGGTGAGCGCTTCACCATTCCCTGCTCGGTCGGTGGAGACATCAAGGTTTGGATGCTTCCCATGCATCACCCAAACCAGGCCTATGGCTACCGCCTCGAGTGGCAAGGCACGGTCATTGCAGTCACGTTCGACCACGAGCACGGCCACGAGTTCGATGACAACATCGTCCGTTTGGCCGATGGCGCTGACCTCTGGGTCACCGAAGCCCAGTACACGGACGCGCAGTATCTGCGGTCAGTGGGCTTTGGTCACATCAGCGAAAGCGCTGCGGCTGCACATGCCAAGGATGCAAAACCGGGGCTGATCTACACCACACATCACGACCCGGATGCCACGTTCGATCACGTGCAACAGATCGCGCAGACCATCCAGGACGTCTCCGGCGTTCACACTCGCTTTGCAACGCAGGGCCAGAAGGTCATCGTCTAGCTCAATCGCATCAACTCTTGGTGCGGTTTTTCAATTTTAAAAAATCGAAAGGAAATTGATTGACAATAATAAAATATAATGCTAGGTTGGGGTGTTCTTATATACACCTTGAAGTCAGTTTCTGGGCTTCAGATTTGAGAAGACTCTTTTTCTTTTCAAACCTGCAGCTCGGCAATGAGGAGGAGCAAATGCCAGGCCTAGCAGTCCGAACACCCCCCACCAACATTCGCATCCCGAACATCATGGAGCCCTTCAGGCTCACGCTCGATCCCAGCGAGCTAGATCCGATGCGGATGCCCCTGGAGGACGGAACTATTCCCGAGCGCTGGTCACACAAAGGACCGGTTGTGAAACAAGCGCGTGCTGGCTTGTTCATGCTTGCCCAGCTCGACGCTCGACGAGATCTGCAGGGCGTCCGAAGAGCACACAAACCTCACGGAGGGATTCCGGAAGGTGTATGGCTCCGCGCCTTCACGAGGAGATTCCCAAGGCCGGATCTGAAAGGACCCATTGGCATTGCTGATCCGTCTTGGACAGACGCCAGTGGCCATGAGAGCCATCCGTGCCTAGGCATTGACGACGACTCCTGGTATCCAGCCTTTCAGTGGGCAGAGGATCGCAAGCTCCAAGACTGGCGCTGGCTCATTGCCATCAGAAGCTAGCCCCTAAGGACCGAGGCTTCGGCTCTTGAGTCCTTAACTCGAATCGCACCAACTCTTGGTGCGGTTTTTCAATTTCAACAAAAAAATTCGCAACCAAGTTGCGATTTTTCTGGTACCCCGGAGAGGACTCGAACCTCTAACCTTGAGTTTAGAACACTCCTGCTCTATCCAGTTGAGCTACCGGGGCATGAAGCAAAAGATAACCAAATTTTAGTCATTTGTCAATGCTTCTTTAAGCCCTTTTGGATCGTCTGTGCCAAGCCTAAATCTTTTTCCGTTTAAAAGTTCTATCTCTACTCCTTGCATACCTGAGACATTATATAGCCAACCTCTTGGTGTGTAATGAATACCCCAGCCATACCACCACTTATTTTTAACTTGTGTGGCTGAGGCAATCTCATCCAAATTCCATTTCTTTTTTATTATCCCTATTCCTAGTCTTAAAAAAAGTTCTCCAGACTCAACAGAAATCGTCATTGAATAAAATGACAAAAAGATCAATACAAAAATGAAAATAAACAAAGCCAGAAACCAAATCATTGACCCAACAAGCTCACCTTTTTCATAAGCATAAAAACAAACTCCAATAATATAAATCATCACTGCAACCAGTGAATAAAACGTAACGTGCCCAAATTGTTTGTGAGAGTATTTCATATTATTTGAGATTGCGACATTGCTCCCAGGCTAGGTCAAACAACTGTGCAGCTGAACGGGCAATGCCTTCTGAGTAAATCACTACTACAAAAAAAGGGGCAAAAGATGTAATTCCAAGCATGTCATCAACAATTGCAAAATCCATTTCCATTTCAATTCCTTTTGGCAAAAGTCGCACACCGTGCCCACCTGAAATCACGCACTTGCCCCAATCTTTATCAACCTTTGAATCAACTAACATGTGCTTACAATTTGAGTGAATAATTTCCTTTTCAGTTCTTTGGGCCCAAGCATCTGCTTCCTCTGGAATAAGATCATAAATCCGTTCCATTGAAGTAATGTAGCGCATACTTTTACTGTGTTCATAAGTTCGAAACACAGACAACGCAGCATCTTTGCCTTCAAAAAATTCAATGCGCGGTTTTTCGCTTCCTTTGTTTTGAAGCGCGCGCATCACAGGTAGCATAAATTTAAAATTGTCAGTTGCAGCTTTAATGTTTTGAAAGAGTTTAGAAGGATCAGCAGATGCAAATTTTTTCACTCCTTTTTGCACAACATCATGTGCAAACCCTTTATTTTTTAAACGATCAATAACGTGGTAAACAATTGGACGTTTTAGCTTAGCTTTGACAGCGATCTCTCCTGCAGTCCCTTGACCTAATTCTAAAAGAGCAACATAGACTGCTGCTTCTTTTTCATCAAAACCAATTTCTTCAATTGTTCTCAAAAGAGTTTGCTCTGCCATATTTTGTTAACAAGATTAACAAAAAAATCGTCTTTTGTCAAGAATCCCTAAAAAACGAGGCCTTTTTTATATGAATCCGTTGACAATTTTTGTAAAATCAGCTATCTTGCTTTGTTCATGCATGACAACCAAGGAGGAAAAAACATGCTCACTCTCAAAAAGTCCTCGTTCATCTTCCGTTTGTGGAAGCGGCTAATGATCAACGGTCCGTTCTCAAAAATGAGTGAGGAGTGTTTCGCGGAAGAACTGGAACGCGCTAATCTGTGCAAGTTCTTCTGGCAAGTTGTTGGCCAGGTGATCGGAACTGTAATCATCTGCGGAATCTTCTGGTTCGTTGCTCCTGTTTTTCTCACATTGGGAGCCTGTGCTGTTATTGTGGCACTTGTGTTGGGTTACAGACCCTGTAATGTGATCGAAAACTTCAAATCAGGACTACACGAACTGACATGGGTATTTCTACCAATGTACCCAGTGGGGTATATCATCCCTTTCATTACGGTCGATGATACATACTGCCACTACCGCACAATCCGTTTGTTTGGTCGAGCACTCTACCCGATTCATCTTCTCGCTCCTGTTTTGCTGTACTGGCTTGGTCAAACTTTCTGGCTCGAGTACCAAACCAATGAAGCGTTTGCTCAAAGTGTGATCCACCTCTCTCTGCTTGCCGGAAGCTTTATCGGAGTCATCGTGGTTATGGCCGGAATACTGGCTGCAAACAAAAGCGAAGCTGGCAAACTCTTCCGCGCGTACCTCAAAGCCAAAAAGGATCGCGTATGCCCGCGGATCGAGTTCACTGACGACTAAGTCTGCCCGTAGCTTAGTAACCAACAGACTAAAACCAACGGCCCAGGCCATTGGTATGACCACCCAAACTCATATGGGTGGTTTTCATTTATAAACGATTGTCTCTATAAGCCAGAAGGATTTCTTTGGGTGTCATAATCTGTACACCAAATCTTTTTGCAAAATTTTTTATCTGTTTGTTATGAAAATCTTTGCGATCAAGTGTGCACAGAATATCTGATTTGCTCAATATTGCACCCGCAAGCACTGGAGCGTCTTTTTGAGGCACAACACTTGCACAAATCCCACAAAATTTGCTTGATGGATCTTTAAGCACCAGCAAGCTTTTGTTTGCCAGACAAGTTATAAAACGATCCTTGGCAGTAAAAAGCTTTGCGTTGATATTCCGCCTTGACTCTTCAATAATGTATTCATTTGTTACAAGCGTCCATTTCTCTTTTTCAGCAACTTGAAACAAAAAAGCAGACCCTCCTTCGGGACATCCAACAGCGGCAACAAATATATTTGCATCAAGAAATATCCTCATGTATTTGCGAGGCATTTTTCAAGATCCTCTTTAAGCGACTTTGGAAGCTTGTCTGCTTGTAAAATTTCAGAAAGCTCCTGGTCTGTGTAAATCTCATCAGAGACTTCTGTATACCTTGTAAAAGCATCGCGGAGCAAAGCCGAAACCGTTGTCTTGCGACGTTTGGCCTCTTGCTTGATTTTCCTAAGAATCTTTTTTTCAAGACTGATAGTTAGTAAATCGGTTGTGCGTGGCATAAAATTGAGTGTTACTGAGTATGTATTCATCATAGTGATGCATTGCAAATTAGTCAAATATTTACAACAAGTGGTTTTCAATTCATTGACACGAAGTTCTCTTTGCGTTTTACTTAGCTCAGCCAGGAACTATCAGCCAAACGAGGAACCAATGGACTCTTCGGATCCTTGTCAGCGCTACCGTGAGCTTTTGCAACGACTCAGAACACAAGGCAGTGAAAGGCCTGATGATGACGAGTACCGATTCGGCATCGATCATGTACGCACGTGCAAACAGTGCAGCGAGATGACTTCCGGATCAACATCGGCTGCACCTGACACCGGAAGCCCTTCTCAGACAGACTAGCAAGAAATCCAAGCTTGCTCAAAAACAGGCTTCCACTCCTCTGCGACCAAACTCTGGTCGCGTTTTCTTTTACTCCCTGCTTTTCCCATGAAATTTCTTGTGCACCTCTTTCATCTGTTTGTTTGTGATGTGAGTATAAACTTGCGTTGTTGTAATTGACTCATGGCCCAACAAAGATTGCACTGAACGAATGTCAGCTCCTGAAAGAAGCAGGTCTGTTGCAAACGTGTGGCGCAATGTGTGGGGAGTAATCTTTTTGGTAATACCTGCTGCTTTGGAATAACGCTCCACTAATCTCTGAATAGACCGAGGTGTTATTGGCCCAGAATTCTTGCGACCTTTTTTTGCTCTATCATGACTCACAAACATAAAAGGAGATGGATCACGACGTTTTTTCAAATAGCTGGTAAGCGCTACTTTTGCAGTTGCTGATAAAAACACAACTCTTGGCTTATCGCCCTTACCTCGCACAGTAAACTCATCTCTTTTTAAATTCACTTGTTCAATTTTGAGATTAGCAAGCTCGGAAACACGCATGCCTGTTGAAAACAAAAGCTCCAAAATTGCCTGATCCCGAAGTGCAATAAGTCCGGTTCCCAACTTCTTTGGCTGCTTTAAAATTCTGTTAAGTTCATCGCTTTCCAAAAACTCAACACTTCTCTTTGACTGCTTAGCAAGTTCGATCTTATCCGGCGCCAAAGATTTAATGTCCCTTTTGGCCAAATATTTCAAAAAAGAACGAAGTGCAATCAAATGATAATTCTGAGTACTTTTTTTCAAACTCTTACCATCTCGTCCATCTACAGACCGGTTAAGCCACAAACGATACTTGCGAACAAGCTCACCGGAAATCTTTGAAGGGGATGGGTTCTTTGCCCAACCGGAAAAACGGCGCAGATAAAAATGATAATTCCGAATTGTACGATCAGAACGACCGCGCTCAATTTCCAAATACTCTAAAAAATCTGTAATAAGCTTATTCATAGCCTTTATATTATACGACACAATAAACAGTTAAGAAACCTTCACTTCCACACATATACATGTTAGGATATTCGGCACAAACGACCTTCTTCATTCTTAAACTGAAATTATGGAACATCCACATTTACCTCATCATCAAAAATCCAAAAACCTATTTGACGTTGTTCATGCGAAATCTGCCTTTTGGCTTGGATTCCTTGCAGCAATTCTCGTAATAGGAACCATAGGATTTATTTTACTTGGAAGCTGTGTGTTAAAAGGCAGCTGTTCTGTTGACTCTTTGGCTCAAGCCAAAGCAAAAGCAGATGTTGTTGCCGATGTTGGAACAGGAGTCTTTCCTGAGCCTGCAGCAGCACCAGCAAACGTCCCTGTTATAACAGAAGACGATCATGTAAAGGGCAATGCAAATGCGTTAATCACGATTGTTGAATACTCAGATTTTGAATGCCCATACTGCTCAAGTTTTCATCCAACAATTCAGCAAGTCATGGACGATTATAAAGGAAATATTAAATGGGTTTATCGCCACTTCCCATTATCCTTTCACCCACAAGCTGAACCAGCGGCAATTGCATCCGAGTGTGCTGCTGAGCAAGGAAAGTTCTGGGAATATTCAGACAAGCTTTTTGAAAACCAATCTCAACTTGGTGAATCATATTACAAACAACTTGCATCAACACTTGGCCTGAATATTTCAAAGTTCAATGACTGTTTAAGCAGTGGTAAATATACTGATAAGGTAAACGAGCAAGCAGCAGCAGGTGCAGCTGCCGGTGTTACCGGAACTCCTGGGTCGTTCATTATTGACCAGGATGGAAACGCAATCCCAATCAAAGGTGCGCTTCCTTACTCCTCAATCGCAGCAGCAGTTGAAGAACTTCTCCCCTAAAACAAAAACGAAGTAACAAAACATGCGACGATCGTCGCATGTTTTGTTTTCTAAATTATTCTTTTGCGTGATAATTAAGAACCCTGTTAACCCCAAGCGTTACAATGGCTGCAATAAAAAAGGCTGATCCAATAGAAAAATAAAACGTAAACGGAATGAGGAAAAGAAGCATAATGGTCCGTCCCATTGTAAGCGCGATCTCGCGAAGCACGGTGTACTCATCAATATAGTGACCGGAATCAGCGGCCTGATCATAAGTCAAAACATCAACCGGTGTGCGCATAACAATGCCCCCAAAGGTATGAAAAGTTGAAGCAGCAAAAACCCCGGTCACAGTCTCTACCAAACCTTTCCAAAGCCAACCAAGCGCATAAACGCTTGTTCCAAAATGAAGTAATTTCCTTTTTGGAATTTTGTCCGTTTGCTTGCCAATAAAAAGTTGCAACATAAATCCAATTAGAACAACGAACGCGGCAAATCCACCAATATCAAGAAGGTCTCCCTTAAACACAGTAAACAAAAAGATCGGCCAGATTGTTGCACCAATTATTGTTTCAGCACCATAAGCCATCATTGAAACTGTCATGGCTCGATATTTTTTTGAAAATAATTTTTGATAAGACTCTATAAACGTAAACTCATAGTTCACATCAAAACGTGGAACAAATTTAAGTGGGATCGTTGAAAGAATGACAAGAGCTATACCAACCAAAAATGCAACATGGTATCCATGCGTGCTTATAAGTGCGCCACCGGCAAGCGGTGCGGCAACAAGAAGGATTTGCTGAATTGCACGCAAGACACCGAGCTGCTTTCCGCGCTTTCCTTTTTTTGTAGCTTCAATAATATCAATGTGAAACGGTGCCCAATAAAAAACCGTGATGATCATAGTTGAGAAATACATTAAGAAAATCATGAGCGGCAGGGAAGTGAATGCTCCTGTGTCGAGCGTGTAAACAACACCAAAAAATCCAAGGTAACCCAGAATACCTGTTAACATCCCCGTTTTGAGACCGAATCGAGAAAATAATTTTGCAGCTGGAACAAAAAACGGAAACTTAAAAAGAAAGTTTCCAGAATAAAAAAGAAGCGTGAGCGCAAGTGAATGATCAAACAACTGAAACCAGAAAATCGGCATGAAGATTCCGATCAAACTAATTGCCACATCAATAAAGAGCCTGCTTCCGGCAATGGTTGGAAGGGTTGGAACGTGTGAAATTGAATGTTTTCTAAGTCGGAACGGATGGCTTGTCTTGTGTGGAAAGTGAAATCTCGACATACGATGATTATTATACCAAATATTGACAGTACCCTGTTTTTTTGCTACAAACATCTCCGCAAGCTGTAATCTGCAGGAGGAGGACGAGATGCCCGCAAGCAAAGCCCCACCCAAAAAGAAGCCGCCTCTGCACAATGGAATCCTCGCGCGGCTGCGCGAGATCGCGCTCGAGTACGAGGAGTCCCCGCTCGACAGGGTACACGAGGAACTGGCAGAGGAAGCCAGACAACTCATCCGTATGCTCGTGAACTACCACGTCCCCAAGAAGGCAAGGGACGAGGTCGAGGTCGCGCTTCGCGCCATGGCAAACGTGCTCGACGAGTACGAAGACGCATGGCGTGAGGACACGCTCACTCAGATCTTCTCGGACGCCGAAGCCAAAGCCGACGACGAAGCCGAAGCCGACCCGACCGACTGACCTGGCCAACCCGCCCGGACAAATGTCCGTTCGGACGGGAAGCCGGGCTTGCCCACCGAAGCCCTTTGAGCGAAGGTGGGTTTTTCAATTGAAAGAGTCTGCCCGCAGCTGAGCTGCGGGCAGACTTGGTTAGCCCACTTATGAGCCGATCGGCCCATAAGTGGGCTTGACACTATTCTAAATCTTAGCTACCTTTAGCACGTAATTAATAGCGATATCTTGGTTAAGGAAACCCGCCAAGGCTAAAGCCTTGGGCTACCGCAGGGGGTTATAGAGCAGACCTTAACTCGGATATTCGCACGAAATAATCAAAACTATGCTCACAGCCAAAAAGAAACAGAAAATCATTGAAAAGTTCCGTTCGCATAAATCAGACACAGGATCTCCGCAAGTACAAATTGCAATCCTAACTGCTGAAATTGATGATCTGACCAAGCACATGCGCGAACATAAAAAAGATTACTCCTCTCGTCGTGGACTTATTAAAAAAGTTTACGAACGACGACGTTTACAAAAATATCTTGAGAGAGAAGACGAAAAAGCTTATATCAAACTCAAGAAAGAACTTAATTTGAAATAATTTTTTATCCCGCTAAAGCGGGATTTTCTCGTTTACCCCTTTTTTTATGAAACATAAAGATCAGCGTGTTGGCGTTTTTATTGACACACAAAACATGTATTACTCTGCGCGATATCTTCACAAGCGCAAAGTGAATTTTAAAAACATTGTTGAAGACGCGGTTGCTGAAAGAAAACTTATTCGCGCAATTGCTTATGTTGTTAAAACCAAAACAGCAGAAGAACAACCATTTTTTGATGCTCTTCAAAAAGCTGGAATTGAACTAAGACAAAAGGATTTAATGGAATATGAATCAGGCCACAAAAAAGCCGACTGGGATGTAGGACTTGCTATTGATGTTGTACAAATGATCGACATGTTGGATGTTATTGTTATTGCATCAGGCGATGGAGATTACTTGCCTCTTGTTGAATACGTTCAAAGCAGAGGTCGTATGGTAGAAATTATGGCCTTTTCTGAAACAACCTCGTCCAGCCTGCTTGATTATGTAGATGACTATACTGATCTCTCAGCCAATAAAAAACGATTTCTTATTGGACCTGTTGCAAAACAAACCAAGGGTAAGAAATCAAAAGGTAAAGATGGACAAAATGAGAAAGAAGAAGTAAAAGAAAACCTAGGTGGATTCTTTATGGATGCAGAAGACATTGATGATCAGGAAGAAAACCGAACACGAAAATTAACATTCTAATAAATAATAATAATTTAACTGTCCTACACAAACCCCAAGATTTCGAGCTAACTCGACATCTTTCGCTTGTGTAGGACCAACCCTGTAAAACGGGACAAACCTACTATGCCAAAATCACAACGTTTTGAAACACAGTGGGGAGGGAAAACCCTCTCTATTGAGGTTGGAAAATATGCCAACCAAGCAAGTGGATCTTGTATGATCCAATACGGCGAGACCGTCCTGCTTGCAACCGCAACCATGAGCCAAAACAAACGAGAGAATTTACACTTTTTCCCTTTAACGGTCGACTTTGAAGAAAAGCTCTATGCAGCCGGACGTATTAAAGGAAGTCGTTTTATGAAAAGGACTGGTCGTCCAACTGATGAAGCAGTGCTTACTGCACGTTTCATTGATCGGGCTCTTCGACCGCTCTTTGATGACAGTATTCGAAACGACATTCAGATAATTATCTCAGCCCTTGCATTTGATCAAGAAAACGATCCAGACATTATTGGTCTTATTGGAGCAAGTTGTGCACTTCATATCAGCGACATTCCGTGGAATGGTCCAATTGGTGCAGTTCGTGTTTCTAAGCTTGATGATCAATATGTACTGAATCCAACTTATGAGCAACGCGATCAATCAACTCTTGATCTTAGTTTTGCCGGAACATCAGACAAAATCATAATGGTAGAAGCTGGTGCCAATGAAGCAACAGAGCAAGTTGTGCTGGACGGCTTCTGGTTTGGTCAAAAAGAAATTACACCTGTAATTAAACTTATTGAGCAGGTTAAAAAAGCTGTTGGAAAAGAAAAGGCAGATCTTCTTGCACCAAAAACAGATGAAGAAAAAGAAGCGCTAAAAGAACAGGAACGCGTGGAAGCTCTTGCACACCCGTTTATTATTGAGCAAACAAAAGAACTTTTATTTAACACGCCCCAAGCAACAAAATCTGATCGAGTTGCACAGCGTGGTGAAATCACAGAGCGATTAAAAACTCATCTTGTTGAGCAAGGAGTTGATGAAGAAAATCTACATTACGGAACAAAGCTCGTTTACGAAACTATTGAAGAAGAGGTTTCGCGTGCAATTGCAGAAGATGGAAAGCGCGTTGATGGAAGGGGGCTCACAGAAATTCGCGATCTTGTTTCAGAAGTTACTCTTCTCCCACGCGTGCACGGAAGCGGGCACTTTATGCGAGGCGAAACTCAAGTATTAACTATTACAACTTTGGGTTCTCCCGGAGACGAACAAACACTCGACGGCATGGAAGTTATTGGAACTAAGCGTTATTTCCATCATTACAACTTCCCTCCATTTTCTGTGGGAGAAGTTAAGCCGCTGCGCGGACCTTCCAGACGTGATATTGGTCATGGTGGATTAGCTGAAAAAGCTTTGGCTCCAATGATGCCTGACAAAGAAAGTTTCCCATACACTGTTTGGACCATGTCTGAAATCTTTGGATCAAACGGATCAAGCTCCATGGGTGCAACCTGCGGCTCAACGCTTGCGCTTATGGACGCAGGTGTTCCAATTAAAGAACCTGTTGCAGGACTTGCAATGGGCCTTGCAATGTCTGGTGATAAATGGAAAGTGATTACTGATCTTCAAGACCTTGAAGATGGAAAAGGTGGAATGGACTTCAAAATCGCTGGATCAAAAAATGGAATCACAGCAATCCAAATGGATACAAAGACCCACGGTCTTTCAAAAGAAATTGTTGAACAAACATTTGCGCAAGCAAAGGATGCACGCCTTGAAATCCTGGATGTTATTCTAAAAGCAATTCCAGAACCTAGGGCCGAACTTTCCGAACATGCGCCACGCATTATTACACTTCGCATTAAACCGGAACTTATTGGAAACGTAATTGGCCCGGGTGGAAAAATGATCAACGAAATTATTGAACTAACAAATGTCCAAGCAATTGATATTGAGGATGACGGGCTTGTTATGATCACTTCAACTGATGCAGCTGGTGCTGCAAAGGCAAAGGAAATGGTTGAATCGCTCACGCGAGAAGTTGAGGTTGGTCAAATCTATAAAGGAAAGGTAACTCGCATAATGGACTTTGGAGCAATTGTTGAGTTCTTGCCAAAACAGGACGGAATGGTTCACGTTAGTATGATGGCGCCTTGGAGAGTTGAAAAAGTTACAAATATTGTTAAATTAGGACAAGAAGTAATGGTTAAAGTAATGGAGCATTCGCCAGAAGGACGAACAAGTCTTTCAATGAAAGACGCTCCTGGAAATGAATATCCGGATAAACCAAAGCAATCGGAAGGTCCGAGAGGTCCGAGAGGGAATGATAGGCCACGAAAACCGTTTATAAGAAAACCATATCCACCAAAGAAAGATTAATGGAAAAACTAAACATTCCACTTTCAAGACACAATAAAACAACCCGCCGATCCAGGCGGGTTGTTTGGACAGAAATAATTCTTATTCTCATCGGAATTTTTGTATTCTTTTGCTTGACACAAATTTTCTTTTTAAAACCAAAACTTCAAAACCTGGTTCCTGACGGAACGCAAATGATCATTACAATCAATCCAAATCCATCAAACATAGAAATCATTGAAAAATTGTTTGGAAACATGCCCCTTATCTCAGATCGTTCGCTAACTTTGAAAGATCTTAGCCCACATATTCATGGAGAAATGGCTGTTTACATTGATGCAGAAGGAAATAGATCAATTGCGATTAAGACAAAACCGGAATACGCCCGGTTTGATTTGTTTAAATCACTCAAAATCCAAACAAAACAGCTAAATTCAAACACAATACTTCTTTCAAGCTCTCTTTTGTCTGTAAGTGAAATTAAATCTGACTGGTCTCTGTTTTATTTGTTGCCATCCTTATCAGGCAAATATATTGGTTCTTTATATCTAGTGGATCAGGACGTTCCAGGTAAGATTTTTACAAAAGATAGCCAAATATCTATAAAAATGAAAAAAGGGGTGAGTAAAAAGCCTGTTGTAAAAAATCTTCCAAAAAATACCATTGCTTATTTAGAATTCCCATTAGCAGCAGAAGCGAACCCATATGATCTTTTTGCAAGTAAAACAGGGCTAATTTCTGAACTTGCATCACAAAATTTCTCTGAATTATTTAAGGAAATTGTAGAATCTCCTGGAATGCTGCTGCTAAGTGAAAAAGGAGATTCGCTTGGATTTACCTTTTTTTCCCACAAAACAGATGAAAAAGAAGCGTTTATTGCCATGTTAAAAGCAATTGCTTCGGTTCACCAACCAAAACAAGAGGCTTTCAAGCTGAATGACGGAACATTTGTTACTGAACTTTCAGCAGACCCAGATCTTATTTCTATTGAAGAAATCAGTTTTTCTGGAACAAAAACACAACGAGTAAGTCTTGGCAGTGGCAACCAATTAATGCTATCTGAAGCTAACAATGGTTTTTATCTATCAAACGATGAAAGTGTTCTTAGATTTCTAATTGGCAAAAAAGATAGTAACGATCAATTGTTGACAGTGTGTGACAAAAATACTTTTTGGCTTTCACCTAAAAAACTCTCGGATTTCAACTCTGTGTTTTCATTTTTCTCAAATAATCTTTTCTCAGGTTTTCTTGCCAACTTTAATGAGGTTGGTGTTGTGACAAAAAAGTATTCAACAAAAATCAACCTGTGTTTTTAACATTGTGGATAAGTTATTCATAACCCCTCTTTTTTGTGGATAACTTTTTCTTGCCAAACATTTGCTGAACACATTTTTTTCTCATGTCTATTTTTTTCATCTTAACAAAGCACAAAAACATGCTTTGACTTTTGCGACTTTTTTTGGTATTATAGATGTATAGTTCTTTGCAAAAGCTCCTGGGGGGTTTTTCGAAATTTTGCTTACGCTTGTCGGCAGGTGCCCCACGCCTGTGCATGTTTCGAAAAACGTCTCACCACTTTACTGTTCTGATTAAAAACAAAAACAAAAACGAAATATCTATGGTTAGCCCATACAAATACAGCCTTCATCAGCTGTCCTTGGGTAAAACCGAAGAATGGTAGAGCGGAGAGTAACTCGGAGTTGCGCTTATGTTTCAAAGGTCGTCGAGTTATGCGGTTCAATTGTTGGACCTCAGAACCCGACGCCCAATGAGACTGGCAAACAGCTCCACCATCTCAAAGGGCATAGCCTCAAAAATCTCTTACTCGCAGGCACCATGCCCTTTTTCTTATTGAAAAAAAATGATAATGTGAGGTCATCTTTTAACAGACCCTTATGAACCCTGATTTTCTAGAACAAATGAAAGCGCGCTTACTCAAAGACAAAGAAGGTCTTGAGACAGAGCTTTCTAAGTTTGCGCATCGTAATACAAAAGCTGCTGAAACAGATTTTGAATCGGATTTCCCTAATCTGGGGGATAAAGACGATGAAAACGCAGCAGAAGTTGCACAGTTTTCAAATAACTTATCTCTTGAAAGTGAGCTTGAAAAAGCATTGCGAGATGTTGAAAAAGCGCTAAAGAGCATTGAGGCTGATGCATACGGCATGTGCAAATACTGCAAACAAGAAATTGACGAGCTTCGACTAAAGGCAAGGCCAACCTCTAGCTCATGCATTCAGTGTAAAAAAACCCTTACACAAGAAGTGTGATTTATAACAATGTCCGCATCTTTTGGTGGACAATCCCTGTTGCCGCCATTGTTCTTATAGACGGATGGCTAAAAGATTATGCGCTAATGAAACTCCCTGATGAGGGGAGTCTTGTTGATCCTGCATGGATTTCTTTTGCAATTCATAAAAACTTTGGTATTGCGTTTGATATTCCATTCAAGCGATGGTTGATTATATTGATTTCAGTTGTGATCGGGCTGGTGCTTGTTGAGATAGCTTACAAAAATTGGAAACGACACAGTGATGTGGCGTTTGGTGCAATCATGATCATAATTGGCGCGCTTGGAAATCTAGTAGATCGAATTTTGCATGGGTTCACCATTGATTACATAATCATGTTTGGTCGCTCAGCAATTAACTTATCTGATGTTATTATTATTGTTGGTGTAATTTTTTTATTGTTTGCTTCAAGACGCCACAAGCACCATCATGAACTTCATCCCGATGAACCAAAGCACTAATGAGCCCATTGAAATTTGACAAAACCAAAAAAATCGAGTAATCTTAAATTAGAATTATTAAAACTCTCCCTTCCTTGTGGAGAGTTTTATGTTGCAAATAATATCAAGTGCAATCGTAGGAGTTAATGCAATGCCTGTAAGTGTAGAAACGGATATTTCTTCCGGGCTAAAAGCTTTTGCAATTGTAGGACTGCCTGATGCGTCTGTAAGGGAGTCCAGGGACCGAATACGCGCTGCAATAAAAAATACCGGGTTTCGTTTTCCTCGTGGTCGAATCACAGTAAATCTAGCGCCGGCAAATCTTAAAAAGCAGGGCGTGCTTTTTGATCTTCCAATTGCAATCTCGCTTCTTGTTGCAAAAGGGGAGATTGATCGATCTTCTATTGAGGATATTGTGTTTGTTGGCGAGCTTTCTTTAGATGGAAAACTTAGACCAATAAACGGCGCTCTCACAACCGCGCTCATGTGCCAGCGTGAGAAAAAAACAACGCTTATTTTGCCAAATGAAAATACTGATGAAACTGTTGTGGTAAAAGATCTTAATGTTTTGGGAGCAGAGTCGCTTCTTCAAGTTGTTGAGCATCTCAAAGGAATCGCTCTTATTAAAAAAGCTAAGCAAGCCAAAACAACAAAAACCGTTAATCATACTTTTGATCTCATGCATGTAAAAGGACAATCCCTTGCAAAACGCGGGCTTGAAATCGCTGCCTCTGGCGCGCACAACATTCTTCTTAAAGGCCCGCCGGGCACAGGAAAAACACTGCTTGCTAAATCACTTCCATCTATTCTACCTCCACTAAATGAACAAGAAGCTGTTGAGATTACATCAATAGCATCTGTGGCCGGCGAGCTTTCTGCAAATGAGGGGCTTTTGAAATGGCCACCCTTTCGAGCGCCACATCACTCAGCTTCTGCAATTTCACTAATTGGTGGAGGTACTATTCCAAAACCCGGTGAGATCAGCATGGCGCATAGAGGAATTTTATTTCTGGACGAGCTTCCAGAATTTTCACGACATGTACTTGAACATTTGCGCGGTCCGCTTGAAGACGGATACGTGCGAATCTCTCGTGCACAAGCCTCGTGTTTGTTTCCCTCACGTTTCCTTCTTATTGCATCCATGAATCCATGTCCGTGTGGTTATTTAAGCGATCCAAAAAAACACTGCCCATGCACACTGCACCAGATTCAAAAATATCAACGCCGTATTTCAGGGCCTTTGCTGGATAGATTTGATCTGGTAATTGAAGTCCCGAATTTGTCTGCTGAGGAACTTATGGATACACCTTTGTCAGAGAGTTCAGAAGAAGTAAGAAAACGTGTAACCGCAGCTCGAAAAATTCAGTTTAAAAGATTCAAAAAAACAAAAGCTTTTACAAACAGTGAAATTCTCCAATCACAAATTAAAAAAATGTGCGATATGACAGACGAGGCACACGAATTGCTTAAGCTTTCAATCTCGAACGGACATCTATCTGCGCGCGGCTGTGCTCGCACACAAAAAGTAGCGCGTACAATTGCTGATTTAGAAACCAAACAAAAAATCGATGCTATGCACATCGCTGAAGCTTTACAGTTTAGAGCAGAGATTTAATTCATTGTACCTGTGTACCTGTGCCCGTACACGTAATACACGTAACCGGGATACAGTATCCCGGTTACGTATGGAAATCAAATGGTATGCGCAATCTTGAATTTACAAATGAAGAATACTATCACGTCTATAATCGCGGCGTAAATGGACATACAATTTTTGAAACCCCAAATGATTTTCAAAGATTTTATAATTCTATGTTTCTTTTTAACAATAAAAACTACAAGCTTCGAGCTGGAAAAAGTATCTTATATGATTTACATACAATTGATCAGCCCAAAAATATCTTAAACTACGATGAAAAATTTGTTGAAATCATTGCCTATATCTTACTGCCTAATCATTTTCATTTTTTCTTGAAACAAAAAGCTGATGCTGGGGTGTCAAAATTCATCCACAAAATTTCTAGATCAAATTCTCGTTATTACAACTCCAAATATAACCGTACCGGACCACTTTTAGACGGAAGATTCAAGGCAAAACACATTGATAATGAAGCACATTACGAGCACTTGCTTAGATACATTCATCTAAATACCTTGGACTTGACTGATTTGGATTGGCGTAATGGCGCTGTTAAAAATTGGGGTAAGGCACTTGATTTTATGAAAAAATATCCTTGGTCAAGTCACAATTACTATCTTGGCGAAAGACAAACGCTGCCAATCATCTGCTTAACTGCTAAACAGAAATTATTTGACTCAAAAGAAGAATACGAAGACTATATCAAACAATGGATGTCATGGTCATTTCTAGATTCATGTATTTGAACTCTGTTGCAGGACTGCATATGTAATATGTAACCGGAATACTGTATCCCGGTTACATATTAAAATTAGAGCAAAAGTCTAACTTTGAACTCTACACCCCTCCGGTTGATTTCAAATAATAATAACCAGCTATCAAACAAACAATCCAAATAATCGATAATGCATCCATCAATTTCATCCGCGCTTGAAACTCGCCCCAATCTGCCCAACCGCCATATTTCCATGCCATGCGCCTTCCAAAAAACAAACATATAAAAAGTGCAACAAGACCAAAAACCGGAATCAGTGAAACAAGAAACCAAATATACAACCTTGCGCCAAACGTCCACCCTTGCGTCCACAAAAGCGCACCAAGAGCTGGGCCGCGCAAGTAACGTTGCTTTATTTTCTCCTCTGGTTCAAGAACCAAAACAAAACCGCAACCGCGACATTTTTTATTCCAAAGCTCAACTTGTTTTCTGCACCCAGTGCATGTTGTTTGTTCCATGCAATTAAGTATAACAAAAAACGGGCATGCCCGTTTTTTATCTTAGGAATTCGAGCGGGTTGTAAAAACGACCGCCCTTTATAATCTCAAAGTGCAAGTGTGTTCCTGTTGATCTGCCAGTACTTCCTGTTTGTGCAATTGCCTGACCAGCTGCCACATACTCACCGTAACTTACAAAGTTTTTTGAATGGTGAGCATAGCGTGTTGTGTACCCATCACCATGGTCAATCTCAACTGTCAGTCCATATCCGCTGCGCCATCCGCTGTATATCACTCGTCCATCACGCGATGCATAACTATAAGTACTATAATCCCCATCAACATCAAGTCCTGTGTGACGCCATCCATAATATTGAGTGATCACGCGCCAATCTGACGGCCATACCCAACTTGACCCACCTCCAGCAGACGGACTAAACAAGTTTGCAACAGAAGCACTTCGTCGCGGTGCAACAGACGGCGGCTCACCGCCCGGCAATAACAACTTATCACCGATTGCTAGTTTGTGAGCGTCCTGCATATTATTCTCTTCCACAACCTCATCAATACTTACATCAAATCGTCTTGCAATACGCGAAAGCGTATCTCCTGATCTTACGGTATACAAAACACCGTCTGTTGGAAGAATTGAAAGTTCCTGCCCTGGTCTGATTGTGCTTGAGAGTGTCAAATTGTTTGACCAAAGTAATGTACTTAAACTCAGTCCATAAGACTCAGCGATCACAGACAGATTATCTCCTTCTTTAACAACATACGTTTCTACTGAATCTCGTTTTGGCACTACCGGACGTGTTGTTGGTTCTACACCTTCAATACCAACAGATGGGGTAACGTATTCTTCTTCTATAAAGTCAATATCAATGTGCGCATGTTCATTAATAAATGTGTCTGATAAATAAGAACCGGACCGAGAAGAAAGTTGAACAGTATCTGATGCTTCAACTACCTCCAAAGAGGACAAGCCATCGGATGAAGTTAAATCGTACAACAAACTCTTTTGACCAAATGTCTCTGCACGCACATCTTGCGCACCAATATTCAAAGCGCTTACAACAAGTATAAGAACAATAATAGTTGAATGAAATGAATATCGATTTGAAAATAAAAACAAAAACTGATGCTTGGCCGGACGTAAGATGCGCGAAATATTGCGTCTTACAAAAAAAGTTAAACGATAAACCGGAACACCTAAATGTCTCATTATAAAACCAACGCCTGTTTTAACCGGACCTACAAAAAACAATAAAGCCGGCCTACTTTGACGTTTAAACCAAATAAGTGTTCGCAAAAAGGCAAGAAGAAAACGGACAGTAAATTGTTTGATTGTGAGTTTTATAAAATGGAATAAAACAAATTAAGCAACGAGAACTATACGAATTTTTTTCAAATTTGTCAATCATCAAGCTCGTCCATAATCATCATTGAAGCGTTCGATATCATCTTCACCAAAGTAGTCTCCAAGCTGCACCTCAATAAACACAAGTGGTTGGTCCCCCTGATTTTCAACCCTATGTTTTGTTCCAACTGGAATCACAACAACTGAGCCGGGTTTATAATCACTTTCCAAATCATCTAATGTCATTCTTGCAACACCCGAAACAATCACCCAATATTCACTCCTTCTTTTGTGAGACTGATACGAAAGACGGCCGCCGGAATTAACAACGATCCGTTTCACTTTTGTTTTTTCGCTGTCCTCCAAAATATAATACTCGCCCCAAGGGCGCACATCGTCTGGTTTTTGATTCATAGATCAGGTTAGTTTAAATTTATGACGATGCATATTGCATGGTCCATGTTTTTGAATTGCTTCTCTGTGAAATTTTGTTCCATATCCTTTGTGTTGGTCAAATCCGTAAACTGGGAATTCGTTGGCCAGCTGTTTCATCATTCTATCGCGCGTTACTTTTGCAATTATAGAAGCGGCTGCAATAGATTTTACTAAACTGTCTCCGCGTATAATTCCTTTTTGTGGAATGTTAATATCTGGAATCGTCCAAGCATCCACCAAAACAAACTCAGCAGAATGAATGCTCAATACTGCACGGCGCATTGCAAGATATGTTGCCGGTCTAATCCCCAAAGAAAAAATTTCTTGTACATTTGCCACCCCAACAGACCAGGCGATTGAGCAATCAGTGATTTGATCATAAAGCTCCTCGCGTACAGAAACGGATAAACATTTGCTGTCATTCAAACGCTCAAGTTGAGAATCCGGTGGGAAAATTACAGCGCCAGCTACAACCGGACCGGCTAAAGCACCGCACCCGGCCTCATCAACACCAACAATTCTTGTATATCCTTTTGACATCAAAATTCTTTCCTGAATAAATGTTGGACCTTTTTTCATAAAATGCGCGTTGACACAAAACCTTGATTCCCATAGTATATCACCGTATTTAAATTGACGGGGCAACTTGCCCCTTATCAAAATAATTTTATGTCTATTACGTCTTATGCAATCGGAGCGGGGATTCTTGCGCTGGTTTATGGGCTTTTTTTAATTCAATGGATTTTAAAGCGCCCAGCAGGAGAAGGAAAAATGAAAGGTATTGCACTAGCAATTCAAGAAGGTGCAAATGCCTACATGAAGCGACAATATAAAGTAATCTCAGCCATTGGTGTTGTGGTTTTTTTGATTCTTGGTTTTGTGCTTGGCTGGAATTTAGCGCTCGGGTTTTTAGTGGGGGCTGTTTTCTCAGGACTTGCTGGTTGGATTGGAATGTTTGTCTCAGTACGCGCTAACGTACGCACAACTGAGGCAGCAAAAAACGGTCTTTCAAAAGCAATGGACATTGCAGTGCGCGGAGGTTCTGTTACAGGATTCTTTGTTGTTGGACTTGCGCTTTTGGGTGTTGCAGGTTTTTACGCAATAACCGGAGATATTCACGCGCTTATAGGATTTGGATTTGGTGGATCGCTCATTTCAGTATTTGCAAGATTGGGTGGTGGAATTTTTACAAAAGCCGCTGATGTTGGAGCTGACCTTGTTGGTAAAACAGAAGCCAATATTCCAGAGGATGATCCGCGCAACCCTGCAGTGATTGCCGACAACGTTGGTGACAACGTTGGTGACTGTGCCGGAATGGCAGCAGACTTATTTGAAACATATGCTGTGACATGTGTTGCAGCAATGCTTTTGGCATCGCTCTTGTTCTCAGGAAATCAAAATATAATTTTGTATCCACTTGCGCTTGGAGCAATTTCCATAGTTGCAACCATTATTGGAACTTGGGTGATCAAAATCGGAAAAGACCAAAACATAATGAAGGCTCTCTATAAAGGACTTGCTCTGTCTGGAATTTTGGCAGCGATTGGATTTTATCCAGTTACAACTAAACTTCTAGCTGATATTCCTGGGCTTAACCCAATGAATATTTTTTGGTCAGCAATTACCGGACTTGTTGTAACAGCACTTTTGATAATGATCACTGAGTACTACACATCAACAGATTACAAACCGGTTCAAAAACTTGCAGAAGCATCAACTTCAGGACATGGAACAAATGTTATTGCAGGACTTGCGCTTTCAATGAAATCAACCGCTCTACCTGTTGTTACAATTGTTCTCGGTATTCTTGTTTCGTTTAATTTGGCAGGTCTCTTTGGAATTGCAATTGCTGCAATGGCAATGCTCTCGCTTACAGGAATCATTGTTGCAATGGATGCTTACGGTCCAATCACAGACAATGCTGGCGGAATTGCTGAAATGGCTGAATTGCCATCTGAAGTACGAGATGTTACTGATCCACTTGATGCTGTTGGAAACACAACAAAGGCTGTTACAAAAGCTTACGCAATTGGATCAGCTGGACTTGCAGCACTTGTGCTGTTTGGAGATTACATCCATGCAATAGAAGCTGAGGGACGTGAGATTATGTTCGAACTTGTTGATCCATCTGTAATAGCAGGACTCTTTTTAGGAGGACTTATCACATACCTCTTCGGAGCACTTGCAATGGAAGCTGTTGGAAAAGCAGCTGGCGCAGTTGTTGAAGAAGTCAGACGACAGTTTCGAGAAATTCCCGGCATTATGCAAGGAACTGCAAAACCTGAATATGGAAAAGCTGTTGATCTTGTAACAAAGGCAGCAATCCGGTCAATGATCTTGCCATCCTTGCTTGCAGTACTTGCTCCTATTGTTGTTGGATACGCACTTGGGCCTGAAGCGCTTGGTGGACTTCTGATTGGATCAATTATCACAGGACTGTTTGTGGCCATCTCTATGACAACCGGTGGTGGAGCCTGGGATAATGCAAAAAAATATATTGAAAGCGGAAACCACGGCGGAAAAGGATCTGACGCTCACAAGGCATCAATAACCGGAGATACAGTAGGGGATCCATACAAAGACACAGCAGGGCCGGCAATCAACCCAATGATCAAAATCCTCAATATTGTCGCGCTTTTGATTGTTGCGCTCATTGTTTAATCAAAGGAAAAGTAAAAAGCTAACCGGGATACAGTATCCCGGTTAGCTTTTTTGATTCTTGACAAAACTCCAAAAAAACACTAGGATTTTCCTCTGCGGCAGACAACTAAACCATCCGCAGTAAGGAGTTCATTACATGGCCAAAAAAGGTGGCGCCGGAGGACGCGCAAGACGATCTCAACGTCTTGCTGCGCAATCCCGCGGCGAGACACCTGATGGCAGCACAATTGTCAGACGACTGTACAGTGCTGGCGGTCGCAGAGATCTCAAGCGCCGCGACGGTCCGTCGGTGTACAAAAACCTCCTGTGCCTTGAAGACCGAGCCGCAGAGTTGGTACACACGGCTTTGCACAGACAAAGCAAGACAGCCGCGGTAGCAAAAAAGGAAAGAAGAACCGACCCCAAACTCTTCCAAAGCGTACTTGATGCGTATTTCACACGAGGGTTTCCAGGAAGCAACGGAATGCTCCAGCTTCTTGCCTTGCTTGAAAGCAATGGTGTTGAGTTTCACAGACATCAAGAGGCTATCTTCCTTCTTGAAGGCATAATCGCTCTTGCCAGAAGTGAAATGCCCTCAAAGGCAGGAAGAAGAACCGGTACCACCTCAGAGAACACTTTGTTCGAATACGTTTTCGAGCAAGTCAAGCTGGTCTCTGAGATGCTTGGAAAAGCAAGTGCTGGTCCAGGTCCAGACAAAGTCAAAAACACTGACCGCTACACAGCCCAGATGTACTTGAGTGCTGTGTTTATCATGCGCGACTTTGACCATCTCGTGCATCCTGCAAAACCACTCCGACTTGCCTGGCTTTGCTGCTCGCACGGAATCGACCTGAACATGGCTGTGGGAAAGGTGGTAAGAACCCATCCTGAAAGCCGGATCGATGACATCTGTGCGCTCATCATCGAAGGTCTGCTTGACCAAAACAACTTCTGGTTGATCGAACAAAACCCAGAACTTGTCAGCGCATTGTCGCTTGCAGAACTGAAAACTCTTCTTGCGCTTTGGAATAACGCAGACACCCAGGACACGTTTGCCAACTTTGCAAGAAGACACAAGGATGCGCTGTTTCCGGATGGAATACCGGGTGCAGACGAGCGAGTTCCTCTTACTCAAGAGACTCTGCCATCTTCTCTAAGCACGGTCTTACAGCGATTCAAGGACGCAAAAGAGTCTGGTGAATGGAAAGAGTTGCTGTCCGAGTCCAGTTACACACCCGGCTCATACCAGGTCACAAACGCGGCTCTCTTGTTGGTTCCTATCAGACCAGCACCTCCAAGCACGGAAGAAATGTCTGTGCTTGACCCGACTCTGTTGGAAGCAAGACCAGCGGTGACAGCTCCTCCAGCAGAAGCTCCAAAAGAGGTTCCTGTAAGACGAAAGAAGCTACAGATTCCAGACCCGCCTCCTACAAGCAGGGCTGAACTCCTTGAGTACATGGTCAGCGAAATCGAAAAGCTTGACCTCTCCGGGATCTCAAGCCCATTTGTTCAAGCACTGGTTGACCAATTGACAGGTTCGCTCCTTGATACACTCAGGGACGCAATAGACGAAGAAGAGTACCAGCTCGTTGGGCACTGGGAAACCTTCACCAGAACGCTCACAGAACTCGCTGATGCTGCCAGCCCAGCAGTTTCAAGCCCCAAGCCTGTTGAGCCAACTCCGGAACCCGAACCAATCCCCGAGCCCGAGCCGGTTGAACTCAAGAGTGAGCCCGAGCCGGAACTAGAGGCTGGGCCAACAGAGATGGTCGTCGAACTCGAACCCGAGCCGGACCCAGTTCCTGAGCCTGAGCCAGTCGAGCTCGAGCCTGAGCCAGAGCCTATCGAGGTCGCAGCTCCGCCTGAACCCGAACCAATCCCCGAGCCCGAGCCGGATCCGGACGAGGGCATTCCCGAGCCCTACCGCAGCCGCATTCGCAATGCTGCTGAAAGGGTTGCAAAAGCTCCACGAATCATGGCCCGACAGTGGAAGACTGATCTGGATGCATGCCGTGCAATGGCACGCGAAAACCCGATCCCCACGTCCGAGCTTGCAGCAGCACTATTGGGCATCGAGAGCGAGCTAAGTGATTACGAGGATATCGCAGGATCCTAGTTCACCGCTCAAACGAACGCCAAGGCAGCTGCCTGGCGTTTTTCAATTGACAAAAAGACTGTTTTTTGTTAAAAAATCACCTCGCTCTTTCACAACCCCCCTTATAACAAGGAGGAGTATCCCATGGTCAAGTCTGATCGCGAGCTAGTGTTTGCTCAGCTGGCCGGGATGCCGGACAGCGAACCCAAGTTCAGACACATCAAGTTCCTCTACGACAGAGGTGAAATCGACGAAAGCGATTTGTACGAACTGCTCGTGCAATCCATCAGGAACAACCCGCGCTTCTACTTTGAGAAAATCGCTCAAGACGACCTTCTCTCCTACATGTGGAAGCGGTTCGAAGAATTCCCCGAAGCCTTGGCGCGCGCGCTTGTTCGTGTGTGTCCGGAGATCTTCTATGGGGATCTCGACTGGGTCACTCGGCTTGTCATACAGCTACAAAGCGACCTAAAGCTCAAGGCAGAGCTTGGCATGATCACTGTCCATCCCAGAAAGGGTGGTGGGGGTGGTCGTAGAGTCATCGAAGTTGACGAGTCGCTTCTTGCCCAAATCCCTCGAGAGGTCGAGGATCTTGACATTAGCTGCCGTGTGCGCGAGCTTCTGTACTGGTACAGCCGAGACTCCGAGCTTGGCCGCACCTTTGCGCAAGAACAGCTAGACGCAGCTGGAAACGAATACGAGCATCGTGTGTGGAAACAGGCGCGCGATCAAATGGAAGCGCTCCTTAACGACGATTACATCGGAGCGATTGCCACAATCAGCGACGACCGTCTCTTCCCAGCACCGCACGTGCGTTGGTGGCTAAGAACGTCAAGTTCCCAGGCTCGTGTTCTGAACATCGGAGACACCGGAACCTACAAGACAAGCTATGCTGCGATCGCAGTCAGGCAAGCTGGGTGCAGGCACACGCTTGTGTTCTGCGCACCTGGTGCTCGTACAAACTGGCGGCGTGAACTCCGACTCTACTACCCTCACCTGAAAGCACCTGGCAGAATCCACGTCATCACCAAGCGTACGGACGCAGAGTTCATCCCAGCAAACGCAGAGTTCGTCATTGTTGGCTACACCGCGCTGATCCATCAGGACGTGGTTGATACCCTCAAAGCCCAACCGTTTGACGGCATCATCTGGGACGAGTGCCACTACGGCAAAAACGTCACAGGAGTTACCGCTGCAAAGCGAGCTGTTGGGTGCTTGCAAATCATCGAGCATCATCAAGAAGGTCTGCTCAAGCTGGTTGCCAACTCAGCCACGCCTTGGGAAAACTCTCCTGAGGAAATCGCTGTTCTGGCCTGTGTGCTTCGACCCGATGTCTTCACAGCCCCAGAGATCTTCCGAAAGACTGGGGTGTTTGCAAGTCCGCGTTTCCTGCGCGCACTGTTCGACACATGCATTCTCGAAATCTCGCTTCATGAGGTTCGTGAGCTGCCCAACATCGAACCCAAGCCATGGGAAGATCTGTTCGCTGTAGAACCGGTCGAGATGACAGGAACGCAGGCAAGATTGTACAGCCACATGCTCGAGCATGTTCCCGAAAACGGCGGAAGCGACCGGAAACTCAAAAAGGTCAGTGGTATTGATGGCACAGCAAAGGTACGACACCTGCTAGTTGCCTCAGACATGCCGCATGTGCTTGTGCATGAGGATCGCTACGATTGGCCAGGAGACATGGCTGACAGCTTCGAAGACGAGGGTCTTTCAGCCAAGCTTGCTTGGCTCAAGGCCTACATTGACAAGCACATCGAAACCGGCAAGTTCGCCATTGGTACAGCAATGTACGTTCAGGGCGTTACGCGTCCGGTCAATGGCTTCGGTGAAGAGTCTTTCTGGGTCGGACGGCTGCTTCAAGAGTGGTACGGCGAAGACCGTGTGCTCCTGCTTGACGGCAATGTTGCAGCAGGTTCCTCCAAACGCAAAGAGATCATCAACCGCTGGCGAACTGACCCAGAAGCTCGAATCCTGCTAGTGTCCATGCGGACATGCCCGGATTCGATCAACCTGTCGGTCACTTGCCGCGATGACTCGCTCGACATGCTTCACGTTATTGCGTTCGCGCACGACTGGAAGCCGTGGAAGCAATTCCTCGGCCGATTCTGGCGTGAGGGGCTTACCGTCCCCATGACGTACGGCTCGCCTGTCTTGTGTGACACTGCTGATGAAGCCCGTCTTGAGCTGATTCGTCGCAAGTGGGAAATCTTGCTTCTTTTCAAGGCTCGAGTTCCGCCAACCGAAGCAGAATGGGCGTTTCTGAAAAGGAAGAGCAAAGACTCCATGAGCGATCTCATGAAGTCGCCTGCTGAGTGGGTAAGCGAGGTCAACAACGACGTAAGAGGCTGTGGCGAAGAGCTTGCAAGTGAATACTTGGGCGGTCAGTCCGGTACAAGCACTGCTGGCCTCAGGTTTGCAGAGAGCTTCCTGGCGTGTCAAGAAGGTCATGCCTCCGGACACATCTCGCGCTTCATGTGCAACGCACTTACTGGCGGCCTGATCCCGGGCGGAATCCTCGATGACCCAAGGCTCATCCTGGACGCTGGTTGTGGTCCGGCCACAATGGCTCGCAGACTCGAGCTACCAGTCGTTGGTGTGGATATGAACCCCTGGATGGTAAGTCTTGCAAAAGAGACTGATCCGGCAAATACAGTCAACACCACGGTCGGACGCTTGTCAGAGCTTCCGGACGAGTGGGACAAGCGATTCCGCATGACCGTCTCGTCCATGGTTCTTGACTGGACCGAGCTTGACCAGTCCGAAACAGAGCCTGAACGCCTTCGAGTACTCAATCGCCTCATCCAGGTGACTGATCCGTACGGACTCATCTGGCTCACGTTCAACAGCAGTTCAATGAAACCAGCTCATTACGCCAGCTGGGTGCAAATGCTCCAACGAGCTGGGTGCGAAATCCTGCCTTTGTCTGGATGGATCACTCCACGCGGCATGGGTGGTAAGAAAAAACCGAAGTTCGACTTCTGGTCGATCTTGTTCTCACCAAACGGTCGCAAAATCCGTCTCACGGATGGCAACTCGCTTCTGTTGGCCTTTGAGGTCGATCGAACCACGTACAAGCGAGGTGGCCACAGAAAACCAAAGAGAGAAGTCAAAAAGAAGCAGCCTGAATACTCGCGGTTCGACGTAGTCAACCCGCTTGTACGAGGCAAGCCCTTTGTCGAAGACACGGTCGCAATCAAGCGAACTCTTCTGAAGGAGTTGAACCGCGGTGCATCCAAGCCAGGAGCCAAGCCGGTCGCCGTGGGCGGCAAGGCAATGGAGCTGTTCGGAGGAGACTGGCGCACGCTCGAGGCTCTCAGAACTCGAGGAATCATCACTTTTGGCAGCTCAAGCTGAAAGTACGAAGGGTAGGGAAACCTGCTCTTTTTCAATTGACAATATTAAGACTAGTTGCTAGGCTCAATTATCCTGGAATCAGCCAGGACAAAGGAGATCAGTCCATGAGCCTTTTCGATCAGGACGTCCATGCACTGAGCACCTCCCTCCAAGGAATGGAGCTCGAGCTGCCAGACGGAAGCACGGTCACGATCACTGGCACAGACACCTTCACACGAGATGGAAACGACAGAGGCGTCTACAAGCCCATGCTCGACATGCGACCTGGTGAGGTCTTTGCACCAAAGGTGCAGGGTCATCCCATGTTCCTGATCGTTGCGCTCAACACCGAGGGTGGCGAGTCTGGAGCGTGCGTGCGTATCATCGGGCTCGATACCGGTGATGGCCGTCTGTCCGGCGGTGGGCGCTGTGGCAAGTTCGTGGGCTTTACCGAACACGGCCAGATCGGTCGAATCGTGGAGCAAGCCAATGGCACGCTACTGCTCGAAGTCACAGGCACACTCGAGTCGCGCAGGCCTGCGACCAGCGGAACTTCGACCAAGAGGAGGAGGAAGGGGCCGCTGAGCAGCGCAGTCACCAGCCAGTACATGGCCGAACTCACCACGCGCTACCAGCAAGATGCCGGAGATGGTGACACATTCGAAGCCTGGCTGCCTCAGGTCCAGGCCGATCACAACACCGAAGCCAAGCTCCGCAGGTTCCTCAAGCTGTAGCCCAAGAGAACCCAACTCAAGGAGATCTCACTGACTCGCCAGACCGGCGGGTTTTTCAATGTCATACGGAAATGATAATGTCCCCTTTAAGGGAAGTAGAAATGTCCCCCTG
>CAYNRK010000007.1:0-55113 GCA_964399675.1 uncultured Gammaproteobacteria bacterium | reverse complement strand
CGCTAACTTTAGAAGAGAAGCGGAAGATTTACCAACTTTAAATGTCTATTAACTCAAAGATGAAAGATCTAATTCATCCAGAAGTTCTGCAAGAACAACAGCTTCATGAGATTCACCGAGAAATGAAGAGTAGTTAGGTGGAAGAAGTATGTTTTGAGAACGATTGTGGGTTTTGAAATTCATAGAAAATATCACTGTTATTACCTACATTATACCAAAACACTCTCACATTGAGTGAGAGTGTTTTTAGTTTTGGGACAGCCTCTCTTACCAGGTGTTTTTAAAAGCTATTTTTTCTTTTTTGCTTTTGCTCGAGCTTTTTTGACTTTTTCTTTTTCCTTCTTTTTCTTGCTCTCTAAAATCTTTTTTTCAACTTCTGTGATTTTTTTAAGAAGTGTTGTTTTAATTTTCATTGCTTCTTTAAGATTTTTTTCAAGTTCTTCCAGTTCTTTTTTGACTTTTTCCACGTTTTTTTTATGTCGAGCCTTTGTGATTTTAATTGCCATAAAATTTGCCATTATATTAGTAATTGGTATAATCTTTTTATTAGTATAACAATTTTTTTCAATAAAAACTATGTCAGCAGAACCAAAAACAAGGGTTGAAAAACCAGAACGCCATGAAACAGAAATTACGCGCGATACTGAATTAGCTAAGGATCTTGGCAAAAGAAGAGAGTATTTATTAGAAACCATGGAAGAGTTGTATCCACAATATGATAGACAAAGAACAGATGTTGAAAGAATGCAACAAGAGTTGGATATTGTATCTGAAAAACTTAGTCGCTTAAAAGAACTTGCAGGAGATGATAAGGCGATTAAGAAGCAATGCGGTGAATTAGATGGAACAGTGTTAAATTTGAGGTTAAGACTTCAAGACGCCATGTCGCGACTTAGACCAATAGAGGCAAGACTTCTTTCTTTGGCAGCTGAAAAAGCAGCTCTTGATAATCGAAAAGACGACGCGGTTGCTGCTATCGAGGAAAGTGTGCAATTAGTAGAGTATCGGCTTCAAGAAATGGGAGATAAAGAAAAAGAAGAGATTGCAGAAATTGAAGCACTAATTACAGAAATATCAGAAGCGCTTGATACAACCGTTAGAGAAATTGATGATGAAGATTTATCAGAACAAAAACCAGCTTTAACAATTTCAAGTGAGGCAGAAGGAAATCTCCAAGCCCTTTTATCAAACGCTGTTGAAAGAGCACGCGGCGAACGCACTGAAAACACTCGTTTGTCTCGTGAAGCAGTGGAGAGACAAAGCGAACATTTATTACAAAAAGGATATGACCGCCCTGGTCCTAGAGGTAAAAGATACATTGTTGAACAAGTGATTGACGGAGAAGTTTTTGAAGATATTGATAAAGAGATTGAAGCCAAAAAAGCTGATATTGTGTCCATGGAAAAAGATAAACCAAAAAAGGCTTTGATTGGCAAAGGACAAAAACTAAAAGATTGGGAAGCACGAAAAAAAGGAACAGAAGACAAGCTTGACGTATTAACAAAAGAAAGAAAAGAAGTTGAGAGTTTGCAAAAAGAACTTGTTGTAGCCCAGAAGAAACTTCAAGAGGGTATTGATCAAAAACAAGAAAGCGCAGCAAAATCTACCAAACTTGTAGAGGCTTTGAATGGAAGATTGGGTCCAATTATTAATGAATTAGACAGAGCAAATGAAAGAACAAGGGAAACCAATAGACGTTATCAACGCGAAAGATCAGGGTTTGAAACAGAATTATATAATCTTAATGTAACTATAGGACAATTGGAGATTGAGGATGATCATCCAATTTTCAAACAAGCAAAGGAATTAGTAGAAAGGCAGGAACAAGCAGTTCAAGCTGCAGAAGAAGAAGCAGCGGCATAGTAAAAAAACGGCCTAAAGAGGCTGTCCCAAAACTCAATTTTCTAAAATTCTCGTCGCTGAGGTAAACGATAAAATTTTCAAAAATCATCAAAATTTGGAGTAATGGGACAGCCTCTTAAGCCCGTTTTTATTTTTCTTTTGTTTTTGCTTTAGTCTTTTTCTTAGCTCCTCGTCCCGGACCTTTTTCTCGTTTCTTTTTTAGCATTTCAATTGCTATCTCTTCTGTTACTTCTTCTGGTTCAAGTTTTTTCCCAAGAGAAGCGTTTGTTGTTCCATCAGTAATGTATGGGCCATACCTGCCGTGTTTTATCAAAATCTGTTCTCCGCTTTCTGGATCATTTCCAAACTCTTTAATTGGTGTGGCCATTTTCTTTTTCAGCTCTGCGGAAGTTTTTAAAAGTTCAATTGCTTCTTCTTTTGTAATTGTTGCAGGACTGAGAGGTTCTTTTATGGATGCAGTAACTTCTCCGGCTTTTATATAAGGTCCAAATCGACCAATGGCCACCATGATCTCATCATTGGATTCATTTTTGCCAAGAGATTTTGGAAAGACAAGACAGCTAAGTGCTTGCTCAAGAGTAACAGATTCAATGTGCATGCCTTTGAGCAAGGACGCACTTTTTGGTTTATTGATTTTTGCTTTTCGATCTTCTTCCGGCCATTCACCTAATTGTACATATCCTCCAAATCGTCCGGACCGAACAATTACCGGAAGTTTAGTTTTTGGATCCTCTCCCAAATGCCTATCCGGCATAATATCTTCCCGATCAAGCTCTTTTGTTTTCACTTCAAGATTGTCGTGAAACGGTTTGTAAAAAGCTTTAAGCATTGGAGCCCATTCAATTGAGCCTTCTGCAATATCATCAAGTTGTTTTTCAAGGTTTGCAGTAAACTCGTAATCAACAACGTTTTTGAAATGATCAACAAGTAAATCATTCACAATCATTGCAATGTCTGTTGGAGCCAGTTTTTTATTATCATCACGCTCAACATATTCACGATCAATAATTGTGCTAATGGTTGGTGCATAAGTTGATGGTCGACCAATCTCGTGCTCTTCAAGCACTTTTACAAGACTGGCATCTGAATAGCGGGCAGGTGGTTCAGTAAAGTGTTGATTTGGTGTGATTGATTTTGTTTTAACATCGTCACCTTCTTTAAGTTCAGGTAAGATTTTTTCTTTTGCTGAGTGATAAACTTTCATGAATCCATCAAACGAAATGGTGCTACCGTTTGCGCGGAAAACATATTGTTTTGCTTTAAGATCAATTCCAGTGCGATCAAGTTTTGCAGCAGGCATTTGGGAAGCAATGCTTCGTTGCCAAATCAAGTTGTAAATTTTCCACTGCCTGTCATCAAGCGTTCCTTTTAATGATTCGGGTTCAACTGATGCGCTGGTTGGACGGATAGCTTCATGAGCCTCTTGTGCGCCTTTCTTTTTTGTTTTATATCGTTTTGGTCCTTCTGTGTATTTTTCGCCAAAAGTTCCTTTAATATACTTTTGCGCTTCAGTGAGAAATTTTTCTGAAAGATTCATGGAATCCGTGCGCATGTATGTAATTCGCCCGGTTTCATAAAGCTGTTGCGCAAGAGCCATTATCTGTTTTGCACTCATTGAAAGTTTGTTGTGAGCATCAATCTGCAAGGTTGAGGTTGTGTAAGGTGTTGGCGGCGCTTTGCTCACCTGCTTTTTATTAATAGAAAGAACTTTTGCTTCTGCACCCTTAAGATCTTCTGCAATTTTGTGGGCTTCTTTTTCATTTTTAATATCAAGCTTTTCCAACTTTTTCCCATCCACTGTTGTGAGCTTGGCAGGGAAGACTAGGTTTTGTTTTTCAAATTCAGCATCAACTGTCCAAAACTCTTCTACATTAAATGCCATTCGTTCACGCTCACGCTCAACAATAAGTCTTACAGCCACTGATTGAACGCGTCCTGCTGACAACCCTCTTCTTACTTTTTGCCATAAAAAGGGTGAGAGTTCGTATCCAACAAGCCTGTCTAAAATACGACGCGCTTGCTGAGCATCAACAAGATTTTGGTTCAAATCTCTAGGGCTTTCAAGAGCGTTCAGAATTGCATGGCGAGTGATTTCGTGAAACGCAATCCTTTTTATTTTTTCCGGTTTTATTTTTAAAAGACTTGCAACATGCCATGCTATTGCTTCACCTTCGCGATCTTCATCAGTTGCAAGTAAAACCTCATCTGCTTGTTTTGCAGCGCGCTTAAGTTCTGTGACATGCTTTTTGCTTTTAGTTGGAACAGTGTAGGTTGGTTCAAAATCATTTTCCACATCAACGCCAATCTGGCTTTTCGGCAAATCTCTTACATGACCAAAAGAGGAAAGGATTTGATAATCCTCGTTTAAAAATTTTGTGATAGTTTTTGCTTTTGTTGGTGACTCAACAATTACAAGTTTCTTTGACATGGTTTTGATAATGAACGATTGTAAATAATCCGTCAAGCTGCATTTATAAAATGACGCCCCCCTTGGTCCTCTGCTCCGCCTTTCATTTCCATAAGCGAGATGGTCTGAAGTACTTTAGTTGCAGGCAGTTTTGATTGTGTAATGATCTCGTCAACATGCATTGGAACAGACGAAAGAAGATCAAAAATAACACTCTCTTCTTCGGTTGATGGTTCATACGTATGTTCTTTTCTTTTTTTCTGTTGGGTTTGTCCGATCAAGTCTTCAACACATGTAAGTGGGATTGCGCCGTCTTTGATTAACAGATTTGGACCAAAGCTCAGAGGTGCATGGATTGGGCCTGGAACAGCAAAAACATCGCGGTTGTGTTCAAGAGCAAGTCTGGCCGTAATAAGTGATCCGGACTTTTTTGCAGCTTCAACAACTATTGTGGAGTCACATAGCCCGGCAATTATTCGATTGCGCATTGGAAAATGATAACCAAGTGGCGGTGTTCCAACTGGAAATTCACTTATAATAGCTCCGCCAGAGGCAATAATGCGAGAGGCCAGAGTTCTATTTTGTGATGGATAAATATTGTCATCATCAAGACCTGAGCCCAATACCGCAACTGTTGTGCCCTTAGATTCAATTGTTGTGACATGCGCCATTGAATCAACGCCGTACGCCAAACCGCTTACAATTACAGAATCTGTTTTTGCAAGTGGGCCAATCAGGTCCTGAACCACACGCCTGCCATATGCTGATGCTTTGCGTGATCCAACCACAGCAACATGTTTTTTTGAAGATAAAGGGAGTGTTCCTTTAACAAAAAGAACAGCCGGAGGATCATAGATCTCTTTAAGAGATTTTGGATAGAGCTCATCATTAATGGTGATTACACTGATGTTATGTTTTTGAACCAGTTCGGATTCACGATCTCGATCAATATGAGCCCGCTCTTGTAAAAAACGATTTGCAATTTCCGGTTTAATACCAACATCTAAAAAATCCGAAGCCGAAGCTTCGAATGCTTGGTTCATGTCAGAAAAACGTAACGCAAGACGCGCCAATCCTTTTGGTCCAAACTTTTGAAATCTAACAAGTCCGATCCATGCTCCCAGATCATTCATAACCAGTTTTTAATTTCTGTGATAGCAGAAGTAATTACAGAATCTAATTTTTCCTCCTCTTGTTTTGTCCATGGTTGTAAGACAAAATCTTCCAGTTGAATATCCGGATGATTTGGCCTGCCAATTCCAACACGAACTCGGAAAAATTCAGCTGATGCACCAAGAGAATCCATAATTGATTGCACGCCTTTATGTCCGGCTGATGAGCCGCCTGTTTTTATTCGCACATCAGCAAACGGCAAATCCGCATCATCATAAACCACCAAAACATCTTTTGGCTCAATTGGTTTATTTTTCATTACAGCACAAACAGCTCTTCCACTCACATTCATAAAAGTTTGTGGTTTAAGCAAAACAACTCGCTCTTCACCAAGCGTGCCTTCTGCCACCAATGATTCAAATGAACGTTTGTTTTTAAATTTAACCTCCATTTGCTCAGCCAAAAAATCAAGCACAAGAGATCCTATATTGTGACGCGTTTGCTTGTATGATTTTCCTGGATTGCCCAGACCAACAATTAGTTTCATATTTTCTTTTTTGCGTCTTTGCGAGGAGCGAAGCGACGAAGCAGCCCCCGTGTTGTTATGTCATCCCGACCGAGCGAAGCGAGCGGAGGGATCTCGAATATGCGAGATCTCTCCGTGCGCTCGCTTTGCTCACTTAGTCGAGATGACAGAGCAAAATAGCTGCACGGAGATTGCTTCGTCGCTTCGCTCCTCGCAATGACACGATGTGAGTGAAATTATTTGCTAACAGACGAAGCTGTTCGGACATGGATGTGAATAGGTGTGCCAATGAGTCCAAAGTGTTCGCGCATTCGGTTTTGTAGATAGCTGACATAACTTGGGTGCAAAACATCTGTTCGTTTTGCTTTGATGGTTAAATCAAACGTTGGTGGTTTTGTAGATGTTTGCGTAAGCCCAAGAATTTTTGGTGGCTTTGGACCTTTGCCTTTGGTTGGTTTGTGTTTGTATGCGGCAAGTTGAATAAAATCAGAAAGCTCTTCTTCACTAAATTGTCGTGTTCTGTGCTTTTCCACTTTTTCAATCCATTCAAACACGTTTTTAATTCTTTGTCCTGTTAGTGCTGAGACAAACATTACAGGTGCCCATTTCAAAAAGGGAAGATGTGCAGCAATGTAATCTCTGTATTGATTCATTGTGCCTGTTGTTTTGTCTTTAACCAAATCCCACTTGTTAACCATTGCTATAATTCCGGAATCTGACTTTTTTAAAAAACCCGCCAGTGTTCTTTCCTGAGTTCCAATTGGTTCATTTGCATCGATTACAAATAATGTGATATCGGCTTTTTGAACCATTTTTTCACTTCGACGCACAGCCTGCGCTTCAAGTCCTCCGGTTCTTTTTACTTTTGAACGTTTGCGCATTCCTGCTGTGTCAATGAACAAATATTTTTTGTCATCAATTTCAATCAATGTGTCGTTTGGTTCGCGTGTTGTGTGTGCAATCGGGCTTGTGATGAATCGCTCTTCACCCATTATCTCGTTTAAGATTGAAGATTTTCCAACATTTGGTTTTCCAATTACAGCGATTTTGAGGGCGTCAATTTCATAAGGTTCAACCGGGGAAACACCAAGATCGTTAAGAGTATCGTAAATAAGATCGAGCATGTCGCCGACGCCTGTTCCACGAATGGAAGAAATTGGAAATGGCGATGGAAGACCTTCAAGTCTCCACTGTGGTTCCAGAACACGATTTCTTTCTGAGGCACGTTCGGTTTTATTTGCAATAACCAAAACAGGTTTATCAAGATCTCGTAACATTTTGGCAATATCGTGATCTTGTGGGAGCGGGCCGGATTTCATGTCCAGCAAAAAAAGAATTACATCCGCCTTTTCAATACCCTGCATTGCTTGTGAAAGTGTTTTGGCATCAATTTCATCATTAGGATCCACGTCTATTCCGCCGGTATCCACAATGCGGATTTGCTTACCACGCCAAAGACACTCGCCTTCATTTCGGTCGCGAGTTGTGCCATGAACCTTGGATACCAAGGCCTTGGGTTGTTCTATAAGTCGATTGAACAATGTAGATTTTCCAACATTTGTTCTACCAACAAGAGCGATTGTTGGGATTTTTTTTATTTCCACAAAAAAATTCTATTTGCGTCGTTGCGAGGCCAAGTTGAACTGGCCGAAGCAATCTCCGTATACGGAGATTGCTTCGCGTAAAGCGACGTGGTCGCCACGCGACTTTACGTCGTCGGCCTAGCGGCCTCCTCGCAAAGACGCGGGGGTATTTATCTTCTAGCCAAGTTTGACGAATTCTCACCTAAAATGATCAAAAAGTCAATGTTTCTATCTGTTGCAAGTTTTTCGTATTGGTCAGATGAAACAGAAATTTCGCGTGGAACAATGTCGCCACTTATAAGCCATCCGGTTGCAGACAAGGTAACTTCTGCTCCTAGAAAATCTCGAAGGGCTTTAAGTTCTTTTGGTTGTTGGCCATCTGTAAGATCGTAGATCACTGTGTGTTTATATCCACGGCTTGCTGCATTGCCAATTTTTGATACTTCAAATCCATAGCCGTCTAGAAGTTGTGAAGTTCGAAACGCAAGGCCTGTAACATTTGTCCCGTTTTGAATTTCAATTTTTACAAATCTAGGCTTTTCATCTGAGTTACTTGCAAACACGCGCCTTTGATCTTCAGCAGGAACAAAGATTTGCTCAGCAATAGATTGAAGCGGTGTCCAATCATCGTTTTTTGGAAGGAGAACATATTCACCGTTTAGTACTGTTGCGAAAACAGGGGAGGTCTCTGAACCATCAATCACATGATGGGTGATATTAGTTGTATCAAGTTCTTTAAGTTCTTTTGCCAGCCGTACAATTTGCCACACTGACAAATTAGTTGAGATGTTTTCATCAAGCGTGTTAAGAATCTTGTTAATACGTGATGGATTCAAAAGCGTTGAAGCTGAGAAGACTTTGTCTTTTACAGCAAGCAAGATTTTTTGTTGTCTGGCTGAGCGCGCAAAGTCTGATCCCTCTCCATTGTTTCCATGTCTTGAGCGTACAAATTTAAGCGCTGTGTCACCATCCATGTGAGTCCAACCTTCTTGGAAATTGAGTACTTCAAATCGACAACTGTAATCTTGTGGAGCTACTGTTGCAACCTCTTCGACTTCTTCGCCCAGACTAAAGTCTGGGGCTACCTCTCCCACCTCTTCATCAACCCCAAACAACTTCTTTAAACTAAAACCATCCTCTCCCTCCTCTCGGACCTCTTCAACCTCTCGGACCTCTCCACACTCTGCCAATTCTTTTCCAAGTGTTGGATATTCTAAATCTGTGAACGATCTTTCAACATAAACATCCAAACCATTAATCGCGTCTACCAGTTGCGCAAAACCATCAAAGTCAACTCGTACGTAATAATGAACATCTTGATCCAATACATCACCAACCACACGAGAGGCAAGAATGGGTCCGCCGTCTTCTTTTGCCACCTCACCATATGCATTTGCATGATTGATTTTTTTATAACCATAACCTGGGATTGGAGCACTCAGGTCTCGAGGCAAAGACATAAGGCCGATATTTCCTTCTGACGGCTTAAAGCTTGCAAAGAGCATTGTGTCAGTAAGTTGTGGCCCTTCATGACCTTTGCCACCAATTCCCATTAAAAGAAAATTAACCCGGCCGTCATCTTCGCCTGCCAAGGCTCGATCGTTTGATTGAACAAGTCTTTTAATGGTTGAAAAAAAAGATCCGGTTTCTTCCGGGGTTGTGTTGAATTCTTGTGTTGAATTGACTTGATAAGAAAAAATAGTTCCAACTGTTGCAGCAATTACAATTCCAATAATAAGCGGCTTTCCAAAAAAAACAAACGGCGATTTTTTCGGCGTGTGCAATTCATATTTCTTTTTCAGAAGATCGATTTTTGGCTTCTCCATATCTGGAGCCATTATAAAGAGAGTTCCTATGTATTTCAAGTCATTTAAAGGTCTTTGATTTCACCTTGACAATCTTGGTTTTTTGTGACATTGTATGCTATTGCTATATGCGCGGGAGTACGTAGCAATCCCAACAGGGAGATACAACATGGCCAAGAAAACAGGTCGAAAGCCACCGTCACACGAGGTGACGATCAGGAGACTGGAGGAGCTTGTCGCTGAGTTTGCAAGCTCGGGCGAGACAGAGAGCATGAGAAGAACCGTGCTCCGAGCAAAGGCGCAAGAGCTCATCTCTCACACTGTGGACTGCTACATTCCTGTGCGAGCGCGCAAGAAGGTCGCGGATGCAGTGCAGGCAACCCAAAGGGGAATGCTCAGCGGGTTCGTGAATCTCACTGCCGCCGCTGCCGTGATCGAGGAGATCATCAGCCCAGCAGGCGAAGTCATTGCCGCTGGAACGAAGTCCGGATAACTCCCGGACTTTTCAGTTTCCCGCGCCTAGAGCCCGCGCCTAGAGCGCGGGATGCTACTTACTTTGGCCACGTTTGAGGCTTGATCTAATCTCAAATATTTGCTATGCTGAAAGCAATTCTATGTCAGAAAAAAAGCTGGAATTTGAAAATTGTCTTAAAAAATACCTGGGTCCAACCGCTGGAGCTATTGCAATGTTTATTGCTGAAGTGCTTCAAATTGTCATTATCTCGTCTGCCATTATTATTCCCATTAGATTTTTCCTGATTCAACCGTTTTATGTTAAAGGTGCATCAATGGAGCCAAACTTTTATGATCATGAATACCTTGTTATAGATGAGATTTCGTATCGGTTTCGCGAGCCGTCAAGAGGAGAAATTGTTGTATTTAAATATCCAAGAGATCCAAAACAATATTTTATAAAACGCGTTGTTGGCCTTCCCGGAGAAACGATCGAGATTTCAAAGGGTCAAGTAATTATTTACAACGAAGATCATCCAAACGGACGGCTGTTGCAGGAATCTTATCTTACAGAGGATCATACGCGCGGAAATAAGCGTGTAACACTGAGCTCGGATGAATATTATGTACTTGGTGATAACCGGGATGAAAGTCTGGACTCCAGAAGCTTTGGTGTGCTAACTTCACAGCATATTCTTGGGCGCGTGTGGGTGCGAGGATTGCCACTTTCGCGTCTTGGAACATTTGACCTTCCTTTATATAACCTCTAGATAATATGTTTAAGAAAAACGAAAAGAAACCGGCAAAAAAAACAGCCGTTTCAAAAAAGACAGTTGCTTCAAAAGAGGAGGAGCCAGTAAAAAAAGTAAAACCAACCCCTGAGCTTTTAAGAGGATTTCGGGACCTTTTGCCAGAAGAGCAGGGTAGGTGGAATTTTGTCCGAGATGTAATAAGAAATGTTGCAGAAGCTTATAGTTTTGATCGAATTGATCTGCCGATTTTGGAAAAGACAGAATTGTTTTTGCGATCAATTGGAAAAGGAACTGATGTTGTTGATAAGGAGATGTATACATTTACAGATCCATCGAATCGCAACGTTGCCCTGCGTCCAGAGGCAACAGCTTCAGCAGCGCGTGCTTATATTAATCATGGAATGCTTGATCGTCCGCAACCAGTAAAGATGTGGTACATAGGACCAATGTTTCGTTATGACAGACCACAAGCAGGTAGATACAGACAATTTCATCAAGCCGGTTTTGAAAGTTTTGGTGTTGATGAACCAATTGTTGACGCCCAGCTCATTGTTATAGGAATGCAAATTTTTAAAGAACTTGGACTTGATGTAAAAGTGCAACTCAACTCAATTGGAACTTTTGATTGCAGGCAGGCTTATCTGGCTGAGCTCACAAGTTATTTTAGACAATTTCGTAGTAAGTTGTGTGATGATGACAAAAAACGATTGCTAAAGAATCCATTGCGTCTTCTTGATAGTAAAGATGAAGCAGCGGTTGCTTTGTTAGAAGAAGCACCGCAGATTCTAGATTGGCTTGATGACAAGTCAAAAGACCACTTCATGAAGGTGTTGGAGTTTTTGGATGAGGTTGATATCCCATATGAACTTAATCCGTATCTTGTTCGCGGTCTTGATTATTACACTCGTACAGTATTTGAGTTTTTGTTGGCTGATGACGACGATTCAAAAGCGCAGAATTCATTAGCTGGGGGTGGGCGATATGACGGATTGATTGAAACAATTGGTGGTAGGGAAGAAACACCAGGTTCAGGTTTTGCAATTGGTCTTGAAAGAGTTGTGGCAGCTTTGGCAAAGAAAGGTATTAACCCTCCTCAGTACCCACAACCACTTGTCTTTTTTGCACAGCTTGGAGATGCTTCTCGTAGAGTCGGCTTAAAGTTATTTGAGGAGTTTCGACAAGCAGGTATTCCAATTGCAGAGGCGTTTGGGAAAAATGCACTTAAAAGTCAACTTGAAGTTGCGAACAAACTTGGTGTAAAACTCACACTAATTTTGGGGCAAAAAGAAGTTCTTGATGAAACGATTATTATTAGAGATATGGATTCCGGTGCTCAAGAAATAATTGATGCAAAAAAGATTGTCTCTGTTGTTCAAAAGAAGTTGAAAGGCACAGAAAGCAATGAGGTGGTAAAACAATCGCCAGTCTCTGACATCAAATAAGGGGAGGGGGATTGTTGCTTGACAAAATTGGGGATTTTGAACATAATTCGAGCGCAATTAAATCATATAGAAAGAAAGTGAAAATTTGTGGTAGAAACAAAACGAAAAAAAGGCGAAAGCTTTGAAGGGCTTTTGCGTAGATTTGGTAGACGTTTGCAGCAAAGCGGACGAATGCTTGAAGCACGAAAGTACAGATTTTACAATGCAAAGCCAAGTAAGAACAAACGAAAGGAGAGTGCTCTTCGAAGAATCAAGGTTTCAGAAAAGCGAGAGTATCTCATTAAAGTAGGTCAACTGGTTGAAGACAAACGACGCAGCCGACGAAGACGATAACTGCCTTCTGTGTTAAAATAAAAAGGCTGGAAAGAGGAATCTTCCAGCCTTTTGAGTCGATTTATGTCACTTAAAGACGAGCTTACAAACGCCACCAAAGAGGCCATGAAAACAAAAGACAGCGCAACACTTTCAACGTTGCGTATGTTGCGTTCGGCTATTAAGAACAAAGAGATCGATGTTCAACACGAATTGTCTGATGAAGAAGTATTAAATGTTGTAAAAGCGCAAGTTAAACAACTGAAGGATTCTCTTGTCTCATTTGAACAGGCTGGTCGTCAAGATTTAGCAGAGCCTGTTAAAAAAGAGATCAAGGTTTTGGAAGTATATTTGCCAGCAGAAATGTCCGATGATGAGTTAAAAGTAATTGTGCAAAAAACAATCAATGAGACAGGGGCGGAAAGCAAGGCAGATATGGGGAAGGTGATGGGTGCTGCAATGAAATCAGTTCAAGGAAAAGCAGATGGCAATCGTGTAAAAAATATGGTTGAGCAGCTTTTGAGTGTTTTCGCTCTTGTGGTTTTTGGTGTGGCAGCAGCTGAACCTGTTTTTGCACAGATTCCTTTGACCACTGAACCAACGCAAGTGTTTCCACTTCTTGATTCAGGACTTAGGATTTTCCGAATTCTTCTTTTGTGGGGTGGAATTTTTGCAATAGTTTCTATTTTACGCGGAAGTTTTGAATATTCTTTTGCATGTTATAGAAACGATTCTCGCACTAATGCGCTTTCAAAAATGACAACCGGAATCATCGGGGTCATTATTGTTGTGGGTCTTTTTAGTGTAACCTCGGTGTTTTTGCAAAAGATGTAGATGGTAAGGATAAGGATTGATAAGTGAGGATAAGCATGGATAAGGATTGTAAACACAATACTTATCTACCCTTATCAATACTTATCTAAACTTATCCTTTTAATTTTTACATTTTTTTCATCCCACTATCCACATCACAATTTTCAATAAATACGGTACAATATTCGTACAGTTGCTAACTCGCATGATGCGTAGCAAACACACAATTACAAAATACGTCGCTGTTTACGCGGCCGCCTTGTGCGTGCTGTTGTTTAGTGCTTTAGTTTTATTTTTTGCGCAAGTAGATTTTGTAAATGCGCAAACAGCGTTTGAACAATTTGGTCAATCATCCGGACTGTCAACAGAAAGCCCCATACTAATTGTTGCTCGGTTGATTCGTATCTTTCTTTCTTTTCTTGGAATCATCTTTACCATTTTGATTATCTACGCCGGCTATCTCTACATGACAGCCGGTGGAGAAGCAGAGAAAGCAAAAAAAGCAAAGAAGTTGATCAAACAGGCTGTGATAGGTCTTTTGATTATTTTGTCATCGTATGCGATTGCAACGTTTGTGATCAACGCTATTTTAGGAGGGGGAACCGGGACCACAAGATCAACACCTGCACCACAATTCAATGAGCCGCTTAGCGCATCCCTTGGATCTGGAATTATTGATGATCATTATCCTAGGCGCAATGCAGTTGATATTCCTCGTAACACAAAAGTTTTCATTACGTTTAAAGAAGTTATGGATCCAGAGTCCTTTGTTAAAAATTATGATCCGGCAACTCTTGTTGATAACGATCCAAACAATGACACAACACAACTTAATACAGACAATGTTTTAATCTTTAAAACAGAAGATGGTGAAAGTGAAGCACTCAGTTCAGATCAGGTCATTGTTGGATTAGATGAAACAAGGACGATTGTTGTTATGAAAACAGTTGATTTCATGGGTAGTAATAGTGAAGATACAAATTACTCGATTGTTCTTAAATCCGGAATTCTAAAAGCCAATGGAAAGCCGGCGTTTGCTGGCCCATATTCAGGTGGATACGGCTGGGTATTTGAAGTTGGAACAACTATTGATTTAACCCCACCAACAGTTTTCTCTTCGCTTCCAAAGCAAGATTCGCAAGAACCGCGCAATGTAACCGTTGAGTTGACGTTTAGCGAACCAATTGATCCAACCGCTGCAACAGGCACGTTTGCGGACAATGCCGGCTTTACCAATGTTAGTGTAAAGAATCAGGCAGGAAATAATATTGAAGGCACATTTAAAATTAGCAATGGTTACAAAACAGTAGACTTCACAACAACCGTTGCTTGTGGAGAAGATCCTTGCGGAGACGCAATTTATTGCTTACCAGGCCCTGAGATATTGAACGTGGTTGCAAAGGCAGCGTCACTTGATCCGGCAAACATTCCGCAAAGTGATCCTCTTCAGATTCCAGCAGATGGAATTGTGGATGCGTCTGGAAACTCGCTTGATGGAAATGATGACGGGGTTGCCTGTGGTTCTGAAAATGACGATGTTGCCTGTCCTGAAGACGGAGAAGGCAATGTCCCAACTGATGATAATTATGAATACGGTTTTTCAACAACCAATGAGATCAATACAACAGTGCCGCATATTACCAATCTTTCGCCTGTTATTGGCGCTGAAGAAATAAGTCAAACTAATGATATTGCAATTGAATTTAGCGCTCTTTTGAAAGGTTCAACCGTGAACTCTACCAGTGCTTCACTTTGGCCGGATGAATTTTATTATATGTGGTTTTATGTTGGTAAGTCGGATTCACTGGTGAACAACAAGTCAACCATATCTATTGATCATGAAACATTTGTAAGCACTGAAGGTGGAGCAGAGTATTGGCCTGTTGTGACCAATGATGTTAAAAGCGCTTATCAGATTTGTATGCACCCGGTTGTTGTAGATACTCCCGGAAGTCAGTGTTTAGATGCAGATGTAGACAATCCTTATTGTTGTTCTGGGGTAAAAAGTGCAAATAAATGTACAACAAGTTTAGGAATTGAACTTCCAAATAATGCACCACAAGGAGAATAAGTCATGCGTAATTCTCGAAATACATTTTTACTCGGCATTCTTCTCGCGATTGTAACAGCGGGCACGTTTTTGTTAGTTGGCCCAGTATTAGCTCAAGCTGTTGATCCAACAAACAGCTTGGCTAATTTTGCAGCTGATGCAGGATTTAGTACTCAGGGCAGTGTGATTGTTATCATTGCAAGGCTCATTAGAACCTTTTTGGGATTTTTGGGAATCGTTTCCGTGATTCTGGTTATATATGGTGGGTGGATGTTCATGACTGCAGCTGGAAATCCGCAAAAAGTTGAAAAGGCAAAAAAGATTATAATTAATGCTGGTATTGGATTGATTATTACATTGAGTGCATTCCTTATTGTAAACTTTATTGTTGGCATTATGACAGGTGCTCTTGGTGGAGGTCTTGAAGGAGACGACAGTCTTTGTCCGGATGGTACACCAAGACCATGTGTTTGTGTTGGTGCGGGTTGTAATGATTTCAAATCAGGTTTTTATCTTGAAGGCCCCCCTGTTAATGAGGAATGTGATGGAGAGCTACGAAATTTACAACTTCAATTTGTATTTTCAGCAAGTGTAAAAGAAGAAACAGTAGAAAATGGAATTCTGGTAAGAAGGGCATTAACAGAACAACAAAATCCAGGTCAAGCAGTTCCAGGCGTCTTTGTTGTTGATGGGGACAAGGTGACTTTCACTCCGTCAGCTGAATGTCCTGCTCCAAACGCAGCTCATAAATGTTTTGATGAAAACACAAAGTTTGTAGTTAATCTGGACAGGACAGTTCTAAAAAGTGCAACAGATAAAAAATTAAAATGCACAAATTTCACACCTTGCGAATATTCATTTACAACAGGCGATGGTGTGGATGTTTTGCCTCCAACTGTTGTAATGGATGCTCCGGATGATGGTTCAAATTCTGCAATTGGAGATATTGTAAAATTACAAGCTGATACAACAGACGACACCGGTCTTTCAAGTGTTGACTTCTTTGTTGAAGATGATCGTATTGATTCAGTTGGTATTGAACAGTCGTTTGAAGATGCTGGTCATGTTTTCTTTTTTACTGATGATCTTGAGGAATGGGATACAGCTGGATATCCAACAAACAGAAATTACGAAATTTCAGCAAGAGGATCAGACTGTGCCGGAAACACAACAACTTCTGCAGCAATTACCACGTCTATCTTAGCAGCACAATGTTTTAATGGCGTTCAAGATGCAGAAGATCCATTCCTTGAAACAGGAATTGATTGCGGAGGCGATCCGGCAAGTGAATATTATTGTAAAGAATGTAATGGAAACCAATGTGATGAGAATGGTGATTGTGCTTCCGGACTTTGTCAAAATAACGTTTGTGTTGAAGTTGCAAAGATTGAAGAGGTTTCTCCAGGCGATGGTGCAATTGGAAACCTTGTAACGATTTCTGGAAAAGGTTTTGGAGATGCCATAGGAGTGGTTAGGTTTTTAGGTTCTGATGACGAGGGTGATGAGGTACAAGCAGACCCTTTTGTTTGTATTGGTGGAGAAGCTCCAAAATGGTCACCAACGGAAATAATAGTTCAGATACCAAACAGTGCTGTTGACGGGCCCGTTCGCGTTGAAACGGCTGGTGCGAACGCAACCATTGACTCAACAGACGATAATTTTGGTCCGCGTATTGCTGACTTTGATGTGAATCTAATTGTCCGTCCAGGTCTTTGTGATCTAGATCCATCACTTGGGCAGCCAACAAGTGCTGCTACGGCAACTGGAATTGGTTTTGGAAACACAAAAGGTTCATCAAAACTTTTCTTGTCAAACGGGGAGACTGATACTTCTGGTTGGGCAAATACTGAAATTGATTTTGTTGTTCCATCTTTATCTGCTCTTAAGCACCAAGCTCGTGTGTTCACAGGGGATTACGTTTGTATTGATGGTCAAGGAAATTTGACTGGAGAAGATGATGCTGGAAATCCTGTTGGAATTGTTTGTAATAATAATGATGATTGTGAAGGCGGAGAAACATGTGCAACAGCATGGTGCTCTGAAAGCTTGGCTTACTGTTCAGATGATAATGATTGTGTTGACGCTGGAAGCTGTCAGTCAGTCCGGGTTGGTTCCAATAAGATGAGGTTTACTGTTCTTGCTCGTGACGTTGATCTTGATCCGCCAAATATTTCTGAAGTAAGCACAGGTTGGAAGGCTTGTGAAAATAGTGGTTTGGTTTGTGGTGACGATGATGATTGTGCAGATGGTGAGTCTTGTGTTAGCCGTCCTAATTGGGGGCCTGTTGGTCAGTACGTGACAATTCTTGGAACAAGGTTTGGATTTACACCGGGAACAGTTCGATTTTTACATGACACTGAAGACAAAATAGCTCTTGGTGACTCAGATTTTCCTGATCAGTGTGGTGGAAATCAATGGACAAACAATTCAATAATAGTGAAGGTTCCAGCTGAATATCAAACAGATCCGGTTGAAGCAATTGCAGAGGTGTTGCACCAGCTTTTTGTAATTAGACATCCCGGTCATCCTGTAAACGACAAATCAAATCTTGTTGATTTTTCCGTTATTGAAGGAAGCCCTGGTCCAAGTATTTGCGCAACAAATCCAACAGCAGGGCCAGCTGGATTAAAAGTAAAACTTATTGGTGAGAATTTTGGTAATCCAGGAAAAGTTACTTTTTACAACGGAGTGCACGCAGTCGGAGGTGAAGAAATTTGGACTTCTGAGTTGATTAGTAAAGTAGAAATTCCAGAAGCAGCAATAACTGGCCCAATGAGCATGAATAACAATACCGGAAAGAGCTCAAACGCAGTGAATTTTAAGGTTGGTGATTGTCAGACAGGAGAACTTGTGTGTGAACAAAATGAAGAGTGTTGTAATAATGGTTCATGTGCTCTTGTGGGTGAGTGCGAGCTTCCGCCACCAGAGTCACATTTTGCATACATAATAACAACAGGAATTATTCCACAAAAACCAGTGGTACTGGAGGCTTGTGATGCCAATGTTATTTCACCAAGTCCTTGGGAGAGTTGGAGCGATCCAGAAGACGTGTGTGTGAACGCAGAAATTACAGCGACTTTTTCAATGAGCATGAATCAAAGCACATTTGTTCCAGATAATATTGTTTTAGAAAAATGTATTGATTATGATGAAGGAATTTGCTCAGCATGGCAGAATCAGACAATTACAATAACACCAAATCAAACAGGATTCTCAGCTTTAAGAGCTGAAAATCAAACTTTATTAAATCTAGAAGTAAACACAGATTATAAAGTTACAATCAGGGCCACAAAAGAAGCCGGTGGAATCGCTGCCCATCCAAATGAGGGTGGTGGATACTTGGAAGAGGAGTACGTTTTTCAATTTAAAACAAAAAACAACGAGCAGTTCTGTGAAGTTGGTAATGTTAACGTAACACCAGCCAGGTTCACGGCAGTGGAGCAAGATGAAACTGTTAATTATAAAGCTCAGCTTATTGCTCAAAATGATTCTTGTGTAACACTTGCATGTAACAAAAAACCAGATGGTGGAAATTACCAGCTAGCCTGGACTTCTAAATTGAATGATGCCAATTTTGCAGGTGCAGAACTTGCAAATGCTAATCCAGATGCCGGAGTGTGTACTAATATTGTGACAGCAAGATCTGAAACTCCTCCTCAGATTCCTGCAAAGATTAATGCAACCGTTTCCAATGCTGACAACAATCCTGACGACAATGCCGATCTTACAATTTTATTTACTGATCCAAAAGTAACTTTCTTTTCCCCTGATTGCATGGCAGCGTGTGTTAATGCATTGCCGCTTGCTCAATTTAATACGAGGATAGATCCGCAAAGTGTTGGGGTTGCAAGTGTTCAATTATTTGAATGTCAGGATACAATTTGCGCTCCGCAGGAATTCGGTCAGCCAATTGCTGTTAATTCGGCCTATGACCCTGGCAATAAACGGATTACTATAAATTTGCCAATAAATAATCAGGGAAACACAATTAAATTGAATCCAGACAAATGGCATCGCGTTATCATCAAAGGGGGTGTGACCCTTGCTCAGAAAGCAAACGGCATTCAATCTGAATCAGGTGTTTCGCTTGGGGACAGTGGATCAAATTTTGGACAAGATCACAACATGTTTAATCCAGGAGATTTTTCATGGATATTTAAAACGAAAAATTCAAACGTAAGTTGTGCAATAGATAAGATAAAAGTTTTGCCTTTTGTTGCAAACATGACTTATGTTGGGCAAAGGCAAGATTTTCATGCATATCCTTTTGGAGCACCGGACGAGTGCAGTATTAATGGCCAGGCATTGCAAGCGGGAGATTTTGATTGGTTGCCTTGGAGTTCATTAGACAATCCAGATAATTTTGAAGTGGCTAATGGCGGAACAGTCTCAGATGTGGCTTTAATGCTTAAGTCACCAGACGCAGAACCATCAGGGGTGATTAAGTTTGCTGAAAATCCTCCTCCATATTGCACAGCAGCTTGTACAAACGCAGGAACACAACACAAAACCACTGATCCAATTTGTGGTGACAATATTATTTTGTCAATCGACGATGTTGTTGTTGCAGAAGAATGTGATGATGGAAATATTGTTGCAGGGGATGGGTGTTCGCCAAAATGTTTGACTGAACCAATTGCAAGATGCGCAAAGACTTGCAGTATTTCAGGTGATGCTTGTAATGAAGATGTTCTTTGCGGAGAAGGTGCTGGTGTTTGTGAGATTCCACAGGGAGCAGTAAATTGTTGTGGAAACGGTGCATCAGAAGCTGGGGAAGAATGTGATGATGGAAATGAAATAAATGGTGATGGATGTTCAAACAGTTGTCTTAATAATGGTTCAAGCGCTGTTAATGCATTTTGTGGTGATGGGCAAATTGATCATGCACCAAACGCAGGTGGAGAAGATTGTGATGATGGAAACGTGATTGATGGAGATGGGTGTTCCAGTGAATGTCTTTTTGAAGGTGCAATAGCGCAAGTGGGAGTTTCGATTTGTGGAAATGGAGGGGAGCCTGAATTAGGTGAGGATTGTGAAGATGGAAACATAGTAGATGGAGATGGTTGTTCATCATCCTGTCAAAACGAAGGTACGCCGGTTTGTGTAAAACAATGTGAAAATAGTGAAAATGCTTGTAACGGCCCTGCTGACTGTGATGATGGTGAGGCTTGTGAGTTTGTAAATCCAAAGTGTTGCGGAAATAACATCGTAGAAGCTGAACTAAATGCCCGAGAAGATTGTGATGATGGAAACACAGAGGATGGTGATGGGTGTTCATCAGCTTGTTTGAATGAAGGTTCTTCCATTCATTATCCAACAGCTTCGTATTGTATGGATGGAGTTGTGGGAACAGGGGAAGAATGTGAAGCAGCGGCAAACTCACCATCAGAGACAGGAGCTTTTGGAGTAGCAGAAGTTAGAGCAAATGCGGTTTTTGAAGTTGATGAAGAAAGTGGTTATGCTATTTCAGAAATTTTTGCTGCAGAAAGCGCAGTGATCGGTAAGGCTTCGTTGCAACTTCAGTGTTCATGTTCAACAGATTTGTCTTGTAATGCAGACGGTGCAGCCACTAACGGTTGTGGTCAATCAAACTGTTGTTTTATAAGACCAACCAAAGGTGTTAATAAACCTGATGATAATACAAATGGCGGAGTTGGACATTGTCGTAACACAGCTGTCTGGGTTGAGTTTGATCAGAAAATGGATCCTACAACACTTAACCCTAAGAATAAAAATCCAAACCTTTATCTTGATCTGGTTGAATATAAAGTTTGTGTAGAAGATAACACAAACGAGCAATCAAATGCATGTAACAACAATGCAGATTGTCAGCAGGGCTCATCTTGTCAAACAATCGAAGTACAGGCAGAAGACGACTGTCCAAACAACTATCTTAAACTAGCACTTAACACACAAGACCAAAACGTGTTTGCACGCGCTTGGGGTTGGTTTAAGGGTTTTATGTTGTCCTTTTTCGGACAGCCTGTGATTGCGTCTGAAGCCTTTGGTTGTTACATGCCAATTAATTACGAAGTGGTTAATGGTGAAAATAATCAAAGAGTCTATCTTCGTTACAATGAACTTTTAAAGGCTAACGCAGAGTATCGAGTTGTTCTGAAAGCTGACAACACTCCAAATAATTTAACCAAAGACGGCGTGCTAAGTGAGTTTGGTGTAACACTTTGCAGTGGAGGGAATTGTGCAAATGCGCAAGTTGTTATGCCGTTTGCTGTTGGTGAAGAAATTTGTACGCTTGATAAAGTTGAAGTTAAAGATTTGGGTAAATTAGGAACAGCACAATTTGAAAGTAAGAGCGTGGAATTTTTCACTGCAACAAATGAGCGTCATGAATTTATTTCAATTCCACTTACGTTCAGGCAGGTACTTGCAGCATATGAAGAAATCACACCACTAAACAATATCTATTCTTGGGAATGGGCATGGGGTTCTGAGACGGCTGATGATAATGTGGCCGATGTGGTTAAGATCGAAGTAGATGAGGTTTCTGTTCAAGGGGATGGTGTTGGAAATAATCCAGCTAATGAAGATTCAGAGTATTCAGCAGTAGGTAATGATGGTCAGGAAAATGTAATTGCAACCGCCGGTATCTCAGCTGACACAGTGAATTTACCGTCAACACAAGGAGATGACACAGATGGACAGCTGCAGGTCCTTGCTTTGTTGTGTGAAAATTCATGGCCAGCCATTGCGCCAAATGTTGATTTCCCTTACAAAGATGATATTTCCAATTTCTCATTCTATTATTGTCGTGATGAAGGAGAGGATGGAACAGATGATGACTTACCAGCCCTTGAAACAGAAATTGATGTCACATCTCTTGCAGGACAGAATATTATTCAAGAGCTTATCTTTAAAGTCTCAGGTACAAATGATGCTATTGGTGTTCGTGTTCTTCAAAATCCAGAATATTTAACACCAGCCAAATGGTTTAAGGAACAAGGTTTTACAGGTTCTGCAACTCCAACAGAACTTGATGGTTATGAAGCGGTTCGTGCGGGAAATACCATTTATGCTGCAGCAACAAATATTGGAGAGGTGGGTGGTATTACAAAGATATTTCCAAACATTTACGTTATCTCCTACAACAATGATGCTAAGAATGCTTCAAAACAAGTTTTTGAAAAAATTCTTAAGAATTTTAGATTTAATTCCAACACAGATGAAATCACCGATGTAAACTTGTGTAAGGCTGGAGGTAATTATCTAAAAGACAAAGACGAGAATTTTATTTCTTGCAGATGGAATGGTGATTGTGTTGAGCTTTGTACAAACGGAACTTGTGATATTAGTGGAAAGTCTTGTGAGAATAATAACGAGTGTACACTTAAGGAAAACGTTAATGCATTTTGTGATAGTGATAAAGACAAGTTGCGACGCGACATGAAGCGACTTACAGATATTACTGAGTTTGTTGAGATCGTTCATGATTATGGTAGTTCAAATGGGCATTGCGCAGTAACAAAAAACCAGGCATGTACTCAAGATGTGCATTGTCCAGGAGAGGAAACATGTGTTCCAAATGTACCAAGTCTTGCTTCAGGATCTTTTGTTCCTTCTTATTCGCTAAGTACATGGGGTTCATGGAATTCAGTTTTAGGAAATGAGCTTGGATCAAGTATTCCTGTTGATCCAATCAATGAATTTTGGCTTTCTTGTCGAGATTACGGTCCTGGATATGACCAGGCATCTTGTTGGAATGGAGCAGAAGGACAATTTAGATGTGACAGAAAATCGCGTATTTATTCTTATCGAGTTATAAGAGACGATTTTTACTTTTACACAACTCTTGAATACGAGGATCATCCATGGAGTAACAGGATTGACATGCCAAACAATGATAACGCAAACATTCGGGCAGCCTATGAGTCTTCGAGGAATTCTCCGCGCAACAGACCCACAGGATTTAGAACATCCAATTATGTATGTGATGGAGGGCTAGTAGGCTCGAGCGAAATTTGTGGTGATAGTGTTTTAGGACAAGGCGAGGTTTGTGAAATTGGCGATTCCAGCACAACAGACTGTAAGGTTTGTGTTGATGGAGAAGGAATAGCTCTTGGAACTTGTAATGTTGATGTTGGCGCAGATTGTGATGTGGACGGAGAAGCAGGGAAATGTCGAAACGGTCTTATCCCAATCGCGTGTAATGCTAACTGTAATGGGTTCCAGTCTGCTGCTGATGCTTTAGGTGCTGGTGCAGCGTGTGTTCCTTATCGATGTGGAAACGGAGTAATTGAGCCGGACGCAGGCGAAGTATGTGACGATGGTGGGCTCAATGGAACCTACGGTCATTGTGATGATAATTGTTCGCTAACAAACGCGATCACGTGTGGTGATGGATATCTTTCAGGCTCAGAGCAGTGTGATTGTGGAACTGTTCAGAATTACAATAATTTACCAAACAACAGCTGGGCAAGATTGGGAAATAACTGTTCCTATAATGCCGGTGGGCAGTTAATAAGATTGCCTAATGGAATTTATAATCCAAATAGCGCGAATTCTTGTTCGTTTGACTGTAAAAATCCAGGTCCAACTTGTGGAGATGGATTTGTAAATGGTGGCGAGGATTGTGATGGGGGATTTGAAAAATATGCAGGTGCCATGTGTCAAGACGGAACGCCATGTGCTGTTGATGCAGATTGTTCAGCAGGTGCATGTGATTTAAACGCTGCTTGTGGAACAGGAAGGGTTTGTGGTGAATATGAGGACGCTGGAGATGAATGTGAAAATAACAACGATTGTGATTCAAATAGCTGTGTAAATAATGAATGTGATTGTGGAGAGTACACTTATGAATTGTATCGCACACGAAAATGTGATGCCTGCACATGGCCGGTATGGTCAATATGCATTGGTGGTCCGCAATATTGTGGAAATGGAATCAAAGAAGGAACAGAGGTTTGTGATGATGGAAACAAGTCAAACAACGACAGTTGTTTGAATTCGTGCAAAAAGAATATTTGTGGAGATGATCATTTGTATGTTGGAGTTGAGTCCTGTGATGCAGGTGCTTCAAATTTTGATCCAACATCCAATGAAGATCCTTGTGCGCCTCCGTATAATGGAACATGTAATTACTGTAACGCCCTATGTCAATACAAAACATACAGCGGGGCATATTGTGGAGATGGGGTGAGGAATGGCAATGAATTTTGTGATGGTAGTGATGTTCCAACTGTTGGAACTTGTAATGGAGGAACAGACAATGGTTTGGAGTGTGAGGATAACGGTGATTGTGCTGGAGGCGGAGATTGTGTTCTTCCAAAGTGTTTTTCAAATTGTGCAGGAGCTTGCCCAAAAAACTTTATTAGCGACCAGATTAAAATAAAAAGCGAAGAACCCGGTGCTTTGCCAGTGAACTCGCTCAATCTTTTCAGTTTCTTAAACAAAGAACACAATAGCCCTGACACAGCAACTCTTCAAATTCCAGCTTGCACAGTTGGAACCTGGTTAAAAGCAGATGTGAAAAAAGGATCTGATTATGAATTGCCAAAGGTGGACATCGTTTTTGTAACTGACTTATCAGGAAGCATGGGACACGATATAAGTGGACAGGAACGAATTGAAGTTGTTGTTGAATCAACAAAGAAGGCTATTTCAGATTTATTTGATGTTTATGAAGCAAACAGTGCAGAAAACAACATCCGTATCGCCCTTGTTTCATACACTTCACGGTACACATATGCAGATTCTGATGATGCGGGCTGGTGCAATGTTGATAAGAAAAAGAATATTACCATTAACGGTTCATGGGCAGAGAAAATTTCCGGTGATAGAAGTTTTGCAGGTGTTAATCAAGAAAATGATTTGATTGCAAGAGTGAATACTTATTTAGATTGTGCGTCTTGGGGCACGCCAACATACAACGGTCTTAAGCAAGCAATGAAAGTATTTTCAGATGAAGCAAATAATGATCCAAACGCACTCAAATTCGTAATCTTACTTTCAGACGGTGATCCAACACATACTTATGTTGACAATCATGGTGGAAATGTTGAGTGTCCAGCAACAAATTTTAATGGACATAATTATCCTGCACAAATTGACCATGATAACAATCCTGCTACAGATTTAGTAAGGAATACACCTGCTTGCGTTGCGTATATTGACAAACTAATTGTAAAAGAGCCTTCCAACAATGATGTGTCATTTTATTCAGCAGCCATTACAACAAACAATTCTCTTAAAGGTTATATGGCGCACATGTCAAGCAACCAATGTGCATTTGAGGATCCTCCAAATGGAATTGCTCGGGTGAATGATTGTGATGCTGATGGATTTTATGCGTACGTTGCTTCAACAGCAGATCAGGTTACAAGCATGTATGAAAATATTGTCAGTTCAATTATTGGCAACAATGTCACAACAACCGTTGCAGGGCAGTCAACTCAGGGTGCAGTAAAGATAGGAAGTGATGTGGCACTACCATTTCCAGACGGTTTCAGTTGTCCAACAGATGCAGAAAATGTAGGAAAGCCATTTGAGATTCCACTTCGAACAACCTTTAACGCAACCGGACCCTTGAACTTTAGTAATGTTGAATTTACATATTGTCCTTATTAATGCTCTCGTGTCATTGCGAGGAGCAAAGCGACGAAGCAATCCTCGTATTAACGGAGATTGCTTCGGCCCGTCTGACGGGTCTCGCAATGACGCAGAAATAGTATGAATTTATCCGATTACCCAACAACTGAAGAACGGCAAATTCCTTGGAAGTTAATTGGAATAATTGGTGGTGGGGTTTTGTTGGTGATTATAATTGTCGCAATTGTTTTTCGAATTACAGGCAGTAAAAGTGAACAGGTTTTGATTCAACAAGTTGCACAGCAAGAAACAAGCAGAATAGTTTCTGAATGTGATGATGCTAAAGATGTTGAAGAATGTCTTAAAAACAAAACAGATGAGATCGCAATGATGAACGGTGATGTTGAGATGTGTCAGACGCTTGAAGGTCTGGCTCTTGGAAATTGTATTTGGGGTGTTGCACGCGAGACAGAGAAACCAGAGCTGTGCGGACAAATAGCAGAGGATAAACGAAAAATAAATTGTTTTAACGAGCTTTACAGAGTAGTTGCTTTAAAAGAATCAGATGTTGGAATTTGTTTAAATATCACTAATCCAACCGGACAAGAAGGATGCAAAAATGTAATTTTAGGCTCTATTACAACTGAGAATTGTCAGGAACGAGGAAAAGACGCAGCTTATTGCCAAATGCTTGCTGTTGGTGGAATTGCGGCAGAAAAGCAAGATAAAAGTATTTGTGAACAAATTGAAGACGAAACATTATTAACGGAATGTTTAGAGTTCGTTGATGTTGATGATCCGGATTTTGATGGTCTTTCATCAGAGTCAGAGGCTGGCTATGGAACCGATCCACATAATCCAGACACAGACGGGGATGGATTTTCAGATGGCGATGAGGTTGAAGCAGGGTATAATCCAGCCGGAGAGGGGAGGTTATAATTTGAAATTAGTAGAAATAAATAAAAATTTATGGAAATAGGTAGAAATAGGTAGAGATAGGTTGAATGCAACCTTATTTCCACTGTATTTCTATCTATTTCTACATATTTCTAAAAAATCAAAAACCTATGTTTGATGACGTTAAAAAAGAACCTGAGGACATGTTTGAAGAAACAGACAAAGCAGCTCCTCAAGTTGCTCCACCAACAAAGCCAGCAGCTCCACCGCAAGCTGATATGCCTCCAGCCCAAGCACCTTCTCAGCCAGCAGCACCTTCTCCTGTTGCAGAACAGATAGCAAGTCTTGAAGCAACAAAGAAAGGGTTGCCTTGGAAAGCAATAGTTTTGGTTGTTGCAATTCTTGTTCTCATTGGCATTGCTTTTTTGCTTTCAACAAAGATTCTGGGATCTCGAACCCCAGCAACTCCTGAGGGGCCGGTTGTAGAGGTAGAAGAAGTCGAAGAGGTTCGAGAAGTGGAAGAAGTCCGAGAGGTTGAAGAGGTTGTAGAGGTAGCCCCAGACTTCAGTCTGGGCGAAGAAGTTGTTGAAGAACCACAACCTGAAATAGATACAGACAAAGACGGACTTTCTGATGTTCAAGAAGCTGAGATCGGAACCAGTCCGCTTAGTACAGATTCAGACAGCGATGGTTTGTCAGACAGAGAAGAAGTTGAGGTGTACACAACCAATCCACTTAACCCTGATACAGATGGCGATACTTATCCAGATGGAGCTGAAGTGGAAGCCGGTTATAATCCAAATGGTGAAGGGAAATTACTTGAATTACCAATTGAATAATCACACTGCGTCTTTGTTTTGTCTTTTCACCTTGTGTCATTACTTTTCCCCCTGTGTCATTGCGAGGCCCGTCAGACGGGCCGAAGCAATCTCCGTAGAGAACTTTGGGGGACAGTCACGTTGTATATAATTTCGGCAGTACTCACTATCGTTCCGTGCTGGCGAAATTATATACAACGTACCTGTTGATGGTAGACTGAGTGTTCGTCGGAGGATTTTGGGAGACAGTCACATCGGATGTTTATGAAAAGCGTTGTTAAAAAATGACTTTAAGTTATGCCGGATAATGAAACAAAAATCGAACAACCGGGTGCAAGTGCTCAGAAACCAAAAGGGTCTGAGTTGCGGATTTTTAGCATGCCGCAAAGATATAGGCATGGTGCTGAAGCAAAGCTTGTTGAACCTCAGAAACAAGAAAAGCCAAAGCTTGTAAAAGCTCCCTCAGCTCCAAAACCAAAAGCACCGGCTCCAAAACCACCTGCTATTGGCAAACCAATGAAAACAAAAGCCAAGTCAAAAACAACCAAACTAATTTTGATTGTTGGTGGCGTGCTGTTGGTTGTTCTTGTAATTGGTGGATATCTTGTGGTGCGTAGTGTGGGGCAGCAAGAGGTTGGAGAGGTAGAAGAAGTCGAAGAGGTCCGAGAGGTCCGAGAAGTTGGAGAGGTGGAAGAGGAAGAGGTAGCCGCAGGCTTAAGCCTGGGCGAAGAGGTCGAGAAAGAAGCAGAACCATTTGCAATAGAACCAGTTCCTGGAATAGATTCTGATTCTGATGGCCTTACCGATCTTGAGGAGCAACTCATTTATTCAACAAATCCAAAGCTTCCGGATTCAGACAGCGATGGATTCTTGGACGGGAATGAAGTCTTTCATCGTTACAATCCAAACGGAACTGCCACAGGTGGCACACTTTTGGAGTCAGGTATTGTAAAGGCGTATACAGCAGATAATTTTAAGCTTGTTTATCCTTCAAGCTGGACAGTTTCAGAAAAACCAACAGAGGAAGGTAAAACAACTTTTGTTTTCTTGGCTTCAAGCGGGGAATCATTTGAAATGATTTCAAATGAACGTGCAGAAGCTGACTTAATGAAAGAATATTTGGGTCAAATACTTCCAAATGAAATTTTTACTGAAACCAAGACAAAAAATGGATTCCAAATGTTTGCATCACAGAATCAGTTAAGAGCTTTTGTAAACCTTGGATCTATTAGAGTTGATGTCACTTATGATCCAGGGATAAAGGCCCGTATTGATTATTTGCAAACTTTTCAAATGATGTTGAATAGTATTGTGAGGGTGGAAAAGGGAGAAGGGGTAGAAAGGGGAGAAGAGGAGGTAGCCCCAGACTTTAGTCTGGGCGAAGAGGTCAAGGAAGAATTATGATCAAAACCGAGGTGAATCAAACTATGCTCAAAGGAGGGCAACGGTTGCCTCAAGCCGTCATTAATAAAGTTGCGCGCATTACCAATAAAGCAGTAAAGAACAAAAAAAAGATGAGCGCTTCAATAGCGTTTGTAAGCAATAAAGAAATAAAGAAATTAAACAAGTTGTACAGAGGAGAGGATTGTGTAACAGATGTTTTGTCGTTTAATCTAAATGACAACGAAGGCGAGATTCTTATCTCGTATGTTCAAGCAAAACGTCAAGCAAAAGAAATTGGGCACTCAACAAGAAAGGAAGTAGTCTTTCTTATGGTTCATGGCCTACTACATCTTTTCGGATATGATCACGAAAAAACTAAGGACAAAGCCAAAATGTTTGCAAAACAAACAAAAATCCTTACAGAGCTCAATATTGATCCACACTTATGATTAATTTAAAACAACTTAAAAAAAGTTTCCTGCACGCTGTTCATGGCGTAAAAGTTGTTTTTCAATCTGAGCAAAGTTTTCGTATTCAGGTAATTGTGGCAATCATTGTGCTTTTGTTTGCTGTATATGTTGAAGTGACAGATTTTGAAATGATAGTCCTTATTTTGTTAGTTGGTTCAATTCTGTCACTTGAGATGATTAACAGTATTTTTGAAAGAATTATTGATACTTTCAAGCCAAGGATTCATCCGATTGTTAAGGATATTAAGGACATAATGGCTGGTACAGTGCTGGTTGGTTCGCTTATGGCATTGTTTGTTGGTTTAATAATTTTTGCCCCTTATGTTTATCTGCTTTATACTAGAGTTGCATGAAATCTATGAGTGAAGAAATTTACACAGGGCTTGATATTGGATCCTATGCGGTCCGGGTGGCAGTTGGAAAACTAGTGCCATCGCCCGATGGGAGGGAACAAATACATATTATTGGTGCTGTTGAAGTACCTTCTGCTGGCGTAAGCAAAGGCACAATTACGAATCTGGAAGACGCTGTTTCTTCAGTTTCCAGAGCTCTTGAGCAAGCTGAGCGAATCACAGGCCTTGCACTTAACAAGGCTTGGGTTGGGATTAGTGGAAGTCATATTATTGCGCAAGAATCTCGAGGTGTTATTGGTGTGGCAAGAAACGATGGTGAGATTAGAGATGAAGATGTGGAGCGATCTATTGAAGCGGCTCGAACTGTTGCAACACCAACCAACTATGAAATTATCCATGTTATTCCAAAAGTGTTTACTGTGGACGGGCAGCGTGGAGTAAAGGATCCTGTTGGAATGAATGGAATCAGGCTTGAGGTTGATGCGCTTATCATTCAAGGTCTTGGTTCACAGATTAAAAATTTAACAAAGTCCGTTTATAGAACAGGGCTTGATATAGAGGATTTGGTATTTTCAATTCTTGCAACAGCTGAGGCGGTTATTTCTGACAGGCAAAAAGAATTAGGTGTTTGTGTAGTAAACATTGGTGCTTCAACAACAAGCATGGTTGTGTATGAAGAGGGGGATGTAATGCACACAGCGGTTTTGCCAATTGGTTCTGATCATGTTACTTCTGATCTTGCCATTGGCTTGCGAACATCAATTGAAGTTGCAGAACAGGTTAAGCTCCAACATGCAACCGCACTTCCTAAAGAAGTTGCTAAAAAAGAAGATGTTAATCTTGGTGAGCTTGGAGCACCTGATGATGAGGTTGTTGGGAAACGATTTGTCGCTGATATAACCGAAGCTCGAGTGCAGGAGATATTTGAACACGTAGATAAGGAACTGGAAAAAATTGATCGATCAGGTATGTTGCCGGCTGGCGTAGTGTTAACCGGTGGAGGTGCAAAACTTGCTGGAATACTTGATGCTGCTAAGTTGTCACTTCGATTGCCTGTTACTTTAGGAAGTCCAATTGGGATAACATCTGTGATCGATCGCACAGGTGATCCCGGAATGAGCACTGCAATAGGGCTTGTCCTTTGGGGACATCATATTAAGGGAATTGGTGGATCAGGAGCTCTGGGAAAAATTTTCTCAAAACTGGGAAGTACAGATAAGTTGTCAGAAGGATTAAAAAGAATTTTCAAATCCATTAAGCCGTAGACACCACACCATGTCATCCCGAGCGAGGCAAAGCCGAGCCGACGTAAAGTCGCGTGGCGACCACGTCGCTTTACGCGAGGGATCTCGAAACATGGCGCGAGATTTCTCCGCTCCGGCCCGTCTGACGGGCCTCCGGTCGAAATGACATAATAATACTCGGTCAAGATGATAAGAAAGGAAGATGTGTATATCTTCTTTTTGTTTTCTTGACACTAATTTCGAGAGTGCTAAAGTGTGAATGAATTTAGTGTTCAAGAAAGTACAAATTGAACAATTAAAGTGTTCAAGGAAAAAAATATGGCTCAAGTAAAACCAGAGATCGAAACGTTTGCCAAGATCAAAGTGGTTGGCATAGGAGGTGGTGGAGGCGCTGCAATCAATAGAATGATCAGCGATAATATTAAGGGTGTTGAGTTTATTGTCGTCAACACAGACGTACAAGCTCTTAATCAAAATTTGGCCCAGAAAAAAATTCCAATAGGGAAAACCATTACACGTGGTCTGGGTGCAGGTATGGATCCAGAAGTTGGGTGCAGAGCTGCTGAGGAGAATCAAAATGAAATTCGCGAGGTTCTCAATGGAGCAGACATGGTATTTTTAACTTGCGGACTTGGAGGAGGAACCGGAACAGGCGCTGTTCCAGAGGTGGCCAAACTTGCAAAAGACATTGGCGCACTCACAATCGCTGTTGTTACAAAACCGTTTACGTTTGAAGGGGCTCAGCGTAGGCGCATTGCAGATGAAGGATTTGATCGATTGCTTCAACACGTTGATGCAATAATCACAATTCCAAACGATCGAGTTTTACAAATCATTGATAAGAAAACTTCTTTAATGGAAGCCTTTACAGTAGTGGATGATGTGTTGCGGCAAGGTGTGCAAGGGATTGCTGAGCTTATTACAGTCCCGGGCCTTATCAACGTTGACTATGCTGACATTAAAGCAATTATGGAATCATCCGGTTCAGCTTTAATGGGAATTGGAAAAGCTGAGGGAGAAAATCGAGCTGTTGAAGCAGCCAAACAAGCAATAGCAAGTCCTTTACTTGAGTTATCAATTGATGGGGCAAAAGGTGTTCTTTTTACAATCACAGGAGATATGAATTTAGGAATGCACGAAGTGGCAGAAGCCGCAAAGATTATCACAAGTTCAGCAGATGAAGATGCAAAAGTTATTTTCGGTGCTAATATTGATGACGACATGAGCGAAGAGGTGCGCATTACAGTTGTTGCAACAGGGTTTGATTCACGAGAACGTCGAAAAGCTTCGCCTGGTGCAGTTGAAGTTCAAGCTCAAGGAACATGGGCGCCATCATCGCTTTTAAGAGTTAGAGATGAAGAGCAGCCAGTTAGATCAAAAGCACCTGCATCAAACTTTGCACCAAAAAAAGAAGATCAAGCTCCAGCACCAATTCAAAAACCAAAACCAATCATGAAAGCACCAACAGCTCAGAAACAGGAAGAAGACGAAATAGAGATCCCGGCTTTTATTAGGAAGAAGATGATGTAAAAAAAAGATCCGCGGCTCATTCCGCGGTTTTTTATTTCTTGATTTTTATCTCAATAAAGGTAAAATGTCGTCATATGTCAGAAGAACAAAAACGATTATTAGAGAAACAATTGTGGGGTGTTGCAAACGCGCTTCGCGGTAAAATAAATGCCGATGAATACAAGAATTATATTCTCGGTTTTATTTTTTATAAGTATCTTTCTGAAAGGTTAGAGCGCTACGTTGACGAAAAGCTTCTTGCTCGTGAAGATTTTAAATTTGCAGAAATAAAGGAAAAGACCGAAGAAGGCAAAAAGATTTTGGAAGAAGTTAGAAAAGGTTGCATTGGTCATCTTGGTTTTTTCTTAAAACCAACTGAACTTTTTTCTTATCTTATTAAAAAAGGTAAGGGTAATATTAAAGGTCAAAACACTTTTATTCTCGAGGATCTCAAAAATGTTCTTAACACTATTGAAAGTACTTCAATGGGCACGGCAAGTGAGGATGATTTTAAAGGTCTTTTTGACGATGTTGATTTAACATCTACAAAACTCGGTTCTCGTGAGAATCAAAAGAATGAAGTTGTTGTTGAGGTTCTTTCTCTTTTAAGCGAAATAGATTTTAAGCTTGAAGATACAAAGAGCGATCTTCTTGGAGATGCTTATGAATATTTGATTGGAGAGTTTGCAGCCGGTGCCGGTAAAAAGGGCGGAGAGTTTTATACTCCTCCACAAGTGTCACAGCTGTTAGCTCAGATAGTGTCACAAGATAAAAAACGTGTGCGATCAGTTTACGACCCAACATGTGGCTCTGGTTCACTTTTGTTGCGTATTAGAGATTTTGCAGAAGTAGTAGAATATTTTGGGCAAGAACTTAATAGAACCACTTACAACCTTGCGCGAATGAACATGATTTTGCATGGGGTGCATTTTGATCATTTTGATATTCGCCAGGGCGATACTTTACAAGATGACATGCATGCAGATCTGAAGGCTGATGCGATCGTTGCCAATCCTCCGTTTTCAGCAAAATGGAAAGGTGATGCAGATCCACAGCTCGCACACGATGATAGGTTTTCTCAATACGGAAGACTTGCACCAAAGAACAAGGCAGATTATGCGTTTGTAACGCACATGCTTTATCACCTTGCAGACAACGGAACAATGGCAATAGTTTTACCTCACGGTGCTCTGTTTAGATCAGGAGCAGAGGGACAGATTAGAAAATATATTATAGAAAAACAAAATTATCTTGATGCAGTGATTGGATTACCTCCAAATATTTTTTACGGCACCTCTATTCCCGTAACAGTTTTAGTTTTTAAAAAGTGCCGTAAAGACGACGATGACATTTTATTTATTGATGCGTCAAAAGAATTTGAAAAGGGAAAGAATCAAAACAAGTTATCTGATGAGAATATTGAAAAGATTTTTGAAACGTATAAAGGGCGCAAAGAGATTGAGAAGTATTCACATCGCGCAAGTTTGGATGAGATTAAAGAAAACGAATACAACCTAAACATTCCTCGATATGTTGACACTTTTGAGGAAGAGGAGGCGATTAACATTGAAGAGGTTGCAAACAAGATTAAGAAGTTCAGTGCAGAAGAAGAGGATTTGCAAAAAAGGATTTCCGAGTTTTGTGATGAGCTTAAAATCGAAAAGCCTTTTTAAATATATAAAATATGTCAGATCAAAATTCAAATAAAACAATTGTCCTATTCGAAGATTTTCCTGTGCGTAGGAAGTGGATAGAAAAAGAAGAAAAATGGTATTTTGCCATTGTTGATATTGTTGAGGTTTTAACAGAAAGCAAAGATCCTTCCGGTTATATTAAGGACATGAGACGTCGTGATGAAGGACTTTCAGAAGGGTGGGGGCAAATTGCCACCCCCCTTACGATTGAAACAAAAGGCGGTCCTCAAAAAGTGAATTGTTCTCATGTTGAGGGAATTTTTAGAATTATTCAGTCGGTTCCATCAAAGAAAGCTGAACCATTTAAACTTTGGTTGGCTAAGGTTGGGTATGAGAGATTGCAAGAAATAGTTAATCCTGAAATAGCAGTAAATAGAGCTAGGGAGAATTGGAAGAAAATGGGTGCGCCTGAAAAATGGATTGAGCAAAGAATGCGTGGGCAGGAAATTAGAAATAAGCTGACTGATTATTGGCAGGAGAGTGGAGTTCAAAAAGGTTTGGAATATGCAAAGTTAACAAATATCATTCATAAAGAATGGAGCGGTTTGACTACTGGCCAGCATAAGGATTTGAAAGATCTTGATAAAGAAAATTTGCGCGATGCCATGACAGAAGCTGAATTGATTTTTACAGCACTAGCGGAATTGTCAACTACAAAGATTGCTAAGAAAGATGAGTCTCATGGTTATAATGAAAATGCGCAATCTGCTAAAAAAGGTGGCAGCATTGCAAAGAGTGCCAGACAGCAACTTGAAGAAGCTACAGATGAAAGTGTTGTAAGTGATGAAAATTATTTAGGGGGAGGAGAAGAAAAAAAGGAACTGGAATAACATTGGGAAATAAAAAACCCTCTGCTTTAACGAGACGCCATCCGGTATCCCAACACAGAAGGATTTACTTTTACAAAAGCCATTATGACACAAAAGGTCGAAAAACAAAAAAAAATGATTCCGGAATTAAGATTCCCGGGTTTTTCTGGTGAGTGGGAGGAAAAAAGGTTGGGGGAGGTGTATTCGTTTCGAGTAACGAATTCTTTATCTCGGGATAAGTTGAATTACGAGTCTGGCGAAATCAAAAATATCCATTATGGTGATATTCACAAAAAGTTTAGAAGTCATTTTGATCTCAATAGAGAAAGAGTTCCTTTTATTAATTCGGGAGAAGAGCCAAAACATTCTAATAATAATTTTGTAGAATGCGGCGACTTGGTTCTTGCTGATGCATCAGAGGATTATGCCGATATTGGAAAAGGTATTGAAGTTTGTCATGTCGGCAATCAGAAAGTTTTATCTGGTCTGCACACTCTATTGTTAAAACGAAAGTGCAATAATGTGGCTTTGGGCTTTGTGGGGCATCTTCTGAAGAGTCCGACTTTCAGGTTGGGTGTAAAACGTATAGCTCAGGGAACAAAGGTGTTAGGGGTTTCTAAATCGTACATTCAAAAGTTGAGTTTTTATCTACCCAAAAAAACGGAACAAAAAAAGATTGCGGAGTTTTTGACATCAGTTGATGAATGGATTAAAAATTTGCGGTCTCAAAAAGAATCTTTGGAATCTTATAAAAAAGGAATGATGCAAAAAATCTTTTCGCAAGAGGTGGGGTTTAAGGATGAGGGTGGGGAGGAGTTTGGGGAGTGGGAGGAGAAGAGGTTGGGGGAGGTTGGTGAGATTATTACAGGTAGTACACCGTCTACTAAAAACAAAAAATACTATGGCGATGATTTTCCATGGATAACTCCGACTGACATTGGCGCTGAAAAAGATATTTACGTATCAGCCAAGTCTTTAACAAAGAAAGGAATTGATAAGGGCCGATTTATTCCAAAAGATAGCTTATTAGTTACTTGTATTGCTAGTATTGGAAAAAATGTTGTTTTGAAAGTTGATGGAAGTTGCAATCAGCAAATTAATTCTATTACACCCAATAAAGCCAACATAGTTAATTTTCTTTATTTCTTATTAGAAAAAAATAAAAATGTACTTATTCGGTTTGCTGGTGCCGGTGGCATGCAAATGTTAAATAAGAAAGATTTTTCTAATTTGAAATTTAAAATTCCATCACTCTCGGAACAACAAAAAATTGCAGAATTTTTGACGAGTCTTGATAAGTTGATAGAATCAAAGCAAAAGCAGATTGTGAAGGCGGAGGAGTGGAAGAAGGGGTTAATGCAAGGTTTGTTTGTGTAAAAACACTATGAAAAAAGAAAAACATTATCCACCAACACTTTTAGAGGGGCAATTTCATTGTCCTCATTGTTTGGTTTTTGCGATGCAATCTTGGGCCCATATTGGTGCTAAACATATTTGGGGTGACGAATCAATCGATCGTTTATCTAAGTTTCAGGAAAATTTGGATGCAGAATGGCGAATGTCCAAATGTAGTCATTGTGGAAAATTTATGATTTGGTTTTCAGATCAGGTAATTTTTCCTGACGAGATTTCTGTCAGTGAACCAAATGAAGATCTGTCTGAGGATGTAAAAAACGATTACAATGAAGCGGCTAAAATTTTAAACAAGTCACCAAGAGGAGCGGCTGCTCTATTGCGTCTCGCTCTTCAAAAATTATTGAAACAGCTCGGGGAAAAAGGTGATAACATTAATAATGATATCAAGAGTCTTATAGGCAAGGGTTTAAATCCTACAATTCAAAAAGGACTTGATTTTGTAAGGGTGACTGGAAATCATGCAGTCCATCCCGGATATATTGATTTTGAGGATGATAAACAGATTGCTGAAAAGTTATTTGATGTCATTAATTTTATTGCCGAGAAGATGATCACGGAACAAAAAGAAGTGGAGGGCCTTTTCGAGACTTTGCCGGAAATTGAAAAAGATAGGATTGAAAAAAGAAATAATGATCTTTGATTAAGTTTAAGTATTATATGACAGAAACAACTTCAAGTGATGTTAATCCTTATGTATATGGAAGTGTGCGGGCTGTAGGGATATTTAAGCCTAAATTTAACCCGCGAGACGGAAAGATTTTCTCGGATGAACTAAATGTTATAGGAACAGCTTTCTGGCTAAAAGAATATGAGGTTATGATTACTTGTGAGCATGTTGTCCGTGGTTTATTAGTTGCTCCTCTTGAGGTGGCTGGATTGCTTGTTGTTGGTGAGGCTGGGAATTATCGTAGAGCAATGGTTGATCAAATTGACATGCGTCATGACTTGGCCGTTTTGCGTGTTCTAGCGAACGACAATAGTTTTTTGTCAGGTGACGAGTTGAAGCGCGAGGCTTCAAAAGGTCTTGAGCTTGCGGAGCAATATCCTTTGGTTGGAACCCAGGTGGCATATGCGGGTTTTCCATTGGGAGACAAGTTGTTAGATGAGCTGCATTCCCCAACCTATGCTGAAGGCGTTGTTGGTGTCAGCAAGAAACAAGATGTCAATAAAAAACAGGTGCAAATATCAGGCGCTGTTGTTGGTGGGTTTAGCGGCTCTCCAGTTGTGTTGAAAGAAGAGCAAAATAGACTTGTGGGGGTTGTGTCAAATGGGCCGCAAGCTACGAGTAATATTTTTATGGGAATAGCCTGGGAACACGTGAAAGCATTGGCTGAGTTGGCTACATCTTAACCATGCTCCACCAATCCGAACAACAACTTGAAAAGAGTGTGTTTGAGCGAGGTTGTGCAGAGCGAAAAGAATAAGCTATTATATAGACGTATGGAGAAGGAAGAAAATAAACAAAATATCTCTACAGAAAAACCCAATTTTGAGAAATTGGCGGAATTGGCTGTAAAGATTGAGCGGTTGACAGAAGAAGAAAAGAAAGGTCAGGTTCAATATGACAGTGAATTGGAAACAACAACTTAACAAAAATTCACTTTTGATCGATACAGGCGTTCTGCTTCGAGGATTTAAAAACGCAAAGGAAGCAGCGCGTTTTTTTTCTGATTTAAAAGAAGCAGGTTGCACCCCAGTGTCATTTCCGTTTGTGCGTTTTGAGTTTATGAAAGGCGCAAAATCTCCTGAACATAAGAAGTTAAGGGATGAGTTTTGGGAAAATTTAGGATTGGTTACGTTGCCTAGTCGTCCATCAGATGCGGAACTTATGGATTTAGCGGAAAAGGTGGCTTACGAATATGCGGTAAGGGATCTGAGCGGCGCCTCTCTTGTAGATTGTGTTATAACCGCGTTTGCCTTACGGCATGCAGAAAACCTTTGCATAGCAACATTAAATTTAAAAGACTTCCCATCATTTTTATTTGACATGATTCATGTCTATCCAATTGATGAGGGTAAGTGCTATTGTTCAGTTGCCTTATTAAAAATCGACAGCGATAAAGCAAAAAGTATGGGTCTGCTAAATTGATTATGCTTCACCAATCCGAACAACAACTCGAAAACACCCTCATCAAACAACTTAACCGATTGGGGTTTTTGAGATGAAAAATATGGAAAATAAAAAACTTGGATCGGAGTATTTTGATCACCTCGATCAAGAAGCAATAAAGGCTAAAATTCAAAAAGAAAAGGGCTCCTTAGGTAGTTAGCCATTCGGATCCCTTCTCGTATTGATGCTTATATGTTGGCAGAAAACTGTCATTTTGTCAAGATATTTATACACAATTAAAACAGGCTTATATGCCCCAATCCGAACAACAACTTGAAAACACTCTCATCAAACAACTTAATCAGTTGGGATTTTTAGGGGTGACAATAAAAGATCAGGAAGAAATGATTGGAAATTTAAAAGTGCAGCTTGAGCTTTTGAATGAAACGACTTTTTCTGATGGTGAGTTTAAGAAAATTTTGAATCATCTTAAAAAAGGCGATCGGTTTGAAAAGGCGAAAACCTTGCGGGATCGGTTTCTTTTGAAAAGAGATGATGAGAGTACCAAGTATATTGTTTTTTTCTGCATGGATAAGTGGTGTAAGAATCGATATCAAGTTACCCAGCAGATTACACAGGTTGGTCGGTATGAGAATCGGTATGACGTTACGCTTTTAATCAATGGGCTGCCGCTTGTTCAGATTGAATTAAAGCGTCGAGGGGTGGAAATGAAGGAAGCGTTTAATCAGATTCAGCGATATCATAAACATTCATTTGCTGGAACACTTTTTGAATACGTGCAAATTTTTGTTATTTCAAATGGGGTGAATACGAAGTATTTTTCAAACAATCCAAAGCAATCATTTGAACAAACATTTTTTTGGACGGATGTAGATAATAGAAAGATTACAAAGCTTGATGAGTTTGCGGAAGCATTCTTGGAAAAATGTTCTATTTCAGAAATGATTGCTGAGCATATTGTTCTTGCTGAATCAAAGAAAATTCCAATGGTTCTTCGTCCTTATCAATACTTTGCTGTCAAAGCCATTGAGAAGCGCGTGCTTGAATCAAGTAAGAATGGTTACATTTGGCATACAACAGGATCTGGTAAAACATTAACTTCATTTAAGACAAGTCAGATTCTTTCACAAATCCCCGAGGTTAAAAAAGTCTTGTTTGTTGTTGATAGAAAAGATCTAGATATTCAAACAACAAAAGAGTTCAATTCATTTTCTGACGGATCGGTTGATGGAACTGATAATACTCGTAATCTTGTAAAGCAATTGAAAGATAAGAAAAGAAAACTCATTGTCACCACAATTCAAAAGCTCGATATTGCAATTGGGCGAGAGTCTTATTTAAAACAATTTAACTACTTGGAAAATGAAAAAGTGATAATCATTTTTGACGAATGTCACCGCAGTCAATTTGGTCAAACACATAAACGAATAGAAACATTTTTTAAACAGGCCCAACTTTTTGGCTTTACTGGAACGCCGATTTTTGCTGATAACAATGTTGGAGGAGTAACAACAGCTGATGTGTTTAATGAATGTTTGCACAGGTATATCATCACTCATGCAATCTCTGATAATAATGTGCTTGGCTTTGCGGTTGAGTATGTTGGCAAATACACGCAAAAGGATTCTGATGTAGTGGATGCGGATATTTTTGCCGAAACTCTTGTTGAGGGAATTGATACAAAAGAAGTACTCGAGAGCAGTGATCGCCTTAATAAAATCACAGAATATGTGTTGGCGGATTGGAAGCGGAAAACAAAGAAAGGAAAGTTCAATGCACTTTTTGCAGTGACAAGTATTGAGGTTTTGAAAAAGTATTATACTTTGTTTAAAAAGAAAAAGTCTGATGATTTTAAAATCGCAACTATTTTTACATATCACGCAAATGAAGACGACAGTTCGGACATGCTTGATGTGGATGTGTTTGCAGGTGAGGGAACTCCTGGAAATAAACACTCGCGTGATTTTTTGGAAGATTGCATAAAGGATTACAACAAAACGTTTGCAACCAATTTTTCAACAGATCGATTTTATGATTACTACAGGGATTTGCAAAAACGGATCAAAGATAAGGAAGTTGATCTTGTGCTTGTGGTGAATATGTTTTTAACAGGGTTTGATAGTCCAAGACTTAATACGTTGTATGTGGACAAGAATTTGCGTTATCACGGGCTTATCCAAGCTTATTCACGTACCAACCGTTTGTTGAATTCTGACAAGCCACATGGAAACATTGTCTCATTTAGAAATTTGAAATTAGCTACTGATAAGGCCCTTGCTTTGTATGGAGATGAAAATGCAAAAGAGGTTGTTTTTAAGAAGCCTTATGAAGATCAGAAAAAAGAATTTGAGAGTAAATTGAAAGAGTTGCGCGAAAAGGTTCCGACTGTGGAGTCCGTTGATTCTCTGCAGGGTGAAGAAGAAAAGGCTGAGTTTGTGAGAACATTTCGTGACTTGTTGCGCATTAAGTCGTCGCTTGAAACTTTTGCAGAGTTTTCATTTGTCGAGCTTGGAATTACAGAACAAGAATTTTATGACTATCAAAGTAAATATTTAGATGTTCATGAAGATCGCAAGAATAATGAAAGCGAAGATGAATCTATTCTTGATCAGATTGATTTTGAGCTTGAGCTTACGGTTCGAGATATTATAAATTTTGATTACATTATCTTGCTAATAGCAGGACTTAAAAATATTAGTTCTGACGCAGTTCGAGAAAAAAAGACAGAAGATATTTTGCGAATTTTTGATCGTGATGTGAAGCTTAGAAAAAAGAAAGATTTGATTAGAAAGTTTATTGAAGAGAATTTACCAAATATTAAAAAGGCAGATGATGTTGAAAAGGCCTTTAGTAAATTTTGGGCAAGCAAGCGTTCTGATAATTTGAAAGCTCTTGCAAAAGATGAGAAAATTCCACTTGATAATATTGAGCAATTGATTGGGGACTATTTGTACACCCAACGCCTGCCTCGTAGTCAGGACATTGTTGATTTAATGCCAGAGCAACCAAGAATTCTTGAACGATCAGGGATTGTTAAACGAATCAAAAGCGCGATTGAAAATATCGTTGATGTGTTTGAGTGGTAAATTACTTTTAAGTAAATCAAAATATTATGCAACACATATTCATTTCGATTCTTTTAGAGAACTACATTTTCATCGTTCTGTTTTTTTCAGTGTTTGTTGGTTTTGGTGTTGGTTTGCAATTTAAATTTTGCGTTAAACCGGTTTCGTGCTTGATAAAATTTTGGATCAGTTTTTCCAGTGCTTTAGTTGGGTGGCTCGCAATTTACACTTTTGTAGACTTACTTTTTTTGTCTGATTCAGTCGTTTTTAACTTCGCACATTTGTTTTTACTAGCATTCGGTGTTTTTGGAATTGTTGGATTCTTGCCCCGTTTGTCGCTCAATGCTTTGGATGCAGTTGGTAAAATCATAAAATCTGTTATTGAAAAATAGAGGGGTCGTTAATTGTAGCGTTTAGACTTCCAATCCCCAACCTAAGACGCTTTTACGTCAAAAATTTGCTTGACCATGCCCTAGAAAATCGATAAACTTTTATTACGATCCCAGCTCTTAAGGCTGGGTTTTGTTAGAAGATTATTTTATGAGTAGTTCTAAATTTGTCAGCTTTATTTCCAGTTCAGATTTTTCAGATGCTGTTCAGTTTGTACTTGATGCGATCAGAAAAGCAGAAGAAGAATCAGAAGAAAAAATTTACAGCAATGTATTAGACCCTTTTTCTGCGGTTTTTGAATCAGTATACTCAAATTTAAGTTTGACCGAGTGGTTAAAAAAAGAGCAAGCAAGACAAATTCAGAAAACAATGCAAAATAGCATTGGAGAATTTCATCAAAAACTACTTGGGCATATTTCTGGATGGGAGGATTTGGGTAGGGGCGATGTTGTTGATATTCGAAACAAGGCAAGAAAAATTGTTGCTGAGGTAAAAAATAAGTACAACACAACAAAGGGGAATCATAAGACGAGTATTTATGATGATTTGGAAAAAATAATAAACGAGGAAAAGGGATACGTTGGATATTATGTAGAAATAATTCCAAAAAAAGCAAATCGTTATGATAAACCTTTTGTACCATCTGATAACAGAACGGGTACAAGAAGACCGGTTAATGAAAGAATAAGAGTAATCGATGGTTATTCATTCTATGAATTGGCATCAAAAAAGAAAGATGCTTTACGAGATGTGTATAGAGCCTTGCCAGAAGTTGTGGCGGAATTGGTTGAAGGCGTTGAACAGAATGCAACACACGACACGGAATTTAAGAAATTATTTTCAAGGGCATTTGGTGTGGATATGTAAAAAATTTAGGCATGATATAATAACCATTGCATAATGCAATGGTTATTTATTTTTTATATGAACGAGGAAAAATTTTTATTAGTTCACAACGCTGCAGAAATTCTTGGTGTTTCCGTTGATACAATCAGAAGGTGGGAAAAGAAAGGCTTGATTCAAGCGGCAAGGGATAACAACAATCATAGGTTGTTTGAACTTGAATCGGTCAAACAATTGAACAATAAAATTAACGGTGTTTTTCAAAAAAGCAAATACAAGATTTTAAAATCAAAAAAGAGTGACCTTACTTCAATTGATCTTTTTGCCGGGGCGGGTGGAACTGCGCTTGGGTTGGAGAATTCTGGATTTAGGCACGAGTTGCTTGTTGAAATTGATAAAAATGCTTGCGGAACACTGACTCTGAATCGTCCAAAATGGAATGTGATCGAGGAAGATATTTCAAAAATAAACTTTTCAGAATTTGCTGGAAAAATTGATTTGGTAGAAGGTGGTTTTCCATGCCAATCTTTCAGCTATGCTGGTAAACGTTTAGGATTTACTGACACGCGCGGAACCTTGTTTTATGAATTTGCTAGATGTGTTAAAGAAGTTCAGCCTAAAATTGCAATCGGAGAAAATGTGCGCGGATTGATTAGGCATGATGACGGAAGGACTTTGAGAACGATGCTTAGAACACTTGATGAGTTGGGGTATAGAGTTGCGTGGAAACTTCTCCGGGCACAGTATCTTGATGTGCCTCAAAAACGTGAACGAATTGTTATTGTTGGCGTAAGAAAAGATTTGGACACGCCAATTCTTTTTCCAAGAGAACGGAATTACATAATATCAATGCGGGAAGCATTGAAAGGTTGTCCTGTGTCAGAAGGTCAGGAATATCCACAACACAAAAAAGAAATTTTGAAATTGGTACCTCCTGGTGGATATTGGAGAGATTTGCCTGTAACAAAACAAAAGGAATATATGGGCGCAAGTTATTATCATGGTGGAGGTAGGACGGGTATGGCAAGGAGGCTTTCTTGGAATGAACCATCTTTAACTTTAACTTGTAGTCCTGCACAAAAGCAGACCGAAAGATGTCATCCAGACAAAACAAGACCTTTGTCTGTTAGGGAATATGCAAGAATTCAAACCTTTCCAGACGGTTGGCAATTCGAAGGTTCAACTGCTTCTAAATATCGACAGATTGGAAACGCGGTTCCTGTTAATCTTGGTTATCACATTGGAAAGTGCGCGGTTGCTATGATTGAAGGAAAAATTGGAAAAGACATGCAGTCCGCAGATTAAATTTTTTGAATCGAATAACATGCCCCCCTACCACAACCCCAACCACACTACCTCCTGGAACCACTATGCCAACAACTGGCAACCAAGTCAGTTGAAGATTGATTTTTTGGTTTATATAGATTAACCTACTTATGAGTAGTTAATATACTATATGGGAAAAGAAATTGATCAAAAGAAGCGGTTTTACTCGACAACTGAGGTTGCTGGGCTTTTGGGTATTAGTGTTGTTGCGGTAAATAAACGGATAAAGACTGGGAAACTTCGGGCCGAGAAGATTGGTCGTAATTATGCTATTCCTAGATCAGAGGTGGCTGCTTTGCTTGGTAAAGAATTGCGTCAATCTGATAAAGAGCTGATCAATGCTGCTGTGGAAAAGACAATAGAAGAATTTGGAACAACACTTAAAATGCTCGCGCATAATTAGTGTATGAGATTAATTTCTGTAAAAGAGGTTGAATACATTGCGTTTAAGGTCGCTAATGATGTCATGACCAAGGATGAACCGATTCCTGATTTCAGCTCACGATTTACAGGTATTCTAAAGGGGTGCGTTGCAGCGCCTTTTCAGAAATTTAATAGCAGGTTTGTGTACCGTGGTTTAATTGGCAAAGCCTCGGTGCTTTTTTATCTGATGGTTAAAAATCACCCATTTCAAAATGGCAACAAACGTATTGCCATTACAACACTGCTAACTTTTTTATACCTAAATAAAAAATGGTTGAAAGTTGACCAACAGGAGTTTTACAATTTTGCTATCTGGATTGCTAGTAGCCCTGCTGCATTAAAGGATGAGGCTATTAAGGGAACAGAAAAATTTTTAAAAAAATATTTGATCGCGTTATAGAACTGTGCAAATTTCAAAAGTCAATGTTAAGTATATTGAACAAGAATAATATGCCCCAATACCACAACCCCAACCGCGCTACCTCCTGGAACTATGGTGGCAACAACTGGAAACTAAGTCGGTCGAAGATTGGTTTTCTTCTTGGAGGGGATTATAGATATCTACAAGGCAAATAAGATATTTGGGGTATAATAGTGTTAACCATTGATTTTTGCAGTAATGTGTGTAAGTTTAAGCGTAAGCTATATGAAAACGCAGAAAACTGACAAAAAAGCGCAGCTTTTTGAGACGATGCAGGCGGCACGTAAACAAATAGAGGTGCTTAGTAAGGAACAAAAAGCCGCCCTTGAGAAGGGTTGGGATATTGAGCATGCTTATTATTCAAGTGTTCTTGAAGGTAGTAAGGTGGATAGGAAGGACTTTGATGAATTGGGTGAAAAAATTTCTTAGATTTTATGGCAGTGCGTCCTTCAGATAAACAAGAGTTACAGAAGCGAGAGGCGATTGGAGTAATCCGTGCCTCTCGTTTTGTTCGTAAACATTCTCGATCTCGCAAACCGATAACAATAGGGACGATTTGTGAGATTCGTCAAGAGATTTTCAAAAAGGCATGGCCGGATATCGCGGGCATCTATCGCGAGGAAAATTTAAAGATTACAGATTCATCGCATCATCCTCCGCATTTTTCAGAAGTTCCAAATTTTATGAAGAAGGCAGAAGAAGATTTGCAGGAACGGTTGAAAAAAATTGAAAGGGCGGAAGGGATTATTCAAAACAGTATACAAGATGAGAATCTAGAAATTGAATTGATTGATCAGGTTATTCGTGTTGCTGCCTGGTTGCATCATTTGATTACGTTCGTTCATCCTTTCAGAGATGGAAATGGGCGCACAGCACGTCTTGCCGCGAATTTGATTCTGGAAAGCCATGGGCTTGTTGGTCTTTCCATCAAGGTTGAACAACAAAATAAAAACAGTTACCGGAAAGCATTGGCGCAAATAGACCAGCATGAAGATTTTGAGCCATTGGTTGAATTGGTCTATGACGGGTTGATTGATCGATATAATGGAGTCGCTATTAAATATTACAATTCGTAGAGTTAGGTCTAGTGCACACCTAAAAATGAAACAAATTTAATTATGCCCCAATACTATAACCCCAACCGCGCGGCCTCCTGGAACTACGGTGGCAACAACCGGAAACTAAGTCGGTTGGAGATTGATCTTTTTCTTTCTTGTCCGAAATGTTTTTATTTGGACAATGCGGGTAAAGGCAAAAGATGACAAAGATCTCTAGCTGTAGGGGTTTACAAAAGGTTGACAATAAAATTCCTTTGGTTTACAAAAATTTTTGAACTCTCTTGTCTTTAATTTTAAAAATGTATAAGTTTGACAGAGAATTGTTTATATATTATGCTAAATTCAGCTAAATTAGAAGTAGTAAATGTATAAGTTGTGGAAAATAACAATCTGACAATTTCAGAAGCCGCGAGATTGCTTGGGGTTTCAGCGCAAACTCTTCGTCGTTGGGATGATTCCGGGCTGCTTTTAAGCAAAAGAAATAAGGAGGGTGGTTTTCGTTATTATTCACGCCAGGATTTGGAATCTATTTTACAAGATCATGAGCCAGATCTCGAAAAGATTGCTGAGGGATGGGTTTTAGACAATGACCCACAGCAGCCTCTTGATACTTTGTATTGCTCATCAAATAATATTTTTCAGTTGCGACTGCAAACACTTGAACAGCAACTCCAAAACATAGCGGATATTGAGCAGACTTTTTCACTCATAACAGCATCGGTTGGAGAAATGGGAAATAATTCTTTTGATCACAACTTGGGGAATTGGCAAGATGTGCCTGGAATTTTTTTTGGTTTTGACAAGAGGCGCAGAAAAATTGTGCTAGCTGATCGTGGGCAAGGGGTATTGGTAACAATTTCACGAGTCAGACCATCGTTACAAACGCACGCGAAAGCATTGAAAGTTGTGTTTACAGAAGTACTAACAGGTCGTGCTCCAGAGCATAGAGGAAACGGTTTAAAATTTGTCAGAAAGATCGTAACCAGCAACGCTTTTTCACTAAAATTTAAAACAGGTAATGCACTTCTTGAATTAGGCAAAGGAGATGAAAATTTAAATATTACTGAAACAAAAAAATCAATCACTGGCTGCTTAGCCATTTTATCATTTTAAGAATATGAAATTACATTTAAGCAAATTCGGCACAACACTTTCTTCAAGACAATCTGGACGTGAGGCGTACAATGCAATTCGCCCTATGCTTATGGATCTGGCGTCAGACGAAAAGATTGAGGTTGACTTTGAAGGGGTGGTTACGTTTTCTCCTTCTTGGGGCGATGAGGTGCTTACAAATTTAAAGAATGAATTTAAAGATCGTCTTGTTTTACTTGATTCAAACAATCCATCTGTTAAGGCAACGCTGGAGTTACTTGAAAGTATTTACAAATAAAACCTATGCCCCAATACTACAACCCCAACCGCGCTGCCTCCTGGAACTACGGCGGTGACAAGTGGAAACTGAGTCGATCGAAGATTGATCTTTTTCTTTCCTGTCCGAGATGTTTTTATTTGGACAATAAACTTGGAACAAAGCGGCCGCCGGGGTTTCCGTTTAATCTTAACTCTGCTGTGGATGCGCTTTTGAAACAAGAGTTTGATGTGCATCGTGCAAAGGGGACTAAGCATCCGATTCAGAAGCAGTATAAAATTAATGCTGTTCCGGCAAAGCATGAGAAGATTGATGAGTGGCGTGAGAATTTTGTGGGTATTCAACATCTTCACAAACCAACCAAAATGCTCATCTCAGGTGCGATTGATGATCTTTGGCAAAACAAAAAGGGTGAGTATATTGTTGTGGATTATAAAGCTACTGCAAAAAGCGAACCTGTGACAGAACTTAATCAGGATTGGCAGGATGGTTATAAAAGACAAATGGAAATCTATCAGTGGCTGTTGCGTCAAAACAAACTCAAAGTTTCTGATACCGGTTATTTTGTGTACTGCACAGGCCGGCTGGATGAAAAGGCGTTTGATGGAAAACTTGAGTTTGATGTGCATCTTATTCCTTACACAGGAAAGGACGATTGGGTTGAGCCAACATTGCTTAAGATTAAGAAAACACTTGAATCAAAAAAGATCCCAAAAACATCAAAGGACTGTGACTATTGCGCCTATCGGGAGGCTGTAAAGAAACACGAGTGATTCTGGTGTAGCACTGTTTTTCTGCTATAATGCAACTATTATTTTGATAAAACGATATATGTGGTGTGCGGTTTGTAATCATAAAGACACAAAAGTTATTGACTCAAGAGTCTCAAGCGATGGGGCAAGTGTGAGGCGAAGGCGGGAGTGTGAAAAGTGTGGATTTAGATTTTCAACAAATGAAGAGGTGGAACTTTTAGATTTAAACGTTGTTAAGCGCGATGGGCGTCGTGAGAATTATTCACGAGACAAACTTATTCGTGGACTTGAAAAGGCTTTGGAAAAACGTCCTTATACGGATTCAAAATTTCATAGGCTAGTTCACAAAATAGAAAGGGACATTCAAAAGAAAAAACGTGGCCAGCTTACATCAGGTGAGCTCGGTGATATTGTCATGAAACATTTAAAATCTTTTGACAAGGTTGCCTATATTCGATTTGCATCCGTTTACCGATCTTTTGAAGATGTGAAATCATTTGAAACAGAACTTAGAAAACTTCTTTCGCGAAGTCGCACAAAAAAGAAAACGAAAAAGAAAACGAAAAATAAAAAATCATGAATCTGCAACCACAAAACCAACAATCTCTTATCATGTTTGCGATTGCCATCGCCGCTATTGTGGGTGGTATTGTTGGGGCTGTAAGTTATGTGACGTTTTCAAATGCATTTGGAATTTCTCCTTTGGCCACACAGACGATGAACACAAAAGAAGTTGATTCAAAAATTGTTGAACTTATTGAAGAAGAAAGCGCAACAATTGCTGTTGTTGAAAATGTTACTCCAGCTGTTGTGAGCGTGATTGTAAAAAAACCGCGAGGATTAATTACACAAACTGTATTTTTAGGAAATTCGTTTACAAGCCCACTCTTTTTTGAACAAGATTTAACATCTGAACAAAAAGAGGAATTGGTTGAGGTTGGCAGTGGCACAGGCTTTTTTGTCTCAGAGGATGGATATCTATTAACAAACAGACATGTTGTAAATCAGACAGATGTTGAGTATTTCATTGTTACAAATGAAGGAAATGAAATTGCTGCTGAACTTGTTGATATGGATCCGTTTCAGGACCTGGCTATTTTAAAGGTAGAAGGCCAGGCGTTTCCTTGTGTGCGTTTTGGAGACTCTGATGCCATTCGTATTGGACAGACAGTGATTGCAATTGGGAATACCTTATCTGAATTTCGAAACACAGTTACTAAAGGTGTGGTCTCTGGGATTGATCGCCGTGTAACTGCGGGGGATACTGTGAGCACAGAAGTGATTGAAAAAGCCATTCAAACAGACGCAGCAATCAATCCGGGAAATTCAGGCGGGCCTCTTATTAACCTGCTTGGAGAAGTGATAGGTATTAACACTGCTGTAAGTTATGAAGGCGAGTCAGTGGCATTTGCAATTCCTGTTAATCATGCAAAGCGCTCTATTGATGATGTGCGCAAGTACGGAAGAATCATTCGACCATGGCTTGGTGTAAGATATGTACTTGTAATGCCAAATGAGCAAGCAGACATCAGTTATGATTATGACGTTGGTGCAATGATCGTTGCTGGTAATGAAGCGGATCAAATCGCAGTGTTTAAAGGAAGTCCAGCTGACCTTGCTGGGCTTAAAGAGCGCGATATCATAATTGCCATAGACAGTGTTCAGCTTAGTCAGGATAAGGCGCTTGCAGAAATTATATCTTCTTATCGACCCAACGATGTTGTTACAATAAAAGTATTACGCGAGGGTGTGTTGTTTGAAACAGATGTCACACTTGCGGAGTATACAGAACAATAATATGAAACGAACAAAAATTGTGTGCACCATTGGCCCTGCCAGTGAAAAACCATCAGCTCTTGTCTCAATGATGAAAGCAGGTATGGATGTTGCAAGACTTAATTTTTCTCACAGCACACACACAGCACACAAAAAATTGATACGAGCAGTTCGGTCAGCAGCAAAGAAAGCAAATAAGCATGTGCCGATTATTGGAGATTTGCAAGGGCCAAAAATTAGACTTGGAGAGCTTCCGGAAGAGGGGGTGAATGTTAAGGCTGGTGAATCGGTTATTTTTTCAACAGCAGTTAATAAATACAAAAACAAAGTTTTCCCTGTTACTTATAAAAAGCTTCACAAAGATGTAAAAGCGGGCAATACTTTTTTAATGGATGATGGTTTGTTTGAAGCAAAAATCAAAAAAGTTGTTGGTAAGCAGATTCATGCAAAAATGATAACAGGCGGAATACTCAAGTCCCACAAAGGCATGAATTTTCCACATACTTCTTTAAAAGTTTCTGCAATTACAAAAAAGGATATTGTTGATACGAAATTTGGAGTTGAACAAGGTGTGGATTGGATTGCCTTGTCTTTTGTAACAGACAAGAAAGATGTTTTGAAACTTCGCAGGCTTATTAAGAAATATGCAAAGAAAGGACAGATTTTGCCAAGGATTATTGTGAAAATTGAAAAGCATGAGGCCATTGATCATTTTGATGAGATTTTAAAAGTTGTTGATGGAGTTATGGTTGCGCGTGGAGATTTGGGAATTGAGATTCCGGCAGAAGAGGTTCCTGTAAGACAAAAAGAAATTATTGAAAAATGTAGGCAGGCTGGAAAGCCGGTTATTGTGGCAACACAGATGCTGGATTCAATGATTCGTAATCCCAGACCAACTCGCGCAGAGGTTTCCGATGTTGCAAATGCAGTTTTTGATCACACTGATGCTGTGATGCTTTCAGGTGAATCTGCAACAGGGAAGTATCCACTTAAGGCTGTAGAGATTATGACAAAGATTGCAGAAGAGTCCGAGGAGTCACCATACGACGATGTCTTTGCCGGGCTTGTTGAAATAAGCCCTGAGGCAGCGGTTGGTCAAGCCATTAAACTTTTTTCTTTGAGTGGGCAGATTGATGGCATTATTGCTTCACATGCAATCGCACCTTGGTCTGAAGGACTACTGCGATCTCGCGCAGAAACAAGATTATTTCTTGCGTGTGAAAACGAGACAACGGCTCGACAAAACGCGATTCAATGGGGAGTCACACCGTTTATTCAAAAAAAACAAAACCCAAAAACTTTTTTAAAACGCGCGATTGTAAAGCTTAAAAAAGAAAAACTTATAAAAAAAGGATCACGACTTGTTGTCGTGATCGGTGCTGAACATGGTAAGGGTGCAGATATCATTACTGTGTAAATGAATTACGGATTCATGAATCTTGCGAATCCGTTTTTTAGTTTCAAGAGTTGTTTGCTGCTGTATATTTCAAATTCAAAAGCTGTTTGAATCTCAATGTCATCAAAAGCAACTTCTTTTTCGTTTTTGAAAAAACGAGCGGTTGTGAAATCATAACGCTCCTCCCAATTTTCTTGTTCTGTGTATCGTGTGAAAGGTTCGTCAATTAAGTTGTTAACGTTAGTATCAATTTCCCAAACAAGTGGGCTTGTTGTTTCTTTTGCTTCAGTTTCAGTAACATCCCACTTTTTACATTCAGGATCAAAACACACCTGAACAACAAATGTGTATTCTGTAGCTGGTTTAAGATCAGAAAGATCAAGCATGTCTCTGTCGTGATTACCGCTTTCAGTTCTGGTCCATCCGGTTTCAGGATTAGAAACTGTGATTAAAAAGTGGTTATATTTATAACGAGGTTTTTGCCAATTAAGTGATACATATGATGAAGATCCAAAAGTTAGTTCGCCAAGTGCTTGTTCTCTAAATTTTTGAGCTTCAAGTTTGGCTGCCCAAGTATTTTCTGCTTGAGTATAAAAATCTTTATGATAGGAATCATCGATTATTTTTGGATCAATATTTGAGTGGGTAGCGAAAAAGACAATAAGAAGAACTAAAAGAATCAAGAAAATAAAGGTTAAAATGCGAGGAAATTTATTGTGTTTCATATGATCGGTAGTTTAGCCCAGAGTCTTGCACTTGTTAAGAGGCTGTGATAATATTTTGTCGTTATTTTGGACCGGTAGTTCAATTGGCTAGAGCATCGCCCTGTCACGGCGAAAGTTGCGGGTTCGAGTCCCGTCCGGTCCGCCATCCCACTTCGCCCTTTGGGCTACGTTGGGGATGGGTTCCACTTGCTGGATTACGCAAGGGAACTCTTCAACAACAGCACAAAGGGTGAAGTAGGGATGCCCCTAACGTAGCTCTCTGAGCGAAGTGGGGCCGCAAAAGACACCTCCGTAGGGTGTCTTTCTGTTATACTGCAAGAGTCTATGTTCTACGTCTACATTCTACAAAGCAAATTAAGTCAAACGTACTATTACGGATACACAACACAAACAGCAGAGACACGGCTAAAAGAACACAATGATGGCAAATCTTCTTATACAAAGAAGTTGCGTCCTTGGAAGCTGGTTTGGGTTGGTGTGTTTAGAAACAGAGAAAAGGCAATGAATTTTGAAAAATATTTAAAGACACCGTCTGGCCACGCGTTTTCGAGAAAACGACTTATGTAATAAACCAGCAACAAAGCCCTCACTTTTTGCTGAGGGTCTTTTATATTATTTCTCTTTTTCGCCTGTGAGTATATATGTGTATTTCCTTTCCTCGATAGGTTTAAGTTCTTGTTTATATTGCCGTATGCCTTTTTTAAAAGCGTCTGTGCCCAGTGTGAAAGTTGGTCGATCTGCAAATAGCTTTGCGCGTTCGTGATGAAGGAATCGTGACAGGTCGCGATACTTCCGATTAACTTTCAGACTCATGCCCACCCAATTACCACTCCAATGATCAAGGCCCCAGGCAAGACCTGCAAGCTTTCCATCAATTTTGACACAAACCTGCTTAATGCCAAAAGCTTTTAGATTTTCAAGCCCAAAGAAAAAGAAAGATTCAGATTCATCAAAAGTCAGTGTCTTTTCTTTTATTTGTGTTTTCCAAAATTTGTAAAATTTTCGAACCTCAGCTTCATCACATTCATTTGTTACTTCAAAGTTGTGTTTATTTTTAAAACTATTGATTTTTTTACGAAAGGAACCAGTTGGATTAACAAATTGATCAGTTGAGTAAAAGAACTCAGTAGAGATCGGATTTTCTACAACAATACGATTACCACTTTTTTTCAAAGTTTCCACATCTTTTTCAGTCGCAAAGGTAACAGCAAGATATTCCCAGTTCTTCTTTTTGTGCGGTAGGTAAAGGGCAGGAAATTCATGTGGGGAAATAAGATCTTGTGATACTGGGATGTACTCACCATTGCGCTCAATAACATGTGCAGAATGTGAAAGCGCAAACTCACTGGACATAAACGCAAAAGGCAGTTTGCGCATGGCTGCTATGTGATTTTTGTTTGTTCGATCAAAAGGCTCGATCATAAAATTATTTACCTATTCTTTTTCTTACTAACCTTTTTTTCTTCCATTCCAACAGCTCGTTTTAACTGCCTTACCTCAGACTGAGTCAAATGTCGCCAATTGCCGGTTGGATAACTGGTTGGCATTTTGAGTGTAAGGATCCTGGTTCGTTTGAGCGAAACCGCCTCATAACCCAGAGCTTTGCACATTCGACGGATTTGTTTGTTGCGACCTTCTTTTAAAATAATTGCAAATTTATCCGGAGTCATTGCGCGTACTTTGGCTGGGAGGGTTATGCCATCGTCTAGTTCAACACCACGCTGCATTTTTGCAATATCGGATCTTGGCATTTGTTTGTCTACCATTACTACATATTCTTTGTCGTGTTCATAACGAGGGTGCATGAGTCGGTTGGCAAGTACACCGTCGTTGGTGAGGAGAATGAGCCCTTCGCTTTTAACATCCAATCTGCCAACAGGGAAGAGGCGTTCTGGGTAATCAACAAAATCAATTATATTATCTTTTGATCGTTTGTCTGTTGTTGAGATTAAACCAACGGGTTTGTTTAACATTATATAAACTTTTTTGGGCGGTCGTTTTTTGTCTCGACCTTCAACTCGAACTAAGTCATTTTCTGAAACTTTGTCACCCAGTTTTGCTTTTTTATTATTAACAAAAACACGACCTGCTTTAATCAGCCGATCAGCTTCACGTCTTGAACAGTATCCGTGTTCAGATAAATATTTATTAATTCGGATTTTTTCCATATTAAAATTATCTTACCATAAAAGAAACCACGGCCGGATCAACAGCCCCCATTTGAGATGGGGACTGCGATCCTGCCGTGTCGTTGTTGTGTCGAAGGGTCAAGGAACCTTGGCAGCCTTCTTGGCCGCTTTGAGCTCCTTCTTCAGGCGCTCGTTTTCGGCCTCGGCCTTGTCCTTGGCTTCGACAGCCTTGTCACGAGCCTCCTCAGCATCGGCCTTTTCCTTCTCCTTCGCGTCCAGCTTATTCGTGACCACGTACTTGGCACGATCGACCACGAGATCCCGCTTCTCTTGGTCGGTTGCGGCCGTTCCCATGTTGACCACGCCCCAGTTGAAGCTGCCGAAGAGCTGGGCAAGAAGGTACGCTGCGGTAAGGCCCACTACGATGATGAGCCCCCAGGCGACAATCTTGCCCCCTTTGCTCAGCGGAGTCGGCGGAGCCGGTGGCTGCGGCAGAGGTTGTGGTTGGGTCGGTTGCGGCTGAGCCGGCGGCTGCGGCGGAGGCGGAAGTCCCGGCTGAGCCGGCTGAGGTTGCGGCTGAACCCCACTGTGCACCTGCACTATTCCGAGTGGGGCCACCTCGCCACTCTTGAAGATGTGGAGCGTGTGATCACCACACACCTGAGCAGTTCCTCCGAACACTAGAGTCGCCGAGTCGAATCCACCTGTGGTTGTGGAGGGGGTCAGTTCGGCAGCCGTGATCTCGAGTCTCTGGCTGTCGAGTACGACCTCGGGCGGTGTTGCCATCTCGTATTGGTCGCTCAGTACTGCGAGCGAACCACCCGCACCGTCATCCCCGACTACCTCGAATACCACCTGGAAACGTACACCAGTGTGGACGTTCATTTGCGCGGCTGGCTGGTTGGAGGGCGTTCCTCCATCAATGGAATAAGGCATGTGCCCTCCCTGCCTTTGCTATGGAAGTTGTGCGCAATCTTGCGCAAATATCGAACCAAAGAGAGTCTTCGGAACGAGAAAATCTACCACAAAAATCGTTTTTTGTCAATTTATGAAAGGGTCTTGTCAACGGGAAGTAGAAATGTCCCCTTCTCAGGGATTTAGAAATGTCACCTTTG
>CAYNRK010000006.1:75549-88514 GCA_964399675.1 uncultured Gammaproteobacteria bacterium | reverse complement strand
CAGGGGGACATTTCTACTTCCCTTAAAGGGGACATTATCATTTCCGTATGACATTTATGAAAGGGTCTGTTGGAAAGAAAAAACAAGCCTGAGGCTTGTTTTTACTTGATTTTTGAAATGATTTGTTCAAACACGGCTGGATATTCAGCAGCAAGGGTTGAGAGGATTTTTCGATCAAGTTCAATGTTTGCTTTCTTTATGCTCTCAATGAATCTGCTATAGCTCATTCCGTGAAGACGTGCTGCTGCATTGATTCTCAGCTGCCACAATCGACGAAAAGTTCGCTTTTTAACCCGTCGGTCTCGATAGGCATAGGCTCCGGCCTTGAGCATTGCCGGGCGTGCCAATCGGATTTTAGACTTTCGTCCCCATTTCATTCCTTTTGTTTTGGCAAGTAGGCTTTTACGTCGTTTTGTGTGCTGTGTTCCTCGTTTTACTCGTGGCATATTACTTTGATTTTGGGATTAAGGTTTGCACAGCCTTTCGGTTTGCTTTTGAAAACTGTTGATCACGTCGTTTGTTACGTGTAACTTTTCCTGTCTCGCTGCTATTAAAATGATCCTGACCAGCCTTTCGTTTGATCATTTTTCCAGTTTTTGTGATTTTTAGCCGAGAGGACAAGGCTTTGTGCGTTTTCTGTTTCATAGGTTTAGACCACGGAAGTATAGGGAAATCAGCTTGTAATGTCAAGCCTTGGTTATAATCATTGCCAATCTTCCAGATTGATACTTAATTTCTTGTTCAACACGAAGACTGTAATCTTCTTGAAGTTTTGTTAGGAATTTAATCATTACATCACGCGCAACATTTTGGTGAGCTTTTTCACGGCCTCGAAGTGGCAGCTCAATTTTTACCTTATCACCTCGATCAAGAAATTTTCGAGCTTGGTTAAGTCTTACATCAAAGTCTCCAGGACCAATACGCACAGACAAACGGACTCCTTTTAGTTCAACTTCTTTTGATTGAGTCTTTTGCTTTTTTGCCTCTTTTTCTTTTTGATATTTAAACTGACCAAAATCGAGAATTTTGCAAACAGGAGGGTTTGCTTTTGGTGAAACTTCAACCAAGTCCATTTCTTTCTTCTGTGCAATTCCAACTGCTTTTTCTGTTGGCATAATACCCAATGCTTCCTCACCATCAATTACCCGAACTTCAGGTGCCTTAATACGCTCATTGATTTTATAATGAGGAATGTTATATTTTGGCTTTCGGGCTCTATGTCTGTGAATTCGCATAACGCGTGCACTCTACTAAAAGTTAGCGAAAAAATCAAGTATTACGTTATACTAGAACAAATATTCGCATCATTGTCTAACACACCCCTCGCGTCGTTGCGAGGAGGCCCGTCAGACGGGCCGACGAAGCAATCTCCGTATATGCATGAGAAAAAATGTTACGTATATTTTTTGACCAATCCAAATAATGATGTCATTTATGTTGGAGTTACAAACAACCTTTCTCGTCGAGCACAAGAACACAAAGAGAAGCTGATTGAAGGTTTTACTAAAAAGTATAACTGCACAAAGTTGATTTACTATGAAGTCTATGATTACATCAAAGACGCACTTGAAAGAGAGAAACAAATTAAAGGAGGTTCTCGTAAAAAGAAAGTAGATTTAATAAACAAAGAGAATCCATACTGGACTGATTTATCTGACGACTTATAACACGGAGATTGCTTCGGCCCGTCTGACAGGCCTCGCAACGACGCGGGATGGAATATGAAAACTTTGGCAATCAACAAACGAGCTAAATTCGATTACGACCTTCAAGAGATTTATGAAGGTGGTTTAGTATTGAGTGGGGCTGAGGTTAAGTCAATTAAGGCTGGGCATGTGCAGTTTAAGGGCGCGTTTCTGGATATTTCAAAAGGGGAGTTGTGGTTAAAGAATGCATATGTTTCAAAATATGAGCCAGCAGGGAAGCAGGAGAATTATGTGCCAGACAGGAATCGGAAAGTTTTGGTGCATAAACGTCAGCTCAGCAGATTGATTGGAAAAAAGAAAGCTGGGGGTTTGACGCTTGTGCCGGTTCGAATTTATCAAAAAGGAAAGTTGGTGAAGTTGGAGTTTGCAGTTGGAAAAGGAAAAAAGAAACATGAAAAACGCGAGACTATTAAAAAGAGAGATGTTGATCGGCAGATTCGGCAGAAGATGAAGGAATAGAAAAAGGAGTACGTCAGGCAACGTCTCCGAGTTGTTCGCTAAGAAGATATTCCGAAATTGCAGGAATAACGTACTCAAGGGCCAAAGCTGTTTGTGTGTAGCAGGCCTTGAGACAATTATCTAGACATTGACGGAATGGCTCATCAAGCTCTAGTTCTCTCTTCAAGATAGAAAGAGCCGAGCTGGTTGTAGAAATTCTGCCAATGCTATTGAAGTTCTTGTCGCACGGGTGAAGAACATGTCCATCCGGAGAGACTGTCATTATGCCTGTTGGACGGCATTTGACTTGTCTTCGATCACGGATGTGTTCCAGGTATGTCAGTGTGCCCTGAATTGATCCAGGGTCTTTTTCTTTTTGTGCAACAACTCGGTCGATGAAGCGTTCGTATGCGTCGACTGCATCTGCGTCTGCGTGATCGATGGCAGGGTTTTGGTCAATGATTGCAGGAACAACAGCTAGCGTGATTCCGTGTTCAACACAGAACTCCAGAACGCGATGTGCGCTAAAAACGTTTTCACTGGTGAGGACGCAATTAGCCATCACTCGAGCTTTGCCATGCATTCGATGTTCTTGTGCAGCACGCGCAATGCTAGCAAGCGCGGTTTCGATCATCGAATTATCCACTCGATAAGTCCTTGCCAGAGTAGGAATATCAAGCGTGTGAAGGCTTACTACGAGTGTGTCGAGAAGATCAAGTACTCCCCAATGAAGATGAAGCAGCGTGGCATTGGTGTTCAGGAGGATCGGACAGAAACCAAGTTCGCGTGCGGTCCTTAGTCGTTTTGTGATGTCCGGCAGAATCAAGGGCTCACCACCAGTGACATAGAGCGCTGGGGTGACTCTGTGGATTTCTGACAGAATGAGGTGCGTTCTTTCCAGATCAGCTTCGGGTTCACACTTGTCGGAGAAGACTTGTGTTGCTCGGCTGCAGAATGCACAATGCGCATTGCATCGATGCGTTACATAAAAAAGAGCAAGATGAGGGAGAATGTCATGACGGTCCAGCAGATGCGTGCGGACCATGTTGGCAGCGAACCGGCCAAGCTGGTGCCCTGTAGCACGTATCGTTCGGAGATCCATCAAGTATTGTCCTTGCAATGGTAGATGAAGTTCTACAAGAATAGTATAGCAAAAAAGTGATCGTCTGACCGTTACTTGGTTAACAGTTTGCGTTGACAATTTGTCGGATGAGCCTATACTCAAAGTAAGTGGATTTCATAAATAAACTTATGCTAACAACGGAAGACATTCAAAATTTACTCGAGGGGATGACGGAGAATTTTTCTACAAAAGGTGATCTGGATGAAAGATTCGAAAACTCTCTTAAGGCACAACAAGCAACGTTTGCCACAAGAGAAGAGATGGATCAAAAATTTGAAGGACTTCGGTCAGATTTTTCGGATTTACAAATTTCGGTTGATGGTTTTGCAAAAAAGGCTGATGCATACTTTCAGGAAATGGTTGTTTTAACACATCAGGTTCGTAGGCTTGAAAAATGGGTTCATCAGATTGCCAAAGCAACAAATGTTCAATTAGAGATTTAGGTTTTTATTTTTTTATTCATCCTCTGTTGAGGATTTTTTAAATTGTAACAAAAAGCCGTCACATGAAGTGGCGGATTTTTGGCTGGTGGAGCTGGGGAGAATTGAACTCCCGTCTGGTAAGGCTTTGCAAGATAATTTGTCCAAGCTCGTTCTTGCTTGTTTACATTGAACGATCAAAGCAAGACCAAATACGTTCAACGGTTCCGATTGCAACTCTTAAATATGAGAAACCGGAAATCTCATATTCCAGCTCGATGTTTATGACACCCACGTTTCATTATCGAGCATCATGAAGGCGGATGGTTCAAGCAATTAAGCGAGAACGGGTGCGAATGCAGGAACGCTGAAAGCATTTCTGATTTTCGCAATGACGTTGTTTGCAGTTATCGTCTTACACAGATTGATTAACCCGACGTCGCTCCTGTGGAGCTATGGCGGGCGGGCGAGGCGCTGTGTCGCCTCGGCTTGATTATCAGACAAGGGACTTCCATCGATACCGATCAGCCCCAGCTGCAAAACTATACTTGAAAAAAGTGGAAGTGTCAATCCAGCTGTATCATGAAATATTAATTTATTCGATTGACATCTATTATGAAATCAGTATAATAATAATGTATGAAGCAAATTACACTACAAGTGCCCATCAATAAGCAATTAAGGGACAAAGCAAAAAAAGCAGCTGAGAAGCAAGGATTTTCATCTTTACAGGAAATGATCCGAGTTCTTTTAAATCAAATTATTCAGCAGGAAATTAGAATGGGATTTGTTGCGGACAGCCTCCCGCTTTCTCTCAAAAATGAAAAAAGATATGCAAAGATGCTGGCTGACAAAAGCTCGTAACTGAGTTACGAGCTTTTTAAAACAAATGAATAAAATGTCCACCATTATTGGTGGGTATTTGTGTTATAATAATTGCATCTATGAAAGGAAATCAGACCATCACGATTTCCACATCTACGTTCTTCAAAGCAGTTCTTATTTTTTTAGGGCTGTGGTTTTTGTGGTTTATAAGAGACATAGTTGCAATTTTTGTTGTTGCTCTTCTTTTGTCCGCACTCATTGATCCTTTTGCAGACTGGTTTGCCAAACGACGCATCCCTCGTGGTTTGTCTGTTTTAATTGTTTACACAATCCTCCTTTCAATTGTTTCTGTGATATTGATTCTGTTTACGCCAATTGTTGCAAAGCAATCCGTACAACTCATCTCAAATGTTCAAGAGTATTATGGTGATTTGAGCGAGTCGTTTGGTTATCTTCCGGCATTCTCAGACGCTGGTACATTTGGACAAAATCTACAAACCAGTTTGGAATCATTCCAGCAAGGTATTTCAAGTTCATTTGGTTACATTTTCTCAACAGTGAAAGGATTCCTGGGTTCTATTGCTGCATTTTTAATTATTCTTGTTCTCACGTTTTATCTTGTTGTGGAAGGGGACAAGGTTAGAACATATTTTAAAAATTTAGCACCGGTTGAATATCAGCCTTACATTTCGCAGCTTTTAGAAAAGATGCAAAACAAAATTGGTGCCTGGCTTCGTGGACAGCTTCTTTTAGGACTTGTTGTTGGTGTGATGGTTTATATAGGACTCACTCTTTTGGGTATTAAGTACGCGCTTCTTCTTGCGCTCATTGCCGGACTGTTTGAAATTGTTCCTTATATTGGTCCGATCATGGCACTCATCCCAGCACTCATTATTGGGTTTGCACAAGCGCCAATAGACGGTGTGGCAGTATTGGTTTTGTATACCCTTGTTCAACAAGTTGAGAACAATGTTCTTGTTCCAAAGATCATGCAAAAAGTTACAGGACTTAATCCAATCATCAGCATTGCAGCACTTCTTATTGGTATAAAAGTTGCTGGTTTGGTTGGTGCAATCTTATCTATCCCGCTTGCAACAATGCTTGCCGTTGTGCTCGACGATTTCTTTAAAGAATTAGTATGAGATATTATCATCGCCACTCACTCTTTCCATTGGTTGTTGTTATTTTGAGTTTATTGTTGGTTGGGTTTATGTATTTAACTTTTGAAAAACCGATTTCAAATCAATCATTATTAGTCCCAACTGAAACCCAAGAGGTTTCAGAAGAAGATTACAAAGCCGGGCTAAAAAATCTTGTTGTCTCTTTTCAAGATCAGTTTGAAAAAAGCAACGACGGCTTGTCTCAGTTGATTCTTGTTGAATCCGCGCTCAAGTCCTTGCTTGATTTGCGAGTTCCATTTCAGTACAAAGATTTACATCTTGAAATTGTGGTTGCACTTAACGCAATGAAAATTGAATTATTATCAGAAAACAAAGACGCTTCAAACGCGTATCAGAAACTAGTTGATCGACTATCTCCGGAAGATTGGCTTAATAATTAAATTAATATGTCACGAATTGAAAAAGGAACTTCTGTGCGACAGGAAATGAATCAGATGAAAGGGGAGGTAATAAAAGAAGTAAAAAAATCAAAAAAGAAAAAAAAATTTAAAGTAGTGTGTTCGGTCATTTTTCTTTTGTGTGTAGTTGGTGTGCTGCTTTTAGTTTCTTGGGTGGTGGCAGCAACAGGACTTGTTACAATTCCCGTGATTTCAAACATTGCCTACAACGAACCTGTTCCAACTCGAGTTGTTGAGCCAGGTGTGCCGGCCGAAGTAATTGCTGAAGAAACACTTAAGACAACATTGATTAAGCGCATTCAGGCAAATCAAGGCAAGCTCTCAGACACATCTGTCACTCTTGAAATAAAAGAGGAATCATTAACGGCTTCATTGCAATCTGCAATTAAACAAAGTCAGTCGCCTGTTTTGATTAGTGATAATGCTCAAGTGATTGTTAATTCTGACACAGGCTTTGAACTTTTTTTACCAGCCATGATTGCTTCACGTAAGACCGCCTTGCAATTACATGTAGATACACAGGTTGTTGATGATAAATTAGGTGTTAAGATAGATCGTCTTTCAATTGGCTCGCTTAATGTTCCGGGCTCACTAATATCTTTTGTGTTGCAACCGATTGTTGATAGCCAACTTTCTCAAGTCAATCAGGCATTAGGGTCATTTGCTACTGTAAACGGAATCGTATACTTTGATGGTTGTGTAAAGATTGGGGGTGAATTCAATGTAGAGATTGAACAATCAAACTAATATGATTTTGATTCACAGACTAACGCCGTTTTTGCTAGTGCTTTTGGTGGCGCTTGGTTTTGCATCAATTTTGTATTCATGGCTTCCTGTTATTTTAACACCGGTGATCACGGTTGTTTTATTTAGTCTTCTTTTGGGCAGGCTTCTTTCTTGGGACATACACTCGTTTCAATTCTGGCATTTTTTGGGAACACCGGTTCTTTATTTACTTTCAGCTTTTTTTGCTCTTTTATTTTTTGAAGAGCGTGGACTAATTTGGGCCCTGGGTGGTGTTTCAGTTTTTTTAATCTTTTTGTTTTCAGAATTCGTTTTTGAGTTTGTTCACTTGCCAACCAAATATCAGCCAAATTCTCTTGAATACGTTTCGCTTATTTTAAATATTTTGACGATTTTTTTCGCAAGCACAGTTGGGTTTGGTTTAAGACTTCTTTTAAATACCCCTCTTGTCCTTCTTGGAATAATTTTTTTCGCACTGTCTTTATTTCTAATCTATTCAACACTTTGGGTAAGCAAGGTTGAGTTTGTACGAGCAAAACCATATGCAATTGCCGGATCGATTCTTACAACAGAACTTTTTCTCGCACTCTCATATCTCCCAAGCGGATTTTATTCAAATGCTGCTATCATCACAATCTTGTTTTATGCCTTTTTAGGACTAACAAGAGGTCAGGCCACTCACAAACTCTCAAAAACAGTCCTGCGTCGCTATCTCTTGATTAGTTTGGTACTTCTTATTATGATTGTTGCGACATCCAAATGGTTATGAAAACGCCAATTTATAAAACCACATTACTTACGATTCTTCTGTCTATCGCGCTTGGAGCCGGTAGTGGTGTTTTTGCAACCGCGCTTACTTCAAATTATCTTTCAGAATATGCGCTTGAACTTCAAAACCTTACAACGCCTTTGCGTTTGACTCAGAAAAAGCCAACTGTTTTCCCCTCATCGTATCAGGAAGCAATCGACAGAGTTCAAGAAGCTGCATTGCCAACGGTTGTCACGCTTCTTTCAAAGACAAATCAATCAGATGGATATGGGCTTGGTGATTCATTAGGTTCAGGTATGATTTTGACATCAGATGGTTGGGTCGCGGTTTATTCAGACAGATTTATTTCAGCACAGTCCGTACAAGTTCTTCATAATCGAGAACTTTTTAAAATAGAAGATAAAAAAACCGACAAGATTACTGGAATTGATTTTATAAAAATTAATGATCATGGATTACCGGTTACAACATTTGGTTCAGGATTAGATTTGTCGCTTCAAGAGCAAGTGTTTCTTTCTCACAATGGCAGTGATCTTATCTCAGCAAATATTATTGAACACAAGCACACTTCCGGTAAAGCTGTTTCTTCAGATAAACCAACACGAAAAATAATTCTTGATAGGGAAGGTCAGGTGGGTGATCCGGTTTTCAATTTAACCGGTGAGTTGGTTGGGGTGGTTGATAGAATAAGTCCTTCTCGGTCTGAGGTGATTCCAATTGATGCTATTTTGCCAGCGTTCAGTTCAATGCTTGAAAATGGCAAGGTTGAGCGAGCAGAGCTTGGTGTGAATGTGCTTGACCTCACGCACACCATAGGTTCAGCTTTTGGAAAAGATCGCGCCACATATTCAGGGGCTTACATTTGGTCGTTCAATATTGGAAGCCCGGCAAAAAAAGCTGGTCTAAAAAAAGGAGACATTATTATTTCTCTTGATGGTCAATCTGTAAATGGTTATCGATCACTTGATGAACGACTTTTTAATTATGGTCCAGGAGATTCTGTTGAAATAGTTTTTGAGCGCAAAGGAGAAGAGTTGTCTGTAGAGATTGTTTTAAGCACAAAATAATTTTGGTATAATAGAGTTTAACAAAAGGGAGGTATGGCAAAGAAACATCACTCAGTAAATTTATTTGAAGAATGGCACTCAATTGCACTTTTTGGTTTGCTTGGCCTTGTGCTTGCATTGCTTATTTCTTTTGTACAGCCACTTCAGTATTCTTCAACCATTCGGTTGCTCATCTTGCAGGACAGTGGGTCTTCGGTTGATGCTTACACAGCATCTCGTGCTGAAGAACGAATTGCAGAAAATCTAGCAACCATTCTTTTCACTTCAACGTTTTTTGACCAGGTGATGGATTCCGGTTTTAGTATTGATAGAAAGACATTTCCTGAAAACGATCGAAAGCGTCGACGTGTTTGGTCACGTGCAGTGGATGCATCTGTTACCCGTGGATCAGGACTTTTGACAATATCGACTTATCACAAAGACGTTACACAAGCCGAGCAAATTGCTCGTGCCATAGCCTTTGTTCTGACCCGAAATGTTTCTGATTACACTTCAGGAGGAAGTGTTCAGGTTTCACTTGTGGATTCGCCACTTAACTCTCGTTGGCCTGTAAAACCGAACATTCTGGCAAATAGTGCTTCTGGATTTTTCCTTGGTTGTCTTATTGGAATTGCCTTAATTTTGACGAAAAGTGAGCGTTTAAGACGCAGACACCAATTAACTTAAAACCCTTAAAAACATAACCAAAAACCGCTTAAACAGCTTGGGACTGGCAAATCATCACGAGGAGGAGACGCGATGATCGCTGTTCCCAAGCCATTTAAACGGTTTTTTCTTTTATATTCGCCACTAAGTGGCGAATATTTGGTTTTGGAACTGGCGGCAGCTTATCAAAGCTGTTTTTTTCGGTCAATACCACAGTGGTTAACCGGGATACTGTATCCCGGTTAACTGTACTATTTTAGAGGGCTTGCTCTTGACAAAATCAATCACATGTGTTAAATTGCGATCTTCATTATGGACGGATTTTCGGGGGATTTAGAACATTTTCGACGAGTTTTGAAGCGGTTTGATGTCATCTCATAGCGTCTCCTCCTCGCCATGTAGATGATGTCGAACCACTTCAGAACATGGTCGATTCCAGGGATGTTGATATCTCGACAATCCTGGTGACGACCATGACTGAGTAGTTCTCTACAACGTCAAGGTTACAGAACCGTCATTCCCTTCGGGGAGGGCGGAATGGCCGATTCGGGATACTCTCGGATTTGGTCAAAAACCCCGAAGGGGAATGGGCCCCAAGCAGATACAGGAGAAAGGACATGCGTACCAAGCATCAGAACCACAGGGGTCTGACGGCCCTGCTCATCGGCCTCATGGTGGCCTTCAGCGCCACCGCGGCGCTGGCCGCACCCAAGCCGTCCGGTGACACGGACGACGACGGTGATGGCTACTTCAGCGACGATCCGGTCGACGCGCTCAAGGACTGCGCGGACGACGCCCCGGGTGTCCATCCGGGCGCGCGAGAGGTCTTCGACAACGGCGTGGACGACAACTGCGACGGAAACGCCTACGAGATGCCGCCTTCCGGCGTTCTCAGCGTCTTCAAGGTCAGGGCAAGCAATCGGAGGGCGGCCTTGACCCTGGCCAAGAACATCAGCACCTGCGAGGACGATGCCGAGTGCACAGTGGACGTGACGAACGGGAAGTTCGTGACGACCGACGGCAACCACATCGTGCGCCGAGGGTGCGGCAGGCTGATCTCGATCATCGACGACGACGCCCTCGCGGCCCTCAAGCTCGAGGACAAGGAGCGAGGGCCCAGGTGCCGGCGACGTGGCGGAGGCGGCATGGGCAAGAAGGCCAAAGCCAAGCTGCTCGCAGAAGCCGAGGCCAAGGCAGCCGCGCTCCTGCTGGTCGAGACGGAGAAGAGGCTCGAGGCCGAGGCCGAGGCCAAGCGCGTCCGCGACGCTCGCTGGGAGAATCAGGTCGAGGTCAACGCCGCGGTCGAGACAGACATCGGACTCCTCGACGGTCGGGTCGGTGAGCTCGAGACCGGTCAGGAGACGGCCGCCGAAGAGCGCAGCAAGTTGAGCAACTCCATCGGAGCGCTCGGCACGCGAGTCGGTATCCTGGAGTCCTACGGCCCGCTTGCCGAGTTCACACTCGGCCTCGGCGGGCTCTTCGACCAGTCGGACGTGGAGCTCGACGGCAACGAGGTGAGACCGACCTCGGCAGGCGGTTACATGTTGGGTGCGCAGCTCGGAGTCGAGTCGCGCAACTGGCGCTTCGGTCTCTTCGGCGAGTTCGTGGGGCTGTCCGAGGGTGATGGCTCGGGTCGTATCTTCAAGGGTGGACCCGAGGTCATGGTCCGTCCCTTGCGGGATCTGGCCGTCGGAGCACATCTGCTCTGGCAGAGCCACACCACAGGCGCGGACGCAGTGGAGGCCGAAGCCCAGTCCAGTGGCTGGGGCATCGGACCGTCCCTGCACTACCGGCTGACCAACGGTGGGCCTGCCCAGGTGGGGCTGCTCGCTCGGTTCAGCTACATCAGGGAGGAAGCCGGAACCAAGGCCGACGGGGTGGAGACCACGTCGAACAAGGGGAACGCCTGGGCTGGCACGCTCGGGCTGACGGTCGGGTTCGGCGCGACTTCCAAGTAGCTTCGACAACGAGATGACTCAAGGTGACCCCCGCCCCTCCTTCAAGAGGGGCGGGGGGATCCTCAACACGACGCACTCTGGTACTCTGGAGTGTGTTTCTTTTTGTCAACAAAATTTTGGCCATGTTTTTCCTAAAAACAGCCTTTTTTCTTCACTATTTTAATCTTGACAAAAATAAACGAAAATGTTACATTTATACGTCAATTTGCAGGAAAAATCAGCGTTTTGAGCAAAGAGACTTCGGTCTTTACAAATTGCTTACGGAAATAATAAGATTCCCCACAGAACTAAGCATCTTTTTTGGATGTTTGGTTCTGTGGGGAACCCTTCTGGGGCCACAGTGGGCGGAATCCTCCGTCCAAAAAAACCCCCGGAAGGGGTAACCACAACCAGTGCTGAGAAACAGGAGAAAGACCATGCGATGCAGCATCATCCAGAACGCGGGCCTCGCGGCCCTGTTCGTACTCGGACTCGTCGCTTGCGGCGAGAACGAGACGATCGAAGCCAGCAGCAAGCCGGAGGTTCCGGCGTCGTGGGAGATCTCCCACGCAACGGCCTCCACGGAGCAGTGTGCGGTCGGTGGTGCGGTCATCAGCTTCAGCGCGCTCGACGCGTTCGGAGAGGAGACCGGCATCAGTGAGACCGTGGTGCTCTGCAACGGAGCAGACGGCACCGCAGGTGTCAACGGAGCGGACGGCGCAGACGGCGCCGACGGCAACGACGGAGCCGACGGCCAGCCCGGCGAGAACGGAGCCGACGGCAACGATGGCGCACCCGGCGAGAACGGCGCGGACGGAGCCCAGGGACCCGAGGGTCCGCAGGGTGAGCCCGGAATCGACGGAGTGAACGGCCAGGATGGCGCACCCGGCGCGGACGGCCAGCCCGGCGAGCCCGGTGCCAACGGAGCGGACGGTCAGGACGGAGCCGACGGCGTGTCCATCGTTCACGTGACGAGTGACGCAACCGCGGACGAGTGCCCCGAAGGTGGGGTGCATCTCGAGTCAGGTCCGGACGCAGATCTCGACGGCCAGCCCGACGAGGGTTCGGTCACCGTGACCGTGCTGTGCAACGGCGCAGCCGGTGCCAACGGCGTGCCAGTGGCAGTGACCCAGGTTCCGGCCGACATGGCCGACTGTGTTGCAGGTGGAACGGTCGTGATCATCGGCCAGGACGCCAACTTCGACGGACATCCCGATCCGGACACGGCCGAGGAGTTCACGCTCTGCAACGGCATCCCCGGACCGCAGGGTCCGCAGGGTGAGCCCGGACGAGATGGGCGTGACGGCCAGAGTGGACGAGATGGGCGTGACGGCGAGAACGGCGCGGACGGTCAGGACGGCACCAACGGCGTGCCCACGGCCATCAACACCGAGGACGCTGCGATCGAGGACTGCCAGTTCGGCGGCAACACGTTCACGTTCGGTCGTGACGCAGACGAAGACGGCGAGCCCGATCCGATGACGGCGGGTTCCATCAGCATCTGCAACGGCGCACCCGGAGAAACCGGAGCCGACGGCAACGACGCCGCAGAGGTTCGGTCCAGCGCCAGGGAGGCCGGTCAGGCCGACTGCAACAACGGTGGGATCATCGTGTCCATCGGCCCGGACGCAGACGAAGACGGTGTGCCCGACGAGGACACGCTCACGAGCTTCGCGGTCTGCAACGGCGAGAACGGTGCCCCCGGCGAGGACG
>CAYNRK010000006.1:0-75449 GCA_964399675.1 uncultured Gammaproteobacteria bacterium | reverse complement strand
GCGCGGATGGCGCGGATGGCCAGGACGGCGCGGATGGCGCGGATGGCCAGGACGGCGCGGATGGCGCGGATGGCCAGGACGGAGCGGACGGAGTCGACGGTGAGGATGGCGAGGACGGTGCCAACGGACTGTCCATCGCGGTTCAGATCGCCGACGCTGCCGAAGCCGATTGCCCGGCCGGTGGGTTCGTACTCACCTTCGGAATCGACTCGGACAACAACGGCGTGCCCGACGAGGACACGGCCAGCGTGGTCACGGTCTGTGACGGCGAGCAGGGCCCGCAGGGCCTGCAGGGTGTTCAGGGAGTTCCTGGGCCCGAAGGTCCGCAAGGACCCCAGGGAGACCAGGGACCCCAGGGTGAACAGGGCGAACCCGGAGCAGACGGTCAGGACGGAGCCGACGGCCAGGATGGCCAGGACGGCGCGGACGGACAGGATGGTGCCGACGGAAACGACGGTGCCCCCGGCGCGGACGGCAACGACGGCGAAGACGGAGCCGACGGCCAGGACGGCGCGGATGGCGCGGACGGCCAGGACGGAGCCGATGGCGACCAGCTCGCCATGATCCAGATCCCGGCAGCACCTCACGACTGCCCCAACGGGGGCATCACGGTCATCTTCGGTTACGACATCGACAACGATGGCGTTCCGGATCCGGACACGGCGGACTCGTTCACCGTGTGCAATGGAATGGACGGTATCGATGGAGCCGACGGAAACGACGGCGCGGATGGCCAGGACGGACAGGACGGAGCCGATGGCGCGGACGGCGCGGACGGCGCGGACGGACAGGACGGAGCCGATGGCGCGGACGGCCAGGATGGAGCCGATGGCGCGGACGGCGCGGACGGCGCGGACGGTCGGATCGTCTGTTTCCTCAACGTGGACGGTGACCCCTACGGCACGTTCGACGAGTTCGTGGTCGCAGACGCACCGGATTGCCCGGACGGCTACGTGCTCACCCCAGGTGACCCGGACGACGGAGACAACACCGTCTACCCGGGCGCGCCCGAGCTGTGCGACGACCTCGACAACGACGACGACGGGCAGACCGACGAGGACTTCGTCCTCAACGCAGCCTGTTCCGAAGGCATTGGTGAGTGCGAGGAAGCCGGCGTGACCGTCTGCACCGCAGACGGAAGCGGCACGGAGTGCAACGCGGTCCCGGGCCAGCCCGAGGCCGAGCTGTGCGACGGGCTCGACCAGGACTGCGACGGGAATCCCATCAACGGGTTCTCGCTCGGAGACGCCTGCACCAACGGCGTGGGTGAATGTCAGGAAGCCGGGGTCACGGTGTGTAACATCGATGGCTCCGCAATCGAGTGCAACGCGGTCCCGGGCCAGCCCGAGGCCGAGCTGTGCGACGGGCTCGACCAGGACTGCGACGGGAATCCCATCAACGGGTTCTCGCTCGGAGACGCCTGCACCAACGGCGTGGGTGAATGTCAGGAAGCCGGGGTCACGGTGTGTAACATCGATGGCTCCGCAATCGAGTGCAACGCGGTCCCGGGCCAGCCCGAGGCCGAGCTGTGCGACGGGCTCGACCAGGACTGCGACGGCGACCCGCTCAACGGGTTCGACCTGAACCAGGCCTGCACCAACGGCATCGGTGAGTGCGAGCAAGCCGGCGTGACCGTCTGCACGGCCGACGGAAGCGGCACGGAGTGCGACGCGGTCCCGGGCAACCCGGCGGCCGAGTTGTGCGACGGGCTCGACCAGGACTGCGACAACGTAGTCGACAACGGATTCGTGCTCGGAGGTGTGTGCACCAACGGCGTGGGCGAGTGTGCCAACAACGGCACCATCGTTTGCACCGCAGACGGAAGCGGCACGGAGTGCGACGCGGTCCCGGGCCAGCCCGAGGCCGAGCTGTGCGACGGGCTCGACCAGGACTGCGACGGCGACCCGCTCAACGGGTTCGACCTGAACCAGGCCTGCACCAACGGCATCGGTGAGTGCGAGCAAGCCGGCGTGACCGTCTGCACCGCAGACGGAAGCGGCACGGAGTGCGACGCGGTCCCGGGCCAGCCCGAGGCCGAGCTGTGCGACGGGCTCGACCAGGACTGCGACGGGGACACCCACAACGGGTTCTCGCTCGGAGACGCCTGCACCAACGGCATCGGTGAGTGTGAGGAAGCCGGCGTGACCGTCTGCACCGCAGACGGAAGCGGCACGGAGTGCGACGCGGTCCCGGGCCAGCCCGAGGCCGAGCTGTGCGACGGGCTCGACCAGGACTGCGACGGGGACACCCACAACGGGTTCTCGCTCGGAGACGCCTGCACCAACGGCATCGGTGAGTGTGAGGAAGCCGGCGTGACCGTCTGCACCGCAGACGGAAGCGGCACGGAGTGCGACGCGGTCGCGGGTCAGCCGACCGACGAGATCTGCGGCGATGCCTTGGACAACGACTGCGACGGTGAAGCCGATCCCGTCGGGGACTGCTCCATCCACCTCAGCGACGAGGACGGTGACGGACTCGACGACACGATCTGCTTCTCGATCACCCTCTTCACCGAGGGAGCGATCTACCAGCAGCAGCCGGCGTACGTCGTGGGAGAGAACGCCCACTGGGACTGGGACCTGCTCGAGAGCGAGTTGGTCGATCCGGTCGGAGCATGGTTCTGCGCAGACGCCTCCGGGTGGAGCGTGGGGATCCAGCTCAAGCTGACCATGGTCTCGTCGATCTACGGAGCCGACCTCGACGGGGACGGCGACGTGGACGCAGACGACACCGTGGCCTCGGGCTTCGACTTCAGCGGCGACAACGACATCGACGTCAACGCCGAGGGTGACTTCGACGGCGATGGTGACATCGATAACGCGGACTCCTGGATCAGCCAGGACGTCAGGTGGCTCCAGAACTTCGAGTTCTGCACGAGCGGATCGGTTTCGGCCGACGAGCTCTGCACGGACGAGGGGAACGACGAGTACCTCATCGCGGTCACTCGCGACGTCGGAACGGGAGAGCTCCTCCCGGACGGCGACAACGCCCCGTAGGCGACTCAACGAACGACTCGGCCCCGAGCATGCGCAAGCGTGTGCTCGGGGTCTTTCAATTTATGCTAAAATATCTACATGATAAATTTGCGTGCAGTGTACGCTCATGCAGAAGAGCACACCAAACTTATAATGTTTGGTCTGTTTGGTCTGTTGGTGCTTTTAATAATTTTGCAGTCTATGTTTTCTGCAATGTTTGTTATTGCCGCTCTTGCACTTGTTATTGCGATTATTGTCGCAGTTGTTAGACCGTTTTTTATCCTAAGTTTTATAGCGATTTATTTGCCATTTGAAACAATTGTTCTAAAGTTCACACCAGACGAGATTTATCTTTTTGCAAGATATTTTTCAGAAGGAATGATTTATCTTGTTGCACTAGTTGTTTTGTATCAAATAATAAGTGGAAAAATAAAATTAAAAAAAACACAGTTTGATCTTCCGTTTTTGTTGTTTGTTTTTGTTTTGATTGCTTCAGCGGTTATTAATTTTGTTAGTCCAACAATAGCGATTTTGGGAGCAAGACAGATTTTAAGATTCATGATCGTCTTTTTCTTGATCATTTATCTTCAGCCAAAAACTCGTCAAATTAAAACACTTGTAACTGTTTTACTCACGATTGTTATTTTTCAATCAATGCTTGGGATTACACAAGCAATGATGGGGGAGCCACTTGATTTACTTCTTCTGCCGTCTGAGTCAAGGTCTGTTGGAACAATACAATTGGTTGAGGGTGTTGAGCAGTTCTGGGATCCGGGTGCACGAGTGTTTGCTACGCTTGGTAGGTATGATCGACTTGGAAATTTTCTTTATTTTTTCTTACTTCTTGCAACCGGAATGATTTTTGTTAATGCTTATAGAAAGCACAATGATCGACTCTGGCCAATATTCTTTCTTGGAATACCAGCACTTATTTTGACGTTTTCTAGATCCTCTTGGTTTGCGTTTGCGCTCGGTTTTTTATTTGTTGGAATTTGGGTAAAACGAAATCGACCAATTATGGTCGGAACAGCAGCAGCAATAATTCTTGCTGTTTCGTTTTTGTTTGTAAGTGGAATGAACGTTCGGTTCATAACAGAGGTTCCAGGCCAGACTTTTACAGAACGTTTTTATGAATCATTTAGCTATGCAAGATGGAGAAGTGAGTATGTTGGACTTGGAAGGGTTTTTTGGTTTGTGCACACGCCGCTTGATGTGGTTTCGGCTTCGCCGCTTTTTGGATTTGGTCCTGGGCAATTTGGTGGAGGTGCAGCAGCGGCGCTTCACAATTCGTCTGTTTATGAATCACTTGGTCTTCCTTTTGGTGTCTTTGGCACAGAGGGGTTTATTGACAACAATTGGTTTTCGATTTGGGGAGAATCAGGAACGCTTGGAATAGTTTTTTATGTTTGGATATATCTCGCGGTTTTTCTTTTTGCTTATCGAACTTATCGAAAACACAAGGATCCATTTACGCGCTCGCTCGCCATTGGTCTTTGCGCCGTAATGATCGGCATTGCATTTAACGCCTTCACATCCACGATTTTTGAAATACGTACGACCGGTTATTACCTCTGGTTTTTTGCCGGGATTGTTTATGTTCTTGGAAATCGCAGAGTGCAAAAAGTCGCGCCTAAGGCACGGGAAAAGTATGAAAATAATTCAAGCAAATAAATTTTATTATCTTAAAGGCGGAGCAGAGCGATACATGCTTGATCTTTCAGATTGGCTTGGAAAACAAGGACACGAGATCATTCCGTTTGCAATGCAACATCAGTCTAATATTGAAACTCAGTACGATCGTTTTTTCCCATCTTATGTTGAAACACGAAAAGTCTCCTTAAGTCCAAGTGGATTAAGAACATTTTTACGAATGCTCTACTCAAGGCAAACAAAACAAAAAATGTCTGCGCTTATTTCAGAAGTACAACCAGACTTGTGTCACATCCATAACATTTACACTCAGCTTTCTCCTTCGCTTCTTCAACCAATTCACGAGCACAATATTCCAGTTGTCATGACAGTGCATGATCATCATCTTGTATCGCCGCAATATGTAAGGCCAGCAGAAGGTTGCGGCGATGATCATCAGCATTCTGGAATTGTAAGAGGAACAGCAGCACGGTTTCACAAATGTTCTTTTTCTGCATCGTTTGCCCAGATGTTTGCGTACAAATTTCAACGCGCAATGGGGATGTATAGACGAGTTGTAAAGACATTTATCACACCGTCAAAGTATATGAAGAACCAACTTGTTCAAGGTGGTTTTGATCGAGAAAAGATTCGTGTGATTCCGTTTGGTATTGATGCGCAACACATTGAACCAGTTTATAAAAACAATGGATACATTTTATATGTTGGAAGATTGAGTGAAGAGAAGGGTGTTGATACTTTGATAAAAGCAGCTCAAATGTTACCTGATATTAAGTTTAGAATTGTTGGTCGTGGACCAGATGAGCAATACTTACACAACTTAGCTCATGGACTTAGCAATGTTTCGTTTGAAGGGTTTAGGGTAGGGGATGAGCTTAAACGATTGTATGAAGGGGCTGCCGCAGTGGCTCTGCCTTCGTGTGTGCATGAAAATGCGCCGCTTGTACTTTTGGAAGCTTTTGCGCTTGGCACACCAGCTATTGCAAGCGATGTTGGAGGTATTCCAGAGATTGTAGAAGATCGGATCAATGGCTTGCTTGTTCAACCAATTGATTTGCCTGGTTGGACAGAAGCAATTTTGCGAATTGTATATGATGAAGATTTGCAAGCAGAGCTTGCGCGCAATGCTCGAAGCGTTGTTGAAAAACGATTCTCACTTGACGATCATTATAGGCAAGTGATGAATGTTTATCAGGAAGCAACGAATTTTCATTTGTAATAATTGTTATAAAATAGTTCACGATCGTGAACTATTTTCAAAGAGATTAAAAAAACTCCAGCTTGCACCGGAATTTTTTATCTTACAACTTCTTTTGTAAGTTCTGGTTCAAGGTGAACGAGTTCATAAAGATACTCGGTCGTCTCGGCAATGTCTTTCCAGTCGTAGTTTTTTGCAATATGTGATCGCGCTTCTTTTCCAACCGCTTTTACAAGCTCTGGCTGTTCAAGTATCATTTGCATTTTTTTGATCAGATCTTTTGTGTTTCCCACTTGATAACTTAGACCATACTCTTCTGTAAGCTCTAAGCTTTCAGGAATGTTTGAGGAAAGCACACATTTTCCATAACCCATGGCTTCAAGAATGGCAATTGGCAATCCTTCAGATTCAGAAGGGTGAATTGTTGCATAACAGTTGGCAAACAACGCATGAAGAGTTTTGCCGGTTTGTGTTCCAGTAAGCACAATACTTTTATCTCCTTTTGCCATTTGGTGCAATTCTTTTACGTAATCAGTAGTAAAAGCACCTCCACCAACGATAACAAGCTTTTTATTTTTGGTAAGTTTTGGTTGTTTCTTACACAGATCTTTCCACGCTTTAATCAGCACGTGAGCTCCTTTGTGAGGAACAAGACGTGCACACATCATCAGATATTTGTTTGATTTGATGTTAAAGCTTTCAAGCAATGTCTTGTCTGATGGTTCTGTTGGAATAGGTGTTCCATTTGGAATGTATTTTGTGCTGATTCCATAAGACATTCGACAATAGGTTTCCAGTGTTTTTGAAACAGCAATTGTTGCATGAGGGATTCTGCACGCAGTGCGTTCACCAAACATGAGCATTACACGCGCAAACCAATTCCATTTTTGGTGGTGACGATCAATACAATGAAAAGTTACAAGAACCTTTGCAGATGGTCTGAGAAGTTTTGGTATCCAACACAAAAGCGCTGGACCAACACCATGGAAGTGAAAAATATCAACTTTCTCTTTAACGGCTTTTAGCACAGAAGAGAAAGTGTGCGTGATCGCATCAAAATGTTTTGTTGGAATTCCGTAACTCTTAATACACTGAACATCTTCGTAGTTTCTAATGGGCCACACATACCATGAACGACAAAACACGAGAACTTCGTGTCCGCGTTTTACCAGCTCCTTTGAGAGTTCCTCTACGTGCCGTTCAATACCCCCAGCACGAGCAGGAATTCCTTTTTGCCCGATCATTGCTATTTTCATAATAACGCAGAAGTATAGCAAAAAAAGGGGCTTTTGTCAACCCCGGGCGTGGGCAAATATGTACAAAATGTTAGTAAATAAAGGCTTTTCCACCAGCCTTTAGATCATCTGGGAGGTCTGTTGTGACCTTAGGGGCTGATGTGCTAATAAAGGCGCCTGTGGACGCGTCCGTTGCGGTTAAACGGAGGTTTTTTATCAAAGTGGCAATAGTATTTATTTGGTCTTCTGTTGGCGTAATACCAAGCTCGAAAGCGACCGCAACAATACGACTTGTTGGTGAAAGGGTTGGTAGAATTTCTTCGCTTGACCAAGAAATTGAATTTGTATCAGGATCATATTCAACACCTGAATCTTGTGAAACAGTTTGTCTTCCAGTGAACCGAACATTTTTTTCAAGATCTCCTTCTATAACAACATTTGATATTGGATTTGTAGTTCCTCCAATACGCCAGAAGATCCAGTATTTTGTTTCAATTCCAATACGTGGCGGAAGAGGGCCACGGCCGATTTGATCGCCGCTTGCTGTTGTGTAGCGACCAAAGGATTCTAAAATGATAGGTGTGATTATTGGATGAAGAAGTTCTGTACCTTTATTGATCATTCGTGTTCGAGGTCCATCGTCTAAAACGTATTCAGCAATTGGACGTGAATTAAATTGAAGATTTTCATAAACATCTGTTTGGCTTTGGAAAATTGAAGATTTTAATGAAAAATCTATTTCAATTGTTCCTGTGTCACCAGGTTGTAAATGTTTGAGTTCAGGATATGAGTTTGAATCAAACAGATCAGGAGTAAGTGCAAATGGGCTGTAGGACTCAATTCCAATCCTAACATCATAAATGTCAAATTCACCTATGTGCTCATAAGAAAGCAAAGCCTCTACAGAGGATCCGGGTCTAAGCGAATTCTGATTTAAGGAATGGTTGATTGTCAGTTGTGGTGGCGCCACTGGAGCAGTGTGTCTGAGTGTTTCTTGTTTGTATCTAGTTTTGTCAAACACAAAAGAAGGATGAAAAACAAATACCACTTCATCTTGCACATCATCAAAATCACCTAAGAATTGCATTTTAATAGATTCTCCTGCTTTTATTGATTCAGCTTTATAATCATTTTTGTCTTCATCATATATAAATGGATTGTATATATAACGAACTGCGAACTCTTTAGGCCATTCCGGTTTAATGCTTATTTCAGGGAAATCAATATCGCCAGTGTTTTTTATAATGATTAATCCATCAACTGTTTGAAAGTCATAAATTTTTTCTGGAAGCAATAATTCAAGAGCCAAAGTTGATCGAGCAGGGGAGAAGGTGTACTCGTCAATTTTTTCTTCAGCGATTGTTTTGTCTACGCCATGTGTAAAAGCAAGCGAGCTTTTAAAAGTTTGTTCACCGTTAACATCACCAAACATCACACCTTTGATTTTAATTGATCCATTTCCACCAATAGGCACGTCCCCAAGTTCGATAATATTGTTCTCGATCTCATCGTCTGTTGAAATGATTTCTTGGAGAAGGAAATGATCAGGGTAAGTAAAGGATAATTGAGCGTTTTTTAGTTCTTCTTCTGTGCCATTGAAGTAGCGAATAACAAGTGTTGATGGTGCGCCGGCGACTATTTCTCGAGGAGCAACACTGGCGCTAAACGTAATATCATCAACGAATTGGTGGCCTGGAAAGAAAACTGTCATGATCGCAGCAATTCCAAGACCAAGAATAATTCCAACAAGGACCAGATCTATTGTGAATATAAAACGTGCAAATTTATATTGGCCTTTGTAGCGTTTGTGAAACCATGCAGCGAATGGGAATAGAATCATTTTTCCTGGATGAACAGAAAGACAGACCGCACGACCAAAAATTGAGTCAGGTTTTCCAATTGTGTCACATGCTATTCCTTTTGCAATTTTTTCTCTGATTGACATATTGTTCTGTCATCCCGAGCGAGCGATAGCGAGTCGAGGGATCCCGAATTCGAGATTTCTCCACTCGCTTCGCTCGGTCGAAATGACAAGCATTAAAACAAACTGAGTGTAAATACATCTGTTGTAAGTCCAATGATTTCTGCAATGCCGTCATTGTCCAAGTCCGATGCTGCCACTTCAAGACCTTTTCGTTTGGTTGAATCAAACACCTCAAACGATGACTTCAGGTTACCATCTTTATCATACACCCGAGCTTCTGGTTCGCCACCAAGTCCTGGCCCTGTAACAATGTCATCAATTCCGTCACCATCAACATCAGCTGCTGCAACGTTTACTCCACCACGGAATCGTTCATCATAAGCGAAAAAACCTGGGTTGATAAGGGTTCCGTCTTTTTTAAATACACGTATATGTGGTCCTCCGGTATAACCAGCACCACAGACAATCTCTTTAATATTATCACCATTTAGATCTCCAATTGTCACGTTCACACCACCACGAAAGTTCTCAGCATATGCAAAGAATCCCGGATTAATAAGCACACCATCTTGATTAAATACACGAACTTGCGGGCCGCCACCATTTTCTGTTCCAGTTACAATCTCAATAGACCCATCACTTTCAATATCACCAACAGATATATTTATACCTTGGTCGTAGGTTTCGGTATATGGAGCAAAGCGTGCGTGTAAATCGCCGTTGTCATCATAAATCTCAACCCATGTTTTTCCAGCAACTACCATTTCTAGTTTACCATCAAGATCAAGATCAAACATGTTTACTTGTGTTCCACCATGCTGAGAGCTTTCATACGCAAAGAAACCGGTTCGCTTTGTATCCCCGTCCTTTGAGAAAATTCGTGCAAATGAACCATTCAAAAATGTAGAGTTGGTGATTTTTTCAATTGGACGCAAAAGAATAATCCCATCCTTTGGGCTAAGTGTAACTTCTGAGATAATCGAACCATCATTTACAAACGGATCCTGTGTGCCGTGGATTTTTTCATACTCACCGTCAAGAAGAACTTGTTGTGTTGAGTTTGTGGCGTTAACCAAAACCTTGCCTTGCTCAAAGTCGCGATAGAGAAGGGAAGCTGCAAGAGTTCCATTTTGAGGATTTACTGTGTTGTGTAGAGAGGTTTTTGGGGCCCCTAGATGGGCCGTGAACTCGTCATAGGTCCAGGTTTGAGCATGGCTTTGTGTTCCGTGATCAAAAGAGAAATAACCATCTCCCAAAAGAGTGGTGGTGATTCCGAATCGAACTTTTTGATAATCATTTTTGTTTCCAGTATTTCCTGTGTTTACGTTGAGGATATTGATTGGTTCAAATCCAGCGTCTTTTTCCAGTTCAAGGTACTCGCCGGCTTGCTCGCTCCAGTCAGACATTTTGGAATTATTAGATGAAAAAGTTTCAAACATGCGTCCGTTTAAGTACGGAGCAAATTCTTTGTTTGAGCTTCCGTTAATCACAATAATTTCATTGTCACCAAGTAAGCTTCGTGTAATTGAAAATAGTTCCTTATAATTTTTTGCCCAAAGCGAGTCTGCTTGAGATCGTGAATCATTGTTACCATCTTTGTTAACATCAACCGATCCCAGCCAGCTAATTGAGTCTTGAACCTCATCATAAAAAACACCATCCCAAAGCCCAGAGGACAGAACACTATTTTTTACAAAGTGGGCAAGGTGAGTTTTCCATTTGGTGTTTAGATTAAGGGCGCGTGTATTTGACCAGACAGATGTTTGTTTTCCAGATCCGTTTTTTAGCCACATGTCATTTGTTATGCCTTTGTAAAGTTTTTGGTGAAGAGGATCGTTCCAATAAAGATCGTTCCAACTCACAGTTGCAATATAAGGTAGAATGATAATATCTGGATTGAGCTGACGCGCGTGAGTAAAAAATGGTTTGTTATAAATTTGAGCTTCAACAGGGATTACAAGTAAGTCAAATGAAGCAAGTGTTTGAACGCGCGTTTCGCCCTCTAAATGTTTTCCAGATAACAAAAAATAGTTCGCTGTTCGAACGAACTCTTTGTCATCTGTAAAAGCAAGTGTTTGTCCCGGAATAAGCCCGTACAGAATGACGCTGACCAGAAAAATGATCAGAGAGCGCTTCATAGAAATTAATTTGCTTCCTCCCCGGCTTGATCAATACTTTTTGGGTTTGGTGAGAATAGTTTGTTTTTCATGTTCCACTGGTTTACAAACTGACCAATCCCATGTTTGTCTCTTTTGTTTCGAATGGTTGTTGTGCGCTGTGACCAACGGAGAAGTGATTCAAAGTTGATTTTGTATCGACCCTGAACTACCACATACGTGATTTCTTGGTCTTTGATTGCACGACGAACCGTTCTTTGGCTTACACCAAACAGTTTGGCTGCTTCAGAGACAGAAAGTCGAATAACTGGTTTCATAAATGTATTGTAATGAGGTGTTAAAGGTGTAACCTGGTTACTGTCACCAGGTGACACTGTGTGGATAATGTTGTTTGTCCACACTAGTGTAGCCAAAAAATAGTAGTTTGTCAAGTTTGTCATGTGTTGCCCTTGATTTTTATCTTAGGTTAGCGTATTCTTCCTTCGTTCTGTAATACTTTTTCATTAACTTCAACACTGTGTCTGACAAGAGAGAACAATTTCTATTGCTGAGAATTAGAGCTTTCAACGACAAGTCAGCATTTGCCAGCTTGGTTGATAAGCATAGCAGCGCACTCATGCGTTTTTTGTCGATGAGATTACGTAGAACACACGATGCAGAAGACTGTTATTCTGAGGTGCTCATTCAGACATGGAATTACATCACTCGCACAGAGGTAAAACATTTTTCCGGACTTCTTTACACAATCGCCAGAAACACTGTTGCTGAGCACTACAGAAAACATTCAAAAGTTGAAATAACTTCAATTGAGTACGAAACCGGAGAACCTTTACCAATTCCGTCTAAAGTCACTGCTGAGAGAATAATGGATCAGGTAGACGCAGGGTTCATGCTCAAACTCATTAAAAAGCTTCCAGAAGAAGAACAAGAGGTAATTGTAATGAGACATTTAGATGGTTATCGCGTTAAAGATATTGCCCAACACATTGGAAAGACAGACAATGCAACAGCAGTGATGTTGCACAGAGCATTCAAAAAACTCAAAGATCTTTATGAAAGATCATGAATTTACAAAACTACTAGAGTCAATGAAAGATGCACCAGAACTTGGTGGTGGTATTGATACTGCAAAGATGTGGAACAAGTTTGCGGGAGATTTTGATTTTCCAAAAAACAACGAAAAGACTTCTTACGGATTTAGAGATTATACCGAATATTATATTTGGCAATTTGCACACGCAGCACTTAAGCCAATGGCAGCAAGTCTTGCTGTGTTCGTTCTTTTGTTCACTGGTTGGTTTTCAGCAGTCAACGCTTCCTATCAAGCTCTTCCGGGTGAAAGGCTGTATCCGGTTAAACTAAGTATGGAGCGTGTAAGATTAGCAATCGCTCTTACACCAGAACAAAATACAGAGCTTCAAATCGAATTTGCTAATCGTCGTCTTGAAGAAATGGTTACGCTTTCAGCATCCACACGATCAGATCGTGTTCAAGCCATTCAGCTTGCTGTTTCAAAGTTTAAACAAAATGTAGTTAATATTAAAGAGGAGATGGGTGGAGAAAATGCTGAACTTGCAAAAGTGGTAGGTCGCAAAACCGAGGTTTATAAAACAACAGTTCAGGCTTCAGCCGGTCTTACAGAGGAAGAGGTGGCAGAAGTTCAGGAGATTATTGATAACACAAAAGAGCAGGCAGTAGAAGTTATTATTACAACACATGAAGTTTCACAAGACGAAGATTCAGCAAAGGAGCTTGAAACGGAATTTAATAAGCAGCTTGCAGCTTATGATGAGATTAAGTTAAGCACAGAACAAACAAAGAAAATTGAGCTTGCAAAAGCATTACAAAAAGAGAGTGCTTACAGACGCGCGTTCCAAGTGTTAAAAGAACTTGAAATGAGTCTCGTTCAATAAGAACGATGCTTTCTTCACTTCTTCATTAAATTGTAATGGAGAGGTCACCTTATTAATTCGTAGTTAGCTAAAAAGGTCGAGGCGTTTTGCGTCGCTGTCTACTAATTTGAAACTAATCCCTATACGGGAAAAAGGAAAAAACAAATTATGAGTAATTCATTACGATTGGCAAAGAATACAGTCGTTCTCGCTGTTGGTGCAGCAATGGTCTTTTGGACTGTTGGGCTCACAGCATTCATCCCACAACAAGCTGCAGCCGCTTCATTCGGCGACTTGATTAAGGGTGAGACCCTTTCAACTGTTTATTACTACGGTTCAGATGGTCAACGATATTCTTTTCCAAACGAAAAGACGTTCTTCACATGGTACAGCGACTTTAGTGGCGTTGTAACTATTACAGACGAAGAGCTCGCAGACATCACACTCGCAGGAAACATTGTTTACCGACCTGGTGCACGATGGGTTAAAATTTCGAGTGATGACAAGGTTTATGCAACTTCCTCAGACGGATCAATCCATTGGGTTGAGGATGAGGCAACTGCAGTCGGCCTTGCCGGAGACAGTTGGAACACGTTCATCGATGATGTTCCAGATGTATTCTTCGTAGACTACACGGTTGGAGATTCATTGACTGACGCTTCTGACGGATACGAAGGAATGCTTTGGTCAGATGGAACCGACAATTACCTGATTACCGACGGTTCAGCACGTAAAGTGTCAAGCGCTGGTATGTCAGCAAACGGATACCAGAGCGGATTCGTCCTCTCAGGAACTGGAGTTAGCCTTTCAGGACTTACTTCAGGAACCGACCTTGCAGCTAAGGAGTCAAACTTGACTGACGCAGCTCAAATGGTTGAGACAACAACTTATGCAGAGTCACAAGACGTTTCAGTCGGTCTCTCAGCAAGCTCACCATCAGCTTCAACATTGCTTGAAAGCCAAGGTCTTGCACATCTTGCTTCTTATGACTTCACAAACTCAACAAGTGCTGACGTCGTAGTAACAAGTTTTGCAGTAAACCGAACAGGTGTTTCATCAGATAGTACAACTTCTAACATGTATTTGTTTGAAGGTTGGGTCCGAACAAGTGATTCAGCAACACTATCAAGTGGAAGAGCTACTTGGAATGATTCAGCAGGACTCTTTACAGTCCCAGCAGGATCAACCTTGACAGTTTCTGTTCGATCAAACATTGCAGCAAGCACATCTGGCCAAACAGTTGGTGTACAACTCGCAGCAGCATCTGATATCGGATTCTCCGGTTCATACGCTGCAGCAGGTTCATTCCCAATTTCAGGCGCAACACACACAATTGCTTCTGCTCCAAGTACATTTACTTCAATTTCTTTTGCTTCAAGCACAACCCCATCAGCGGCAAGTGTTGATGCACAAGCTGACTTGAATGTATGGCAGAACACAGTAAGTGTGACAACAAACGAAGCTTTATTGCACACACTTCGATTCCGAAACATCGGCTCTATTGCTAAAGCTGATGTTGGAAACTTCCGTTTGTATGTTGCTGGTGTAATGAAAGGTTCAGCTGTTGCACAACAAAATGGCGATGGCTATGTCACCTTTGATTTATCAGCCGATCCAGTTAGATTGAATACTGGAAACCATGTAGTAAAAGTACTAGCAGACGTCACTGGTGGATCTGGTCGTACAATCACCATGACATTGCGTGATGCAGCTGACGCTGTATTTGTTGACGAAGACTATGGTCAAGCTGATCTAGTTTTGGCTAACAGTACAACATTTAGCGCACGTTCAGCTGGTGCACAAACAGTAAACAGTGGAACATTGACGTTCACAAAGATGTCAACATCTCCATCTGGAGACATAACAAACACCGCATCCGGTGCAACACTTGGTAAGTATGAAGTAAAAGCTTTTGGTGAGAATTTGAAGATCGAAAGCTTGCGCTTTACATTCACTGCTGTTGACACTAATGATGCTGCAGACGACGATATTGGAAGTCTTCGAAACGGTGCTGTTTATGCTGATGGCACACAAGTCGGAAGCACATCAACACTGAATGAGGACTCTCAAGCAACTGCATACACTGAGTACACATTTGGTTCATCCCTTGTTGTGTACCCAGGAACACCAGTAACACTTGAAGTCCGCGCTGACGTTTACGACAACGACGGAACAGATAGTATTACAGCAACTGCTGATGCAGAGGATAAGATTACCGCTTCTATTCCTGCACACGCAGCTACAAACAACGTATATAGAATGACAACCGGAGATTACGTAAGTCGACCTGCTGCAGCTGTAAGTGCTAACCAGCTTACAATTAAGCAAGGAGCCCTTACTGTTGCTAAGAACACAGCTTATGCTAACCAAACAGTTGTAGACCCTCTTGTTGAGTACAAGGTAGGTTCATGGACTGTATACGCTGGAACAACAGAAGACATCAACCTCAACACAATCAACGTTGACTTTGATGCTGACGATGACGCAGGTGCAGCACTTGCAACTGCTGACTACACAAACCTTTACATTAAGTATGGTCCTGCTGGAGATCAGACAACCTCAACAATTAAGGGGACTGTTACAACAGCAAACAGTTGGTCAATCAACTACCTACTTGCTAAAGGTGAAACAATCTACGTTGATGCTTACGCTGACGTAGGAGATGACGCAGCCGACGGAACTGACGGTGCGGACACATTGAAAGCAGAGCTTGATGTAAGCGGAACAACATCTGAGGCCGCTGCTTCTGTAAGTGGATCAGACAAAGAAGGTCAGACCATCACTTATATGAGTTCTGGTACCTTTGCAACATCTCTTGACGGTTCTTCACCAGTTGCATTTGCAACTGCTGGTGGACAAGAAGTAACAGCTGCTAAGTACCGATTTACAGCAACAAACGACTCCTTCACAATCAGCAAAGTTCAACTCTCAGTTGCTTCTGGTGCTGTAGGTGTGCCAACAGAGGCACGTCTATATGATGGAGACGAATTGCTTGGAACAGCAGTCTTTAACCAGACTAGCGGGGACAGTGTTGCAAACGGTGCAGCTCTTATCTCAGGTCTAAGTATTGAAGTGCCAACCAACTCCTATAAGGTTCTAACCGGTAAACTATTGTTTGGAACCATTGGATCCGGTGGTGCATCAGTTGCTGCAAACTCAGCACTTACACTTGACTCAGTAACCTACGCCAACGGTCAGGGTGTACAGCAATCAGCTGCTGCAACAGACCGTGATGGTAATGAGATTCGTGTATGGAAGAGTCTTCCAACATTCTCACATGTTGATCTAACAAACAGCACTCTTGTAAACGGCCAGGCAACTGATCTTTACAAGTTCACCGTAACAGCCGACTCACAAGGTTCTATTGCTCTTAAGCAAGTGAACTTTACAGTTAGTTGGACTGATGGTGGTGGTGCTGGAGACACACTTGAGGTCGAATCCATGAAGTTGTATAAGAATGGATCTGATATTACAGATAGCGTTCTGTTGCAAGAAGAGGATGCAAATACGGTCGAGTCTACAAGCGGATTGCTTGAGGGTGACGAAGACCTATTTATCTCATGGGCCACTGAAGAGGTTATCAGTGCTGGTGAGACTGTTACTTATGTTGTCCGTGGAACACCACAAGGATTCAACGTAACTGACGCATCATCTTCAAACAACACAGACTACTTCTCAATGTATCTGACAGGTGATACAAGTAACACAAATCTTACAACACTTGTTTGTTTGAACGATGACACAGAAGTGGCAACTATTGATCAGTTGCTCGCTGAGTCTTCAAACGACTGTTCAGAAACAGCTGATGCAGACGCAGTGCTCAAGAATATTATCTGGTCTGACTTCTCAAGTTCGACCCACCAAGATAATATGGCAGACTACTCAGGTGACACCGATGGAGGTGACTGGTTCTCAAGCTACAAAGTTAAGAACCTTCCTCTTGGTGCTGAAACCTGGACTAAATAGTCGATCATGATTAGTACTGGTTCGCCCAGGAACATCTCAAATCTTTAACCGTCCACACGTTTCACAAGCGATTCGGATCAACGCTGATGCCGCGATCCTAGGCTTACCGAAACTGGGATCTTAAGGAGCCATTATCCGCATCTATGATGCGGATTTTGGTTTGAAAATTCTCCCCCTTTTCAAGGGGGAGTTAGAGGGGGTTAGCAATGAAGGAAATGTGTTATACTTTTATTAATATGCAAAACAATCACACCCAGGCTAAAGCCTGGGGCTACCCTATATTATTTTTCTTTTGTTCTTTTGTTCTTTTGTTTCTCGGTTCGCTTTCAGCTCACGCCGCCGGCGACTGGGTGTCTCAATCAGAAGGCGACATTCAAAGCATGCGAGCGTTTTTTCAAAGCGGTTCAAATTATTTAGGAACCGGTAATTCTGGAAAAACAATTTATTCAGAAGATGGTCAGAATTGGAACGAAGGAGTAAGTGAATCAACGAAATTTTATTTTGATTTTGGATTATTGCCAGACGGAAAGATTCTTGCCGTTGGTGAGGATGGTTCTGCATTAAGCTCAGTTGATAATGGTTTGACATGGCAGAACATATCGCTTTTAACAACCCAAGACATAAACGCAATTGACGTAAATGGCACAGTGGGTTTCTTTGTTGGAGCAGACGGAACAGTTTACTATTATGTTGAAACAAGTAAGACGTGGTCTTTAACTTCTACCAGCAGTTCTGTGGATCTTAATGATGTCTTTGTAAAAGACAACGGAGATGGTTGGGTTGTTGGAGATGATGGAAAAATATTTTTTACATCGAACTCTATGAGTTGGGCTGAAATTATAAGTGGAACGTATGAGAATTTGAACAGCATTTCTTTTCTTGACGATTCAGTTGGATTTTCAGTTGGAAGCCAGGGTTCTGTACTAAAGACTTCAGACCGGGGATTGACATGGTCGTCAATTTCAATTTCAGGAATTGGAAATGAAAATTTATTGGCTGTTGAGTCGTTTGGTCAAAACATCGCAATAGCCGGTGAAAAAATTCTGGTTGTTTCATTGGATGGTGGTGTGACTTGGGATGTTGATACTTATTCCGACACCAACTATATTTTTTACGATGTGTTTCATGATGCAGACGGCCAGATTTGGGCAGCGGGTTCTGATTATGATGTAACATCACTTGTATATAAATATGTGCCAGAAGTGATAGAAGTGATTCCTGATCCAGAAGAGGAAATAGAGACCGAGACTGAAACAGAAATTCCAGAAGCACTTCCAGGGCAACTTATAAAAACATATTGTTCTGTTGCAAGCGATGAAACCGATCCGTGTCGGGCAGTTTACTTTTACTCAAGTGATGGAAAGCGTCATGCGTTTCCAAATGAAAAAATTTACTTCACTTGGTATGAGAATTTTGATTCAGTTGTAGAAGTTTCAACAGATTTTATGGCTTCACTTACACTTGGAAAGAATGTTACTTATCATCCAGGTACAAAAATGGTTAAGTTTTTAAGTGTGCCAACTGTGTATACGGTTTCAAAGGGCGGGCAGCTTCGTGCAATTGCTTCAGAAGAAATTGCAATAGATTTATATGGCACAGATTGGAACAAACAAATCGATGACATTCCGGACGCGTTTTATGGAAACTATAGTTTTGGTGAGTCAATTGAATCTGCAGATGATTATGTGGTTGATGATGCAAAAGCATCAGTGCTTAGTTTAAATGATAATTTTTAGACATTTTGCTCAATTTTGTTAAAATGCCTTCGTTATGAGGGTATTTTATTTTTTTCTCATTTTGACTTTTTTGCTTAACCCAGCGCAGGCAATTGCTGCGACTGATTTGTTTTTATCTGAACAGTGGTATCTCGACCAGATAAAAGCCACAGATCATGCTTTGGGTTCGCACCAAGCGATTGTGGCTGTTTTGGATGCTGGGTTTGATTTGGATCACGAAGATTTGATTGGAAGATATTGGAGAAACGAAGATGAAATTAATGGGGATGGAATTGATAATGATCGGAATGGTTTTGAAGATGATGCGTTTGGTTGGGATTTTGTTGATTCTGATCCTGATCCTTCACCAAATATTGAAAACCCATTGAAAGATTCTGTTATTTCTCACGGTACTCTTATTTCAGGAATCATTGCCGCACAAACTTCAAACGATGTTGGTATTGCTGGGATTGCTCAAAACGTTCGAATCATGCCGCTTCGTATTCTGGATGAAAATGGGGCGGGTAGTACATTGAGTGTTCGCAGTGCTATTGAGTACGCTGTTAACAACGGAGCGGACGTGATTAATTTGAGTTTTACAACAACAGAACTTGACGAACGTTTACTTCAAACGATTGAGTGGGCACATGAACAAGGTGTGGTCATAGTCTCGGCCATTGGAAACGGAAATTTAAATACAGACATTGACCTAATTTATCCTGCGTGCATGGATCAGCATCTTGAAAAGAATGTTATAATAGGAGTTGCAGCCACTAACAAGAAAGATAAAAAAGCATCGTTTTCAAATTTTGGAACACACTGCGTTGATCTTTCCGCGCCCGGAACAAATGTTTTTGGTGCGGTGTATCACGACCCGGCTGTTTTGTTGCTTTCCACTGCGTATGGTTCGCCATGGGAAGGAACTTCGGTTGCAGCACCAATGGTTGCTGCTGCAGCTGCACAACTTCGTTCTTTGTATCCATCACTTACACCAAATCAAGTTCGATCCATTTTGAAACTAGCTGTTGATCCGGTAAAAGAAACTTCTGTTAATGCACGCATAAGTTTAGGCGCCGGGAGATTAAATGTTAAAAGGGCGATTGAGTTTGCTGCTGGGTTTACTGGTGGCGGGGCAACTTATGGACGAGCACGCTCGGTCACACCATCAGGATCTTTTGTTGTTTCTCAGGGTCGCGGCTCGGATCCTGTTGTAAAACGAGTTAATGGAGCAGGCGAAATAAAAAGTGTTTTCTATGCGTATCATCCGGAGTTTCATGGTGGCGTCAGGTTGGCAATGGGAGATATAAATGGTAATGGCGTGGAGGAAATGATTACAGGGGCCGGTCCGGGCGGTGGTCCGCAGGTGAGGATTTTTGATCTTAATGGAAAAGTTCTTGGACAGTTTTTTGCCCTGGATCCTGGGGACAGACTTGGAATTTTTGTAGCCTCAGGTGATGTTAATGGAGATGGAATAGATGAAATTATTGTTACTTCTGATCAGGGTGGAAATGGTCAGGTGAGAATTTTTAATAACCGCGGACAACTAAAAGGCTCTTTTTTCCCTTTTGGTCGCACACCGCACGCAATACATGTTTCAGTTGGGAATGTTGACGATGATGTTGAATCAGAACTTGTAATGAGCCTTGGCTCGGGCACGGATCAACGAGTACGAATTTTTGATGGAAATGGTAGATATGTTCGAGAGTTTGAATTAGGTAATGAAACAATGCGCGGATTTGCAACTTCTATTGGAGACATTGATATGGATGGAGATAATGAGATTATTGTCTCAGCAGGTCAGTATAGTGAACCAGTGGTCATGATTTTTGATCAGTTTGGAAAATATCAGCGATCATTTCTTGCTTATGATGCAAATTTTAAAGGAGGTGTACAAGTTGGTATTGCTGACATAGATCAAAATGGACATGAGGAAATTTTTACAATTCCATTTCAATCAGGAGGTCCACATGTTCGTGTATTTAACACGCAAGGAAATGCCATTGGAGGCTTTTTCGCATTTGATTCTTTAAATCGTTTTGGGGGAACAATTGCAATTTGGAATCCGTAGATGATTTTTAAAAACATCGCAGATATGCAATTACAAAAAGTTTTTTTAAAGGGCATAATTATTTGTCTGCTTTTTGTTTTGGCAATACCTGTTTCTGCATTAACTCCAAACGATTCGCTTTTTGAAAATCAGTGGTATCTGAATGAGATTGATGCACCGGCAGCCTGGGATATAGCAACAGGGGATTCAGGTGTTGTTGTTGCAGTTCTTGATACCGGGATCGATATGGATCACCCAGACCTTATTGATAATATTTGGATTAATGAAGACGAGGTTGCAGGAGATGGAATTGATAATGATAAAAATGGATATGTTGACGATGTGAATGGTTGGAATTTTATTGAGGACAATGAACATGCCACACCAGACTTTGGTCAAAGTTTTGATGAGAAAGCAATTTCTCATGGAACAATAATCGCTGGTTTGATCGGTGCAAAAGGTAATAACAACTTGGGAATCGCGGGAGTAAATTGGAATGTGCAGCTTATGTCTGTGAGAATTTTGGATGATGAAGGTGTGGGCAATTCGCTGCAAGCTGCTAAAGGAGTGCAATATGCAATGGAAAACGGTGCACATGTAATCAACTTGAGTTTTACTGGTTTTGATTCAGATCCGCATTTACGTTTAGCATTACAAGATGCATATGATGCCGGAATCGTTGTTGTAGCAGCGGTTGGAAACGCCGACGAACCTGGGACTAATATTAACTCAACACCAATTTATCCGGTTTGTTATGGTGAGCTGGCAGAGCATGATTGGATCATTGGTGTTGCCTCGACCACTCGTCAAACAAGCAAATCTTCATTTTCAAATTATGGCAATGAGTGCACAGATATTTCAGCGCCTGGTGAGGAAATATTCAGTACGGTTTATCAAGATGAGTCTTTGTTGCTTTTTGCAGATGGTTTTTATCAAAACGGTTGGTCAGGAACATCTGTGGCAGCACCGCTTATTTCAGGGGCAGCCGCACTTCTTAAGGGGTATCATCCCTCGCTTACACCAAAAGATATAAAGACTGTTTTGCAGCTCTCTGTTGATCCAATTAATTTAACTCCTCAGTTTTCCGGACAGCTTGGGGCTGGCAGATTAAATATTGCAAAAGCAATGGAGATATCAGACGCGTTCGCTGATGAGGACGAAAAAAAATTAGTAAGTCCTGGCACTACTCAATCATCTCATCTTATTGCCGTATCGTCTGAACAAGATAGTTCAATGATTCGTGTGCACACTAATTCTGGAGAGTTTTTGTATGAGTTTGATGCGTATGAAGATTTGCAAACAGGTGTGCGTTTGGCAATGGGAGATGTGACTGGGGATGGAGTTGAAGAAATTATTACTGTTCCGTCACAGGCAAAAGCACAAGTCAAGATTTTTAGTTTAATTGGAAAAGAACTAAATAGTTTTTTTGCTTATGAAGAGGAAGAGTATAATGGTTTTTTTGTTGCAACCGGGGATGTAAATGGAAATGGAAAAGAAGAGATTGCAGTGAGCACGGATGGTGCAATAGGTGGTGGAGTAAAAGTATTGACCTGGCAAGGTGCATTGGTTTCATCGTTTGTATTTAGTACCGAAGACAACAGGGAGCTGAGTACGCGAGTGGCTCTTGGAGATGTTGATGGAAATGGAAAAGATGAGATTATTATTGGCCATGGTTCAGAAATGGAACCTTTGGTGCACGTGTACTCTATTGATGCAGAACTGATAAGTGAATTTTATGCTTACGCAAAGACTTATGATAAAGGGATTTTTGTGGCAAGCGGGGATTTGGATGGAGATGGTGATGATGAGATTGTAACTGGAACGGATAACGGCGGCGGTCCACAGGTTCAGATTTATGATGGACAGGGAACATGGCTGGGGACTTTTTTTGCCTATGATAAAAATTTTCGTGGTGGAGTTCGTTTGTCAGTTGGAAATCTAAGCGAATGGCCCGGAGCTTCAATTGTTACAGCTGCCGGACCAGGGGGCGGCCCACATATTCGTGTTTACAATGGTTACGCTAAACTGATTGGAACTTTTTTTGCCAATAACAAGTCTGACAGAAACGGGATAAACTCAGCTTCCTGGGGGCTTTGAATTAATCCAAAGACAACCCGTCAAAGATAGCCTGAACTGTGGACATTATTTTCCCATATGAGAAAACAATGCACACAGATCAATAAGCTATTCAGAAAATTATGAAACGAATTAAAAGAGATATTGTAGCAGCACTTATTTTTTCAAAAGACGGAAAGCTGTTTCAGGGAATGAAAGATCCTAATAAAGGAGGTGTCTATTCTGATAGTTGGCATATCCCCGGTGGAGGTATTGATCAAGGTGAAGACAAAGAGTCTGCTTTGATTCGTGAAGTAAAAGAAGAAACCGGAATCGATATCTCGTTGTATGAGATTGAATTAGTCGATGATTCTGGTCGAGGTGAATGTGAAAAGACCCTTAAGGGTACTGGTGAGGATGTGGTCTGTGAGATGGTTTTTAATGTATTCAAGATCGTGATTAATGACAAAAATGCAGACGAGATTGAGATTAAACTAGAAGACGATCTGGTAACTCATAGCTGGACTCAAATCGATGAGCTTAAAAAATTAAAATTGACTCCGCCATCAATTAAACTTTTTAAAAAGTTGGGATATCTGAAATAATGATCAAAAACTCTTGTACATTATTTTCCCATATGAGAAAATAATGTACATATGGCAAGACCTAGGATTGATAATGAATCGAAAACAGTAAAGGAAGAAGTTATCGAGTTACTACTTGGAGGTTTAGATTTAATGGGAAAAGTAGTTACTTTTGTTCCACCTTATGCTGGTCCTCGATACATGCATTCGACAAGGTTGCCTGATGAAGTGTGGGAACAGATTCAGGCCGACCGTGAAAAAAGACGGGTAATAAAAGATCTTCAAGAGAAAAAATGGATTGAGTCAAAGAAAGTTGGCAACAAGATGTTGGTGGAGATTTCCTCGCATGCATTGGTTCAACATCTTAAACAACTAGTTCGAACAAAAGATATCGAGCTTCCAAATGATCAGGTTTGTTTTGTAATGTTTGATTTCCCAAACGGTGCATCCAAGGCTCGAGACAGCTGGCGTCACTTTCTTTACTCAGTGGGATTTAAAAAATTTCAGTTAAGTGTTTTGTCAACGAATAAAGATGTTGCAGATGAGCTAGTTGCGATTTCTCAATTGCTTGGAATAGACAAGTGGGTGAAAGTCATTGTTGGAAATGAATGGACATAAAATTCTCATATGCGGAAATAATGTACGCCGTAAGGAGTGTGTGAGGTAACGGACGCTCGTCCGGGTGCCCAGCCCCTAGCGCCCAGTGCCCAGCCCCTGCTATAATTGAACATATGCCACAAGCACTTACATTTGAAAAAAATAACATACTTGTTACCGGTGGGGCTGGTTTTATTGGATCCCATTTGTGTGAGCATTTGCTCAAAGAGGGTCATCGTGTGATTTGCGTTGATAATTTTTCAACCAGCGATCACAGTAATATCAGTGGTCTTTTACAACACCCAGACTTTCGATTCATTAGATTAGATGTTAATGAGGTGTTTGATCTTGAAAGCCATTCAGAACTTGCTGCATTCAAACTTCCGTTTCAAGGTATTCAAGAGATCTATCATTTTGCATGCCCAACATCAATTAAAAAGTTTAATGAGTTTAAAGTTCAAACATTACTTTCAAACTCTCTTGGGAATTATCATGTTTTAGAGCTTGCAAAAAAGTATCGCGCAAAGATTTTGCTTGCATCAAGTTCTGTTGTTTATGGAGCACGAACAGATACAAAAGCACATGTTCAAGAAGATGCAAAAGGGATCGTGGATCACTTGTCAGTTCGAGCGTGTTATGACGAAGGCAAGAGATTTTCTGAAACAATGTTTGAGACATACAGACAAGTGCACGCAATTGATATTCGTATAGCTCGCATCTTTAGAACCTATGGACCGCGCATGCCTCTTTTTGATGGTCATATGATTCCGGATTTTATTTTAAACGCCCTGGATGGAAAGGATCTGGTTCTAAATGGTGGAAAAGATTTCCGTACATCACTCGCTTATGTAAGTGATATTGTTGATGGAATTGCACGGCTTATGAACGCCCTGGAATATCCAGGCCCAGTAAACTTAGGAAGTGATATTGACCTGTCTCTTAATGAAGTTGCTCAGATGATAATTCAAATGACCACAAGCTCGTCAAAGATTGTTAAGGGTGAGGATTTTGAGTTTTTATCAGAGCTGTCGCTTCCAAGGATTAACAAGGCCAAAGATTTGGGGTGGTTCCCGCTTGTGAGGCTTGAAGATGGGTTGAAGAAGACTATTGAATATATGAAAGCAAATAAGATTCTGCTGACGTCGATTTAATCATACTGCCTAATCACACTGCGTCCTCGCTCTCCCTCTGCGTCTTTGCTACTTTTCCATGCGTCGTTGCGAGCCCCCTTTCGTGAAACGGGGCGAAGCAATCTCCGTAAAGAATTCCCTCGTGTCCTGCACCTTGTGTCATTGCGAGCGAAGCGAAGCAATCTTCGTAAAGAATTATGGGGGACAGTCACGTTGTATATAATTTCGGCAGTACTCACTTTGTTCCGTGCTGGCGAAATTATATACAACGTACCTGTTGTGGAGATACTGAGAGTTCGTCGGAGGATTAAGATCAATCTATGAAAATTATTGCAGTTATTCCTGCTTACAATGAAGAAACAACGATTGCCGAGGTTCTGAAAGGAACGCGGGATTTTGTTGATGAGGTTGTGGTGGTGGATGATGGGTCAACTGATCGGACTGCGCAGATTGCTCGTGTGCAAGGTGCTGTTGTTGTTAGTCATGTGATAAATAGGGGGTTGGGTGCAGCGATTGGTACTGGTTTTGAAATGGCAAAAAAACGAAATGCTGAGGTTGTTGTCACATTGGATGCTGATGGCCAACACGATCCATCAGAGATAAACAAGTTTGTACATGCAATAGAAAAAGGGGCGGATGTTGTGATTGGAACAAGAATGAAAACCAGAGTTGGAATGCCATGGTACAGACAGGTTGCTCAGATTCTTGGGAACTTAACAACTTTTGTTTTGTTTGGTGCCTGGGTGTCTGATAGTCAATCCGGATATCGTGCGTTTACAGAGTTTGCGCTTTCAAAGATTGAGCTGCAAACAAATCGCATGGAAGTTTCCTCAGAAATTATTGCTGAAACTAAGCGCAACAAACTTGTTCTAAAAGAAGTTCCAATAAAAGCAATCTACACTGAGTACTCACTTTCAAAAGGTCAGGGATTTTTTGTTGGAATTAAAACTCTTGTAAAATTAGTCTTGCGTAGAATCATGATGTGATATGTCAATCATTCAAGGATTAATTGTTGCGTTTGCGCTCTTTGCCATAACAAGGACAATTACGCAATTCAAAAAGGGAGGGCTTACAATAGCCTGGCTTTTGTTTTGGGTTGTTTTTTGGATTGCAGCTTCTGTTGTAACGCTTTTGCCACAGACTTCTGATGTGCTGGCTCGATTGGTTGGTGTTGGTCGAGGAGCTGATCTGATTATTTACCTTTCAATTATTGGTTTGTTCTTTTTGGTGTTTCGGATGTTTGTTAAAATGGAGGCTATTGAACAGGAGATTACAAAATTAGTGAGAAAATTGGCGATTGAGGAGGTTGATGAGGAGATTTATAAGTAGAAATAGGTGGAAACGAATTCAGAGTACGGAAATAGATAGAAATAAATGGAAACTAATTGAAATAAGTAGAAATAGATTGAACACAACCTTATTTCCACATATTTCTACATATTTCAATCTATTTCCGCATTTCGAATCTATTTCAATTAAAAATCTATGCTTCCAAAAGTTGCGATAATTTACCTATCTTATAATGGAAAAAAATACCTTAAAGAGGTTTTTTCTGCTTTAGACAATCTTGACTATCCAAAAGACAGGTTGGAAATTATTGTGGTTGATAATGATTCAAAAGATGGGTCGCAAGAGGTTTTAAGAAAAATGGATGGTATTACATTTTTTCCAAGTGGAAAGAATCTGGGATTTGCTGGTGGAAATAATTTGGGAACCGAACACGCACTTCTTGAGGGTGCTGATTATATTTATCTTCACAATAATGATTTAAAACTTGAACCCCAAGCAATTAAAGAAGCAGTTGCACTTGCTGAGTCAGATAAAGAGATTGGATCAGTTCAGTCAGTAATGAAACTTTGGAGGCAAGAAAATGTTTTAAACTCAACAGGTGGCATGGTTCATTTTTTGGGTTTTGGTTTTGTCAGAGACAACGGTGCAAAAGTGTCTGATGTTGATCGCAAAGACGGGGAAGAAATTGCATACGCAAGTGGAGCAGCGGTTTTGTACAGAGCAACAGTTTTAAAACAAGTTGGTCTTCTTGATCCGTTTTTGTTTCTCTATCACGAGGATTTGGAACTTGGTTGGAGAATTCGTTTGGCTGGATTCAAAAACGTTCTATCAATGAAATCGATTGCTTTTCATGATTATGAATTCAAGCGATCCATTACAAAGTTTTATTGGATGGAACGAAATAGAATTTTAGTTCATTTTTCGCATCTTAAGTGCGGAACGATTTTGGTTCTTTTGCCATTCTTGTTTGTAATGGAAATTGCGCTTTTGTTTTTTGCAATAAAAGGCGGTTGGATCAAAGAAAAGTTATTTGTTTATTTTCAATTTCTAAAACCAAGCACTTGGGTTTACGTGTTTAAGTCTCGTAAGCGCTCAAAAATTATTAGAAAAGTTAGTGATGAAAAGATTGTGTCAATTTTTACAGGAAAGATTGATCATCAAGAAACATCAAGTAAAGTTGTTGAGGAAATTGGAAACCCCGTGCTTCAAATCATCTGGTCGATATTAAAACAATTTATTGTGTGGTAGAACAAAAACAAATCAAAATCGCTCAAGTTGTTTGTACTTATCCACCATATCGGGGTGGGATGGGGAATGTTGCGTTTGAGTACACAGAGCGTCTAAGAGACAGAGGATATAATGTCCATGTTTTTACAACGAAAAAACAGGAGGTTGAGGATCCAAAACATATCCATCGTATTCCAAGTTTGATTCATGTTGGAAATGCTGGGGTAATGCCATCGCTTTACAAACGCTTGTCAGGTTTTGATTTGGTTCATCTTCACTATCCGTTTTTTGGAGGTGCTGAACCGGTTGTTGTGCGAAAGGCCATGCGAAAGGATCAAGGATTAGTTCTCTCGTATCATATGGATGCAGTTGCTTCCGGTGTTAAGGGTGCGGTTTTTGGAATGCATAGACGACTTTTGTTTCCATGGTTAATTGGGCGTGTGGATCGTATACTTGCCAGCACAAAAGATTATGCAGAATCGTCCGCGCTTGCAGATGTACATGGCGCTATGGATCGATTAGAGATTCATCCGTTTGGAATTGATTTGGAACGATTTCGTCCAAGCGACAATGTTTTTATAAAAGAAAGTCATAATATTAAAAAAACAACTCCAGTTCTTTTATTTGTTGGCGGTCTTGATCCTGCACATCACTTCAAAGGCCTACCAATTCTTTTGCAAACACTTTCCAGTTTAAAATCTTATGATTGGAAATTGTTGATTGTTGGTTCCGGAAGCCTTCAGCAAAGCTATGCAGCAACAGCGGAGAAGTTGGGTCTTTTTGATCACGTTGTTTTTGTTGGTAATGTTTCAGATAAGGATTTGCCTAAGTATTACAGTGGTTCAGACATTCATGTTTTTCCATCAACGCAACGTGCTGAAGCATTTGGTTTGGTTGCACTCGAAGCTGCAGCAAGTGGGATTCCAACAATTGCCTCAGACTTGCCAGGAGTAAGAACAGTGGTGCAAGATGGGAATACGGGGTTGCTTGTTCCGGCAGGTGATGAAGAGGAGCTTAAAAAAGCGATTTTGCTTTTGCTTGAACAAACAGATTTGCGAAAGCGACTCGGCGCATCAGCACGCGCCAGAGCAGAAGCAGAATTTCACTGGGATCCTTTGATTACCAAGCTTGAACAAACTTATTGTTCAGTCTTGTCTCAACAGAGCAATCGATCTTATTAGCTTTGCGTCATTGCCCCCTGCGTCGTTGCGAGCCCCCTTTCGTGAAAAGGGGCGAAGCAATCTCCGTAGAGAACTTTGAAGGACAGTCACGTTGTATAATTTCGGCAGACTCGCTATCGCTCGTGCTGGCGAAATTATCCAACGTACCTGTTGATGATAACCTGATGGTTCGTCGGAGGATTATGAAAAATATGAAAATTGGTATTGTTTCAAATCTATATCCACCAATGGTCAGGGGCGGGGCCGAGCTTGTTGCACAAAGAATTGCTGATGAGTTGTATAGCCGTGGTCACAAAGTGTTTGTGCTTAGTACAAAAAAGTACAGTGGTATTTCAAGTCTTTTTCCACAGATTACTGAAAGACAAATAGAAGATGTTTATAGGTTTTATCCTCTGAATCTTTATCATTTAACAGAGGGCAATAAGCCATTTTTAGTTCGAGCACTGTGGCATTTGATTGATCTTTTTAGTCCGTTGCCTGCCAAAGCAATGAAATTAGTAATTGAAAAGGAAAAGCCAGATATTATTATCACTCACAATTTAAAGGGGATTGGTTTGAAAATATCCAAGACCATTCAGAAAAAGAAAATTTTTCACATTCACACTCTTCATGATGTTCAACTTTCAGTGCCAAGCGGATTGCTTATGTATGGAAATGAAAAAACTTGGCTAAATGAATCGTTGTTTCGGACTTGGTATGAGCGCACGATTGAGAAAGTCTTTGGCTTGCCAAATGTTTTTATTTCACCCTCAAGGTTTTTGGCACAGTTTTATAAAGAAAGGGGCATGTTCAAAAAAGTTGATGTTAAAGTTATTCCAAATCCAGTTTCGCTCAAAATACAAGCAATGAGAAAAGAGCGAATTCCAGGTCCGGTGCGGTTGGTGTTTGTTGGACAGCTTGAAATGCACAAGGGGATCACTCTCCTTTTAGAAGCAATGAATGATTTTGGCGATGAAGTTGAGTTATATATTGCAGGAACAGGATCACTGGAAGAATATGTAAATGAATGGTGTAGACGTGATTCTCGTATTCATCGACATGGTTTTGTTTCAATGGGCAATCTAAATAAACTTCTTGCCTTCTCTGACGTAATGGTTTTGCCATCAATCTGTTATGAAAATTCACCAACGATTATTTATGAAAGTTTCTGTGTTGGTGTGCCTGTGCTTGCCGCAAGCATCGGAGGTATTCCTGAGCTTGTAAAAGACGGGGAGAACGGTTGGTTGTTTGAACCGGGAAATAAAAAAAACCTTGTGCGCAAGATTCAAGATTTGATTGATAATAAAGAAAAGTATTGGGATTGGACAGAAAAGATTCAAAAGGAAGCTGAAAAGCATTCAGTTAAAAAGTACGTGGACGAGTTGGAAAAGTTGTTTCCTCTTTAAAAAGAAACACCCCGTGGGAGATTTGATTCTCCAACGAGGCTGACGGGCGGCTTACTTTGCCTTCCGAGTTTTTCGTGCTTGCAGATGGATGGCCAGGATAACGCTGCCGTTTCCGACGATTCCATTGGCAATTGGATGGACGAGCGCAATCCAGCGCCAGGAGTCAGCGGTCACAATGGCCAGAATCATCAGGCAGTAGGATATCGACGCCAGATTCCAGGGCAGTGACTTTTCGCGGAGTCTATGACTGAGTAGTCCGTGTACGATCGGGAGGTAAGAGAGGAGGTACACGATTTGCAAACTGATGTTTGCAAGATCTGCATTGCCGGTTGTCTGCCATATCACTCCGACCACAAGAGCCGGGATGAAATAGAACATGTCCGCTTTGCTAAAGCCGGCGAATTTTCCTTTCACTGTGGCATAAACAAAGATGAATATGAAACCTGCGAAGGTAACAATGGTGATCAACGATTGCCACAGATCACCGCGCACGACCAGGAAGTAGCTCACCATATTCATGAGCCCAATGATGATCCAGATAAGCCAGGCCGATGGGTTCGGGACTGAAACCCCTTTCACAACCTGTTTGAAGTAGATCACCATGACCACGACGATCAAAACGTTCGCGGCCACTGAAAAGAACTGGCTCACAACAAGCCCTCCTTTCTCACTTTTGCCACGTTTTTGTGACGATTGATTATGTCTTGAAAACCTCAAATTGTCAACCACGTCGCTCTTGAGCGACGTGGCCGAGCTTTTGCAAAACAAAAACAAGACTATTTTCCGACGATCGTCGGAAAATAGTCTTGCTACTTAAAAATCGTAACGGAAGATAAAAACAACATTATCAACCGACCGCCATTCATTGGCGGTTGTTTTTGCTGTTTCAATTATTCTGGGCGCTTGCCACCAGTAGGTGTTTACAACATAGTAAAGCATATTTACATCTCCGTGCATTGGCACAAGCTTCAGAGCTTCTTTTGCTATGTCGCGTGTAGGATGATCATTCATGCTCAAAAATTTTTGATAAAGATCACCGCCGGTTGGTATTGGATAGAAAAACAGATTGTTATAGTAACGAAAATCAATTTCCGATATTGCTGCTGCAGAAACAGATTGATTGGCAAGAACAAGATATGGTTCATTATTAGACCAGTTTTCAATTTCATGAACCGTTTTAATATCAGCCTGGCCAACATTGAATCCATGACTTGTTGCATATGCATCGCGACGTGGATAAGCAAGATAAAACGCACTTGTGCCAATTGTTGCTAAGAGCACAATTGAAAACGCTTTGATCGCTATTGGACGCGATCGAATGTTCATTACAAAATGTCCAAATCCAAGAAGCAGATACGGCACAAGGAAAAAGATCATCAAGGGCACCAAACGGTTTGCATAGTTAAGGCGTTCGTAATCAATCAAAAATGAAAAGTCTACAATTGTTTTCATCAGAATGAAGTTCACCAACAGCGCAGCTGCCATAATTAGTGTTATGGAAAATCGTTGAGGCAGATCTTTTTTATATTCAAACCATGCAAAGCCGGCAATCAAAAAGAGAATGAGCGATGCATTAAAACCATACAAATAAACAAAATCAAGAATTGGATTAAATCGATTTTCAAAAAAGATATTAAGATTCAAAATACTAGAAAAGCTAAATCCAGACAGATCAAGAGAAGGTCCGTTTCCGGCAAGGACTGAGTTTACAAGAAAGCTGAGTGGTAAAACTATTGCTGCCAAAGCTGCAATAAGCCAGAATAATGTTTTAGCTTTTTGTTTCCATTGCGTGGGCTGATCTTCAGGATGTAAAAATAATAATGTAACATACAAGACAATCGGAATCCCGGCGATTGGGTGGATGAACAGCGCGCTTAATACCGGAACAATAAGCCACAGCCTTTTAAGAACAGGTTTGCCCAACAAGATCGGAATGCTCATAAGGATTGTGAGCAAGATCCAAAGGTTGGCAAGCGCTTGAGGTGTTGAAATTATAAAAAGCGAAAGCGGTAAAAGGAACAGCCCCATGAGCGTTGCCATTGCATCTTGTTTTTTCTTAAGCATGTGCGCAGCAGCAAAGAACCAAACAGATGGGAGAAATAAGGCGGTTAATACCGGAACAAGATAAGTATTGATGATTTCAAGTGGTAAGGAAAATGCGTGATGCAAAAAAAGTACAATTGAATATTGGCCAATATAATAAAATGGCTTTGGGCTGATTGTGCCAAATTCTGCAATGTGAGTAACCGTTGCTTCATGAATAAATGTGTCAAATCCAAAACCGATTGGAAAAGCTATTGCAGCAACAGAAACAAAAGCAAACAAAACAACAGACACCAACACAAGAACCATTGATTTTTCTTTGCCTCGCATTAGTAGGCCAAATAACAAAAACAGACTCAATCCCATTAGCAAGAAAAGAGAAGAGTCCATGCGTTCCCATTGTGATCGTACTGCATCAACGATTTGGTGATCTCCAAGGTAAAGTAAAATAAAAAAGACCAGAAATAAAATAATGGCCGAGGATATCAATGTTGCTTGAGGGAGTTTGTGCTCTTTTATTTTAAAAAGTTTATGAACATGACGGAACGGATTTTTTATATGGTGTTTGGTTTTTAAATGCGCAAATCCGATAATGAGAATTGCAAGAATTTGGAATAGGGCAGCAGGCATGCTCCAAATATAATATGCCAAAGATCCAAAAATGCTTACGCATGACAAAATTATAAATGATCCAAGCCACCAGTGCGCAGAGGGTTCATCCGGGCTTAATTGTTTTCCAACAAGCGAACCGTACCTAATAAAGAAAAAAATCAACAGAATAATACCCGCCCATGGATTTTTCCAAACAAAAGTATTTAAAACAAAAAGCGCTAGGAAAAGCACAGAGGAAGTGGTAAAGTAGGCTGAAGAGAGAACTCGCATAAAAGAATATTTCGTTAATTATTGTAGCACAGTATGAAGCAGCGAGATCCATACAAGCTCTATCCGCATGATCACATCATGCGGTATACGATCATTCCGCTGATTCCAAAATTCATTACGCCAAACATGATCACTATATTTCGCATGCTGTGCGTGCCAATAGTGATGTGGTTTTTGATGACCGAACAGTTTGGAATTGGAATACCGATTTTTATTCTAATCGCGTTTACAGACGCGATTGATGGTTCGCTTGCGCGTCTTAGAAAACAGATTACAGATTGGGGTACATTGTATGACCCAATCGCTGACAAATTATTTATTGGACTGGTTGTACTTATTGTTGTCACTAAGTATGTAAACGTAATTTTTGGTTTAGTGATAATTATTGTTGAGTCATTGATTATTCTTGGTGCATACTTTCAACGATTGGAAGGAAAAAAAATCAGCGCAAATGTTTTTGGAAAAACAAAAATGTTTTTGCAAGTCCTTGGCGTGTGTCTTCTGCTTATTGCGCTGTGGGCTGGACTTGATTTATTTATTCCAATTTCGATCGGCACGCTATCGATTGCTGTTGTGATGGCAGTAATTAGTTTGTTCACTTATGGTGCTTAAAAAAATGAACAAACAAAGAATATGGATTTTTGCCGCTTGTGCGGTTGTATTTTTTATCAGCTCTTTAATTCTTGCGCAAAATGGAAACATCTACATTTCTCCGGATGAAACCGCCAATGCTTTTTTTGCAAAACAATTTGCAGAGACCGGATCGCTTCAGGCCTCTTCACCCATTAACGAATATTTTGATAACGCAATTCGTCCTCGCAGTGTTGTCTCATATGAAGGGAAGTTGTTGCCGGGAAGTTTTTTGGGGCTACCTGTTTTATATGGTGTTATAGCTTCAATTTTCGGATCATCTATTCTTGCTATCTTAACGCCGCTTATTGTTATTGCAACAGCATGGCTTTTTTATCGATTAATGGAGGTTTGGTTTAAAAAAGATGTTGCATTTGTAAGCTCACTTCTTTTTTTGTTTCATCCTGCGATTTGGTATTACAGTGCCCGCGGGTTAATGCATAATGTTTTGTTTGTCTGCTTGCTCGTGATTGCCCTCTATTTTTTCTTTGTTGAACATAGAAAGAATTTCTTTCTGGGCGGACTGTTTATTGGTTTGTCTATTTTTGTCAGAACTTCAGAAGCATTATGGGTGCTTCCTGCAACGTTCATAATAGCTTTGCTGTTTTACAAGTATTGGAATCGAAAAAATGTTACGCAAGCAATCATTGGTTTAGTTTTGGGTGTTGCCATTATTCTTTTTTTCAATCAAGTAACCTTTAACGGGATTTTCAATAGCGGCTACACTATTGAGGATTCGGTAGCAAGCACAACAGAAGAACTTGTTGACCAAAGCTCGAGTTTATTCCCGTTCGGGCTTCACCCTCGCATAGCCAAACAACATTTTAGAAATTATGGCTTTGTGCTTTTTTGGTGGCTGTCTCTTTTGGCTCTTGTGGGTGTTTCAGTTTTTTTGCAACAAAAGGAAAAAAAGAAACGTGTTCATCGATGGTTATTTTTCTTGATTGGAACAGCTGCGTGTGTTTGGTTGGTTTTGTTTTATGGAAGCTGGGTCTTTTTTGATAATCCTGATCCAACCCAAATCACCATTGCAAATTCTTATGTCCGTTACTGGCTTCCACTTTATATCTTCTCAATTCCATTTATTGCATATGCGCTTGTTTGGATTTCTCAACAAGCTCAAAGAAAAACTTTCCACACACCGGTTCTTATCGCCATTCTTGCAGCGGTTTTTTGCTTAAATGTTTTTGCAACGTTTTCTGCTGGGCAAGATGGATTGATTCGTGTTTCAAAAACACTCCAAGCATCAAAAGAGATTCGTAATGAGATTCTTGCACAAACACCCAATGATTCAATAATTATTGTTGATCGATCAGACAAACTCTTTTTCCCATACAGAAATGTTTTGTATCCACTTCGATCAGATCAAACCTATTCTCTTATGCCGGCTATTGTTGAATCACATTCACTTTATTATTATGGAATAACTTTTCCAGACGAAGATTTGGAGTACTTGAATCAAAGAAAATTAAAAAAGCTTGGATTACAAATCAAAAAAGAAAAAACATTTGATAAAGAATCCCTTTATAAACTATTTAAGAAATGAAGGTTAAACTCGTACAATTTATAATCATAATCATTCCGCTTGCGGTTCTTGGTTGGTTGTTTAATAAGGAGTTGGTAATAAGCGGTGAGTTTGTGACAAAACATGATGTAACAGACAGATCCGCTTTTGTTGATCAGTTGCTTCCGGATAGTCGAGTTGAAAATGGTAATACAATTATTGATGATCCGGTTTTTTTCTTTTTGCACCCGCACCGCGACTTTGATGAGATAGAACTTGAGATCGTCTATAAAAACAACAGCGTGCCAATTATTGAACTTGGCGGACTTGCATCAACAAAACCCGAAGCATACACTTTTACTTCGCTTGAAAACAAGATTATTGATGAATCAAATTGGGATCGAATCGAATCAGATGGACAGGTTCTTTTGCAAAGAGAAAAGCAATTTGAATCGATTGATGAATTTTTGTCAGATTCATCATCCAGAAAAACAATCGCAACCTATCGAGCAGAGTTGGAACAGCCCTATCGAGATTTACAGTATCAACCTACGTTTAAAACCCAAACCATTGCTGCAACACTTCGCGGTCATCACGAATTTAAAACTTACATTAAAAACGAAAAGCTGAATTTTGTTTTTGAATACATGGATATGAATCGGGAAGATGGACAAGATCCAGTATCGATTGTTGTGTTTAATGAAGACGGCCAGCCTGTAACAGATGCAAAAGAAAAAGATGACGGTAATATAAGTGCAAATGCAAAGCCGTCAGAACTCAGGCGGATAACACTTGAAAGAGAAGGATTGTCAGAAGGAGTTTATAAAGTTGTGCTAAATATAAATCGAGATATTTTTGTCAGAAACATAAAAACCACACAGCAACATATTGCATTTTTGAATCGAGTTTATTTGGGAGATGAAGTTGGGTATCGTGAGCCTGCAAGGTCTGTGAGTTTTTGGACAAATGGAAAGCATCCTTCTTTTCAAACAAGAAACGCTGAAGGAGTGCAGGTCATTAAGCTTGCTGGTGAGTTTGTGGAAATGAATGAACCGTATGTTTTGTATCGCGCGAGCATTCCGCATTTTGGAGTGGTCCCAATAACAGTTCCAAAATCAAACACGGAAATTTTTATTGATGGCATGATATCGTTTTCCTCAGATCAATATTTTAATCCTGATCCTGTTCGCTTGCTCTACAATACAGATTTGGATGCACTTGAAGTTGATTATATTTTTGCTCAGTACAAAAAACCAGAACAACGTGGAGATTGGAATGTTGCAAAAGCAAGTTTTAAAAAAGACGAGCTCTTAATGGATAAAAAAAGTTGGAAGATTACTTTTTCAACTCCTGGAATTGCAGAACTTGGCGCAAGCTTGCAAATAAAAGAGATAAACGTTATTTGGAAACGGAGCCCATTTAGATTTTTAGATATAATGAGATTTCTTAAAGATTGAATATGTTTTTAAAAAAAGGAAAGTGGCAGGCGCAGATTGCAAAAACAGGATTTTTAACAAGCCTGGTTTCTTATGTTACTTTTTGGCTTTTTGACACAATACGATCCGGCTTTGTTGCAAGATATTTTTCAGTGCATATTTTTCTGTTTTTTAGTTTGGTGTTTGGCTACTGGTGGTCAATTTCGGTCAGAACTTATCAAGATCGGCCAAAGATTCAATTGCTGGTTGCTGTTGCTTTTGGAATATTTTTATCTATGATAATCTGGCTTACTGGTGAGGGGCTTGGTACAAATCGATTTTTCGTGAGTCTTTTGGGGCTCATCATTCCATTATTTTTTCTTGGACTTTTAAGATCAAAATAAAAGAATCGCTACCCGATAGCGGTCTGGGCCCATTTTTAAAGGCTTAAACCGCTACCGGGTAGCGATCCAGACTACCGGGTAGCGATCCAGACTACCGGGTAGCGATCCAGAAGCGATCCAAATATAAATATGTCATCTATTTTCACAAAAATTATAAATAAAGAAATTCCCGCACAGATCATTTATGAGGACGAGTACACGGTTGCGTTTTTGGATGCGTTTCCAGTGCACAATGGTCATGTGCTTGTTGTTCCAAAAAACGAAAAAGCAAATATGTTTGAATCTTCAGAAGAGGACATGAACCATGTTTTTGCAACTGTTAGAAAGTTGGGTCCAATAATTCAAAAAATCACAAATGCTGACGGACTAAATGTTACTTCAAACATTGGCGAGGCAGCTGGGCAATCGGTTTTTCACACACACGTTCACATTGTTCCTAGATTCAAAGATGATGGATTGAAAATGTGGCCGCAAAAACAAGGGGATCCAGAGGAGCTTGAAAAAATCGCTAATCAGATTAGATCTGTCATTTCGACCGAGCACTAGCGAGCGGAGAAATCTCAAATTCGAGATCCTTCGGCTCCCCCGGCTGCGCCGGGGTCGCTCGGGATGACAGAAGTGAATATGAAAAAATGGAAAACAATTAAAACAGAACCAGTGATTGAAAACGATCACATACGATTTTTAGTTGATGATTATGAGGTTGATGGTCAGAAACGAACATATTACTATCATGCAAATGCATACGGCACAGAGTATGTTGAAGGTTTTCTTCAAAAAGAAAACGGCAACTTTATAATGCTTAAAGAATATAGATATTTGTTTGACAAGATTTCTGTTGCTATTCCAGCTGGTGGGATTGAAAAAGACGAAACTCCAGATGAGGCATTTGTAAGAGAGTGCATTGAAGAGGCTGGGTATAAGCCAAATAAAATCGTTAGAATCGGGTGGAAAGCATCAGCTCCATCTATTTCAAAAGAACGGGGAATAGTTTATTTGGCAACAGATCTTGAGCCAGCAAAACAAAAATTAGAAGACAATGAAGAGATAGATATTATTGAAATGACAGCAGAACAAATCGATGAAGCAATTCAGAGTGGAGATATTTGGGACGGAACAGTGATCTCATCCTGGTATTTGGTTAAAAAACATTTGAACATATGAAAATATTGATCACCGGAGGAGCTGGATTCATGGGAACAAACATGATCCACTATTTGTTAAAAAAATATGACGATGTTGAAGTTGTTAACTTTGACAAACTAACTTACGCTGGAAATCTTGAAAATCTCAAAGAGATTGAAAACGACAAGCGTTATCAATTTGTAAAAGGTGATATTGCAAACGAAAATGATGTGGACCAGGTTTTATCAAAAGGCGTTGATCTGATTATCAACTATGCTGCTGAGACTCATGTTGATCGATCAATTTTAGAACCTCGTGCATTTGTTGATACAAATATCTATGGCGTTTACACATTGCTTGAGGGTGTTCGCAAACACAACATTCCTCGTATGGTTCACATTTCAACAGACGAAGTTTATGGCGCTGTTATGGAAGGGGAGTCAGAAGAGGGTTCGCCATTTGAGCCAAGAAGCCCATACTCGGCTTCAAAAGCTGCGGCTGATCATATGTGCCACGCTTATGCAATAACTTATGGAACTCCGGTTATTATCACTCACTCTGTTAATTTTTATGGCCCATATCAATTTCCTGAAAAGCTGATCCCATTGTTTACATCCAATTTATTTAATGGTAAAATCGTTCCTGTTTATGGAGATGGAATGCAAATCCGTGAATGGATTTTTACAGAAGATCATTGCAGGGCAATTGACTTGATTGCGCAAAAAGGCAACCTTGGCGAAGCTTATAACATTGGAACAGGGTATCGCGTGCCAAACCTGGATATTGTAAGAAAGATGATTGGACTTACAGGACGAGATGAATCTCATATTGAATATGTAAAAGATCGGGCCGGGCATGATCGACGATATGCATTAAACAGTCAGAAGTTAAGAACAGAACTTGGCTGGGAACCAAAAGTAAATTTTGATGAAGGATTGGGTCAAACAGTGCAATGGTTAAAAGACAATCAAGAGTGGATTGATAGATGCCGTTCAGGTGCTTATAAAGATTATTACAAACAGCAATATAATTTAAGATAACAGCATGTCATCTCGACCGACCCCGATCCGAAGGATCGTGGGGAGCGGAGAGATCTGGAATGCGAGATTTCTCGGCTCACCTAGCTCGCTCGAAATGACAAAAACTATGAAAATTTTGATTTTTGGAAACGGTTACATTGGTAATCGTTGTAAGGAGGCTTGGGGGGATGAAGCTTTTATTTCGCCCGTGAACGTAAAGAGCGTGCAGGACGCAATTGATGAAATTAACAGAACGCAGCCGGATGTTGTTTTTAATGCGGCTGGTGTAAAAGGAAAACCAAACGTGGACTGGTGTGAAGATCATCAACTGGAAACGATTGAAGGAAACACTGTGCTTCCTATTATGCTTGCGCAAGCGTGTGCAGAGACAGGGAAGTATTTGCTGCACATTGGTTCCGGATGTATTTTTTATGGACACTCGCCGCACGAAGATAATGCATGGCGCGAGGATGATTTTGGAAACCCGCGTCCTGTTTATTCACGAGCAAAGTTTGCAGCTGACTTGGTTCTTTCAACACTTCCTAATGTTGGGATCGGACGAATTCGTATGCCAATAGATTGGAAGCCATCTTCAGGAAATTTGATTGATAAGCTCGCGGGTTTTGAAAAAGTAATTGATGTTGAAAATTCAGTTTCAATTGTTGATGATATGGTTGATGTTTTTTATCAGCTTCTTAGCAAACGAGCCGAAGGAATTTTCCATGTTACTAATCCAGGAACCATGAGACACAGAGAGCTGCTTGGATTGTATAAGGAATTAGTGGATCAGAATCATTCGTGTGAATGGATTTCAAATGATGATTTAGTAAAACAAGGGTTGGCAAAGAAAGGACGGTCAAACAACTTTTTGAAAAGCACGCGATTGGGAGAATTTGGAATAGCAATGAGATCTGTACAAGAGGCATTAAGAGACACATTAGAAAAGTACGCAAAAGCAAAAAGGGGAGAATAAAATAAATAAATAAAAAAGAGCCGAACGGCTCTTTTTTGATTGACAATTTTGATAAAGACTGCTAATTTTTCTTTTCAGCAAGGAGACAGTGATCATGGTTAAGACCTTTACCAATATGCCGTCTTTTTTCACTTTCGCTCATAAGCGTGCGGATGCGCTGGCAATGGCGTCGGAAGAATGCTCCATTTCGTGGCTCAGGCCAGACTGGAAGGTTTCCGACGCCGGGCTCATGCGTCCTGATGGACGCTTCTACAGCGTGCGTGGTGTAAGGATCGCCGGTGCGGCCGGTCGAGAGGTTGCGAGCTGGAAGCAGCCCATGCTTTTCACGGTTGGAAAGGGGTTCGTTGCCTTGATCGTGCACGAGCCCAACAGGATCCTTGTGCGCATGCTTGCTGAGCCAGGCAACATTGGAATCGAAGTGCCCCAAGGTCGCAACACACGAGTCCTTGTTGCCCCACCAGTGCAGTTCTCACAATCCAATCTGGATCATCATCGCAAGGCACTGCAAGGGGAGCTGGATCGTGGAGGTCGGCCCATCAAGCCTGTTCCGTTTGCTGACCTGGTTCTATCTCCACAGAAGGTGGGATGGGCGTCGCATATTGCCTGGGAGGACGCAGTCGAAGACGGGGGTCGACACTTCGAAAAGGTCAACAAGTACGGACACATTCGTGTGGCTGATGAGGGTCTGGTCAACCAAGAAGTCAAAAAGACCGGTCAGCCCGAGAACTTCGCCTGGATCACTCGCAGTGTCCTGCGCGAAGCAAGGGCAGCTGGCTTTCTCAGCGGTCACATGCGCGCAGTCATGTCCTTGCTCGTCTGAGCAAGACGTACGGCCACCAAGGTATTGTCCTGGTGGTTTTCTTGTTATCTGAATTTTGTTTTTTTATGAAAATTAGTTGTCATACACATTGACAGATTCAAAAAAAATTGCTAATATGTAATTATAATAAATACTCCCTTCCATTAGTAGTGGTGGGGAGTTTTTCGTTTAGCTCTTCCCACACTGTTTCAGAGAAATCATAACGATCGTTAGGATTTTTGCTTATGTCTAAAATTCCAAATACTCGATATCAACTTCAAAAGTTGACTAACAGAATACAAAGATTGGAAAAATCGCATCCTTATTCCTACCCGTGTTCAGGTACTGGTGTCAGAGCAATGGCTCGGGAATTTGATTTTTATAGGAAAAGAAAAGCGAAGATAAATCATCTCGAGCTTGAGTATCAACTCATTGAAAGGGGTCTAATTGAAATACTAGAAAAAGGCGACCGTATTGAGTTTCAATTAACAAAAAAGGGTCTAGTACAGTCATTGAAAGACAGAATTCTTTTAGAACAAAACGAACTCTTTGATGATGAATACTGTCTGATCATCTTTGACATTCCAGAAGATGTTCGAAAAACTCGTGATCTTTTTCGTAAATATTTAAAGAAAGCTGGTTTTGTACAAATTCAAAAAAGTATTTGGGGAACAAGAAAGGCTGTTACCGATGAGATGAGGCAGCTCCTTGATGAGATTGGAATTGGAGAATGGGCGAAGGTGGTGGAGGGAAAAATTCTCTAACAATCCTAACGATCGTTAGGATTGTTCCGAAAGGGTTGTTTTTGTTTGTGCACAGAATTCTTTGCTCGCCAGCTTCTTTTGTAATGTAAATTATGGATCTATTTGGTGACAGTTATTTTTGATGCTTATGCACCTGGTTCAATTTTCAAAATGAAAACGGGCTGGGGAAGCCCGTAGGAGAGAGATGTTGAGTGTCGAGTGTTTCTAGCCCGTGACAGGGCTCCCGTGCAGCAGACCAGCGACTGCGAGCGCGCTGAGCGAACGTCCGTCCTCGGAGCACTTCCGGAACCTCTCCGGAGTCATGCCTTCGTCGTCCGGGAAGTCGACCTCACGCAGATACACCGCGATCGAGCCGCAGATGCGCTGGCAGTTGGCCTCGAAGTAGCCGACCGGTTCTTCCTCCTCACCAGCACCTTCGCCCTTGCTGATCGAGCTTGGCATGAGCTCGTGGATCGCGCCGCTGAGGCCTTTGCCCAGCCGTCTGCGCACGAACCCACGCGGGTTGACCTCCACGATCACGTGACCGACTACGTGTGGACCCTCTTCGGGCGGTTCCACGCTCGGCTCCTCGATGACCGCGGCCAGGTTCCAGCCGCCCGGGTGCTTGACCACTCCGGCTGCGTGGAACTTGCCGTCTCCGCGCTGGATCCGACCCGTTCTCGGATCGAACACCCAGAGCCCAGGAAGCTTGTCAGCCAGGCTCTTTCTTTCAGGTCTCCCTTCATCCTCGATGTCAGGCACTCCTTCGGGCTCCAGGCAGATGACAACGTCATCGCCAAGCCTTTTTCTTGCTTCTTCGAGCGAGATCCAGACAGTCATGAGTTCCTCCGTGGTGACAGCCAGTCCGTCAGAAAAGAAGAGTAATTTATTTTCTTGATTGCGTCAAGGTGTCTTTTTATGAACCCCAAAGTTCGTCAAGCAACTTATTGACGCTTGTTTTTCAAAGGCGTAAAGTGGCCAATGTAATTTTGACTTATATTTTATGAAAGCACTTATTGCAGCAGGTGGGCATGCAACAAGACTTCGCCCCATCACATGGACTAGAAACAAGCACCTGATTCCAATGGCAAATAAGCCAATGCTTTGGTATGTCATTAAGAAAATTACAAATGCTGGAATCAAAGATCTTATTATCAATGTGAATCCAGGTGAGATTGAAATGATGTACGAGGCGTTTGGAAACGGATCTGAATTTGGAGCTCAAATTAAATATGTTGAACAACGCGGCGGTGCCAAAGGTCTGGCACACGTTGTAGCAAACGCTGAAGAACATTTGCGAGGAGAAAGATTTTTGTTTTTCTTGGGAGATAATATAATTCTCGGAAGTATTAATCGATTTGTTGACCGATTTCAAAATGAGGATCTTGATTGCATGATTGCACTGTCCCATGTAAAAGACCCTCAAAGATTTGGAGTTGCTGAGTTTGATAACGACGGAACACTCAGACGCACTGTTGAAAAACCAAAAGACCCCCCATCACCGTATGCTGTAACAGGTATTTATTTATTTGATGAAAAGTTTTTTGAAGCTTTTAAAACATTACAGCCCTCAGGACGAGGTGAGTACGAGATCACTGATATTATCACTTGGTATATTCGAAATGGAAAAACCGGACATGAAGAGATTACAGGTTGGTGGAAAGATACTGGAACACCGGACGCTCTGATTGAAGGGAACGCACTTATCATGGATGATCTGAGTCGTGAAGATTTTTGTGTTGATTGCAATGTGCCAGAGAATGCGCAAGTTCAAGGTTTGGTAAGCATTGGGAAAGGTTCAACAATAAGTCCGGACACACTTATTCGCGGTCCGGTTGTAATTGGAGAGAATTGTGTTGTAACTTCAAGTTATATTGGCCCTTACTCAGCCATTGGAAACAACGTCACAATCACACACACAGAAGTTGAACATTCCATTGTTTTTGATGGCGCAACTATTGATACAACACGTCGGATAGTTAATAGTCTTATTGGGCTCAACGCTTCATTGGTTGATTACCGTCGGAGTCATCCAAAAACCGGCCATCGACTCATTTTAGGAGACAATAGCTTTGTTGAGTTATAGACTGAAAGCGCAGTAAGATTATTTTTGTAAGTGTCGAGTATAAATTGCTTGCTGATCATTCTCAACTGTTACAAAAAATAAATCATCATTGTTTTTTGAAAACCAAATGTGTTCAAGATCAAATCCATCAGTAAGGTGGGTTTGATTTTTTTCCGAACCAAAATATTCGGTTGTAAATAACGTATTGTCTTGTTCAACAAAAAGAATGTTGTGGTCAGGGTGCCATGTGACAAAGTCAAAACGAGAGCTAGACCTTGTGACTGTATAATTTTTGTTAGATTTTGTATCAAACACTTGAATTTCAAAACCATCAGTGTAGACAAGAAGTTCTTGTTCATTATTCCACTTCCATAAATTAGCATCTGCTTGAAAAAGAATTGGCTGCTGATCTTTTGGATTTAAAAGAACAATTTTTTTACTTTGTTTCTCACTGAGCAACACAAGTTCTTCACGAACGGTTTCAAAAGCATATTCCCCAAATGGAATGTACGCCAGAATTTTAGAACTGCCATCCGGTTGAGACAATGAAACAGTTGTTTGATTTTTTGAAGGCGTAACCACGAGTTCATTTCCATTATATGTTCTTGCCATGTAATTATGTGCCAGTCTGGTTTGTTCGCCTGCGTTTGCATTTAAGGTAAACAAAGAAAAACGTCCACGCACATAAAGCATTTCGTCTGCTCCCACATCCCACCAATAACTGGAAATACGCTCACTAATATTTACTTCAGTAACCGAGCCGGTGATAAGTGATATAAGCGTAAGTTCATGTAAAGGTCCGCGCTGAACATCAAAAAGCAAATGGTTACCATTTTTTGACCAATCAAGAACATACTTTGCATGCGGATCATAAGACACTCTTAAAAGCAGCCTTGCTTCTTGATCGGGATTTTCCATTACCCGAAGTTCCAAGAATGTTTTGGTTTTTACAAGATAAGCAAGACTTGTTTGATTTGGATTTACTGAGCCTTTAATAATCGATTGGTCATTTTGTTTAATGGGTACTTGATTTAAGAACAGAACAGCGTCTGTTGCAAACGATGTCTTTCTGCTTTCTACACGAACTGTTTTTTGCCAGGCTGTATAGCCGGCTTTTTCTATTTGAACAACATGTTCTCCTGGGAAAATATCATCAAACACAACAGGTGTTTTTTCAGATGTTGTTTGACCGTCAATTATTACATTTGATGAACGGGGTACAGAAGCAACTGATAACACGCCTGTTTGTACGATTTGGTTTGTTCCAAAATGATAACGATATCCGGCCGTGTATAAAACAATAAGCGGTGCGGAAATAAAAAAAGCAAGAACAAAGAGGAAAAAGATAATGTGTCGCCAATGTTTGGGCATATGGCGATATTGTACGCATACTTAGGTAAGCTCGACAAGGGTTTTCATAATCGGTATCCTATGCGGTATGAACTCACGATTTATAAAACAAAAACCAAGGCTTCCACGACCGATAGTTATTCTTCTATGTGCATTGCTTGTGATAGCCGCATTTAGTTTGGGAATTTTTATTGGAAAGCAAAAAGCTGTGCGTGAAATTGTGCCAGATGGTGAAGGGCAGATTATTAATAAAAGTTCATTAATTACTTCGCGTGCAAATGATGTTGATTTCGATATATTTTGGGATGTGTGGAATCTTGTAAAAGAAAAATTTTATGATCAACCGGTTTCAGACAAAGACCTCTATTATGGCGCGCTAAAAGGAATGCTTTCCGGCCTTGATGACCCTTACTCTGTTTTTCTTGACCCTGAACAGTCCGGTAAATTTTTGGCAAATCTAAACGGCTCTTTTGAAGGTATTGGAGCAGAGATTGGAATCAAGGATGAAAAGTTGCAGATTGTTGCACCACTTAAAAACTCACCGGCAGAACGTGCTGGCGCACTGCCTGGAGATTGGATTGTTCTCATAGATGGGGCTGAGACCAGTGGAATGTCAATTGAAGAAGCTGTCACAAAAATACGTGGAGAAAAAGGAACGCGCGTTGTTTTGTCAGTTAGCAGAAATGGTTTGGATTCATTATTTGAGCTCACAATCATTCGTGACACTATTGTGATAGATAGTGTGAAATGGGAGATAGACGAGAATAACATAATGGAAATAGACATCACTACGTTTAACGATGACACTGTGCCTTTGTTTAATGAAGCAGTGCAAGAGGCGCTTGCACAGAATGTTAAAGGAATTGTTTTGGATCTAAGAAGTAATCCCGGCGGACTGCTTACGGCTGCAATTGATATTGCGTCCGCTTGGGTTGGGTATCAGCCGGTTGTGATTGAGCGCGCAAAAACCAGTGCCAAATCATTTAAGGGAGCAACAGCCCCTCGTCTTAGCGACATTAAGACGATTGTACTTGTTAACAATGGAAGTGCTTCCGGATCAGAAATCGTTGCAGGAGCTCTTCAAGATTATGATTTAGCCGAGCTTATTGGAGTAACAACATTTGGAAAAGGATCAGTACAAGATTATAGAATGCTCAAAGATGGATCAGCTGTAAAACTCACGATTGCAACCTGGTACACACCAAAAGGTCGAAGCATCAATGAAACAGGAATTGATCCTGACATTGAAATACCATTTACTATTGAAAACTATCAAAATGGCATTGACCCGCAAAAAAACACAGCGATCGAAGTCATCCTCGGGACGTACGAAACAGAGGAAGTCGACTAGAGTAAGTCATCGATCTAAAGTTAATAGAAAATCAGTTGACACAAAGACAAAAAAGAAAACGACTCGATCTTCAACCAAAAAACAGCAAGCAGAAAAAGAAGTTTCAGCTGGTGGTGTTGTGTTTAAAAGAAAGGGTAGACGAGTTTGGTTTGCAATGATGCAGGATAGTTATGGAAAGTGGACATTTCCAAAAGGTCATGTTGAAAAAGGCGAGGACATAGAGGAAGCTGCTGCGCGTGAAACATTGGAAGAGCTTGGGCTTCAAGAGATTCGGTTTTTAGAAGACCTAGGCACTATTGATATTTGGTTTCGTGATCAATTTGAAAAGAGAGGAACCCTTATCCATAAAGACATCCATTACTTTTTGTTTGATACATTGGAAAACGCAAAGCTTTCACCTGATCCAACTCAGCATGTTAAAGATGCAAAGTGGATTCCAATTTCTCGTGCAATCAAACAGCTTAGTTATGAGGACATGAACAAAATTGTAATTAAGGCAATCGGGCATGTTAAGGAAATAATGAGAGACCATTGAAATAGTTGCAGCATATAGAAATATCAGATACGCTGGTAGATGTTCGTTTTTACAAATAATATGCAACAAATTTCATTTAGTGGCAGAGTTGAAAAAGGAGAAGGAAGGGCTACAAAACTTGGATGTCCAACAGCAAACATTGCCGTAGAGCAAGGCGTGATAATTCCAGCTCTTGGGGTTTATGTAGGAGAAACAGAAGTTGATGGGATTATGCATCCATCTCTTGTTTGTATAAATGATGGGCGTTCTGGCTATCGTTTGAAAATGGAAGTTCATTTACTTGATAAAAACATTGAGTTAACAGGGAAAAATCTGAACGTAGTTTTATTAGACAAGGTTCGTGAGTTAATTCCGTTTCCCGGTGAAGAAGAAATGGCAACAATCATTGTTGGTGATTTAAAAAAGGCTAGAGAATACTTTACACAACAAAGATAATTGCATATTCCCAAAAAATAAGGGTTATGTTAATATAATCATCGTAATTCCTAAGTTTTCCACAATTATGCCAAAATTGACCAAAAGCCAATTCGTGAATGCTTTGGCTGAAATGTTGGGGGTTTCAAAGAAGGAAGCCTCAGAGCATTGGGACAAGTTCGTTGAGCTTGCCTACCGAGAAGTAGTAAATAATGGGGAATTTCCACTCCCAGGGCTTGGAAAGCTCGTCAAAAAGGACCGAGCTGCCCGCATGGGACGAAACCCCATGACCGGTGAATCAATTCACATTCCAGCAAAAACGGTCGTCAAATTCCGAGTAGCAAAGGCTGCTAAGGAAGCAGTGCTCTAGATAGAGAAAATTCAAATCCGGCTGTGGAAAACTCGCAATCGGAAAAAAAGCCCAGACTCAAGTTCTGGGTTTTTTGATTGACACAAAGAGATTTTTCATGTAACCTCTTTTCTTGTTGAATGCAACCGGAGTTGTGATGAGTCATCAAGATAAGGTCACAGCAGAAACCCTTCGAGACGTGATGCAAATCCTGGAAAAGGAACCTGGACAGGTTCTCGACCACTCGCTTCTCGCCGCATCGAAAAGCAAAGCCCCAAGGCTCGAGCCTGCGCACAGGGTTCTGCTGCTTGGCGAGATCAGCTTTGTCTGGTACGCACTGCGCTACCTTGTGGAACGCAAGGACTACGACACAGCAGCAACCTTGGTCCGTGACAGCTCGGGAAGAGTGAACCTTCTCGAGATGGTGTGCGTAGGTGAAGTGCATCGGACTTTGGAACCAGATTCAGTCCGACAGCTCTATACTCCTCTTTTGGGGAATCTCAGAATTCTCGCCAACCCCGACTCTTTCTAAGCCTGGCCTTCTGGTCGGGCCTGTCCGCCATAGCTCCAACGGAGCGACGGCGGATGTTTCTTTTATGCTATGATTCTTTCATGAAGAAAGAACAAAAAGCCATTCTAATCGATCTCATTCATCCACGCATGTTAAAGGAGCATGCAATGGATCGGATGCTTGAACTTGAAGAACTTGTAAATACTTACGGCGGAATTGTGATTGTTAAAAAATGGCAGAAACGTTTTGCACCACATCCGAGAACATTTATTGGAACCGGAAAGGTGCACGAGCTTGCAGAAGAAGGAGAGGAAAAGGGGGTGTCGCTTTTGATTATTAATGATCGTTTAAAACCCAGGCAAGTTTATGAGCTCTCAGAAGTGCTTGGAAAAGTTAACATTCAGGTTTGGGACAGGATTGATCTTATTTTAAAAATTTTTGCAAAGCATGCACAAACCACTGAAGCAAAGCTAGAGATTGAACTTGCAAGTATTCGTCACATGGGCCCACGAATTTTTGGTATGGGAATGGAGCTTTCGCGTCAAGCCGGTGGAATTGGAACAGTTGGGGTTGGTGAGACAAACGTTGAGCGAATGAAACGTCACTTAAAAGAAAAAGAACGAAAGATCAAAAAGAAATTGGAAAAGTATGAAAAGGGTCGAAAGCTGCAGCGTGATTCTCGAACAAGAAGAAATTTAAAAACAGTTGCAATTGTTGGGTACACCAATGCTGGAAAAACAACTTTGCTCAATTCACTTACTGGACGCAAGGAATACGTGGCAGATGAATTGTTTGCAACGCTTGATACTCGCGTTGGCGAATTATTTTTGCCAGGGAAAAGAAAAACATGTCTTGTTTCAGACACAATTGGATTTATAAAACAACTTCCACCTGAACTTTTAAAAGCGTTTGCATCAACTTTGTCCGAGTCTGTTGAGGCTAATATTTTGCTTCATGTTGTTGATGCCTCAGACGAGCATATGTTTCAACAAATGAAAGTAGTGGATGATATTTTGGAAAAGTTGGGAATTAATGAAAAGCCACAGCTTTTAGTTTTAAATAAGATTGATCAGATTTCTAAAAAAGACATGAAGAGAATTGATGAAAAATTGTTTGATCAAGATCACATTTGGATTTCAGCTGAAAAAAAGGATGGATTGGAAGGATTGGTAAAGGAAATCGAAAACACCCTCTGAGCGAGGGTGTTTTACTTTGACAATGACCCTTGTTTTTTGATTTGTGCCAGGTCGTATTTTTTTCCTTCGCGATCCCACTTTTTAAGGGTTCGCATTCCAGAAGTTGAGATTATGACCGTGACCATTCGTCCTGTTGCAGGATTCAGAAGCCGCTTCTTTTGCAAATTTGGCTTTAGTTTCCGCTTTGTTCGACGATTGGATTTTGACACATTGTATCCGGTTCGGGTCTTTTTGCCTGTGATAATGCAGGATTTTGACATAGGTGTAAGTTTAATGCGCAGGAACTATAACAATTTTGATTTTTTTTGTCTAGTCTGGTTGGTTAAAAAGAAAATGAGGTTGTTCAGGCGAACTACCTCGGAGCGTCAGGCAGAGACTGGCGAACGGCTTGCGTTACCACACCAAGCACTGCGTCGTTGAGAAGTTGTTGAAGCTGGTCTGTGATGAAGAGGAGGTCAACATCTCTCCTTTGAAGACCAAGTCCTTCGACTGCGGCCATTACTGCGTTCTGGCCCATGTGCTGGAGACGGTGTGTTTGTCCAAGCGTGAGATCCAACATCCTGTACCCCTTTTGTTCTGGAAGAACAAGAGAAAATTACATAAAAATTTGGTTTTTGTCAAAACAAGGGGGTGTTACCGGGAAGGACTATCCCGGTAACACCCTTAGTGCTTTTTCAATTCCTGTTAAGAGTGCCACCAGGAGAGAGTCTCCTGGTGGCACGTCTGTTTCTGATATAATTAACATCTATGAACATTCCGGTTAGGCAGAGTTCTCGTGCTAAAAATATTAGTATTGTTGTGCATTGGGATGGGCGATGTGAAATGGTTGTTCCAAAAAGACGGCCGCCATCAGAAGAACAAATCAAACGATTTATTAACAAGAATATTGATTGGATTAATCGTCAGGTTTCTAAATCACAAAAATTTAAGAAAAAAATTCATCTTACACACCAAGGGATCTCAATAGAAAAAATCAAAGAACAAACTTTGGAATTAATTGAAGAGTGTATTAGCACTCATTCAGAGCGGTTTCAATTTGAAGTCAAGTCAATAAAATTAAGAAACTATAAAGCACAATGGGGGAGTTGTTCAACAAGCGGCTCGCTTGGATTTCATTACAAACTCTCGCTTCTTCCCAAAGAGTTGGCTGACTATATTATTGTTCATGAACTTTGTCACTCTGTTCACTTCAATCATTCAAAAACCTTTTGGAAGGCTGTAGAATTCTTTTGTCCACAACATAAATCACATAGAAAAGCTTTAAAGCAATATCTGCTTTAGTGTGTTAAAATAAACCAATATGTCATCAAAATCACACAAAGATCCGGTTCATGGATCAAAAGATCACGTCTGTAGGTTGCCGCTTGCAGCAGATGATCAAAAATTAGAACCAACGCACATTCATGAGATTACTTGGAGAATTTTTCGAATAATGGCTGAGTTTGTAGAGGGATTTCAATTTTTGTCAGAGTCATGTCGGGAAGTTACGTTTTTTGGCTCAGCTAGATTTAAACCAACAAACAGGTGGTATAAAGAATCAGTAAAACTCGGGAAACTCTTGGCAGAAAAAGGTTTTACAATTATTACCGGTGGCGGACCCGGGATTATGGAAGGAGGAAACAAGGGGGCAAAACAGGGAGGAGGAGAATCAATCGGTCTTAATATCCAACTTCCGTTTGAGCAGCGAATTAACAAGTTTGTTACACGCGGTCGTGGTTTTCATTATTTCTTTACTCGAAAAGTCATGCTTGCTGCATCTGCGCAAGCATATGTTTATTTTCCAGGAGGTTTTGGAACATTGGATGAGTTTTTTGAAATCATTACACTTGTACAAACAAAGAAGATGCAAAAGACACCGATTGTTTGTGTTGGAAAAGATTTTTGGGAAGGGTTATTCAAATGGGTTGATACTGTTCAATTAAAACAATACAAAACAGTTTCTGCAAAAGATTTAAAGCTTGTTAAAATTGTTGATACAGCAGAAGAAGCTTTTGAGATTATTTCAAAATCAAAAGAGCGAACCTTTTTTTAGTATGCCGAAAAAAAATCACACTCACAAACACAAAGGAGAAAAAAAAGCTTATGTAGTTGATGTGAACATGGGATACGGACATTCGCGCGCAGCGCACACGCTTCGCAGTCTTGGTGGCGGTGAGGTTATTTCCGCCAATGATTACAAAGGCATTCCAAAACATGACAAAAAGCTCTGGCAACAGAGCCGGGAGATTTATGAAACAATTTCCAGACTTAAACCAATTCCAGTGATTGGTGATTTTTTCTTTGAAGCACTTGATCATTGGCAACAGATTCCAAAGTTTTATCCGCGTCGAGATTTGTCAAAGCCAAGCATTCAGGTCAAGCAGATTTTTCATATGATCAAGAATGGATTGGGACAACATTTGGTTGATAAGCTTGCAGAGAATCCATTACCGCTTGTTACAACTTTTTTTATTCCAGCATTTTTTGCAGATTACTATGATTATCCCGGAGACATTTGGTGCTTAACAACTGATGCTGATATCTCGCGCGCATGGGCACCCATGCATCCGCACTCAAGCCGTATTAAGTATTTAGCCAGCAATGGACGTGTGGTTGAAAGATTAAAGTTGTATGGTGTTCGAGATGAAAATATTTTTGCAACAGGTTTTCCATTGCCAAAAGAATTAATTGGTGGAGCAAAGTCAACCGTACTTAAGGATCTTTTAATGAGCAGAATAGCCAATCTTGATCCACAAGGAATTTTTATGGATCGATATTCAAAAACATTGAAAGGTGAATTAGGAAAAGCTCGAGGCAAAAATAAAAAAAACGAACATCCATTAACAGTCACATACAGTGTTGGAGGAGCAGGAGCGCAGCGTCAACTTGGAGTTAAGATTTTAAAAAGCTTAAGACAAAAAATTCGACAACATCAAATCAGATTAAATCTTGTTGCTGGTGTAAGAAAAGACGCAGCTCGTTTTTATCGAAAAGCAGTGCAAGACGCTGGGCTTAAAAGAGAGCTTGGAGAATGGGTGCTTGTACCAGAGTTTGATTGCCGCACTGAATACTTTTCGGGCTTTAACGAGATTTTGAAAACAACTGATATTTTGTGGACAAAACCGTCTGAGTTGTCTTTTTATACCGGTTTGGGCATTGCGGTCGTTATGGCCCCGCCAATCGGCTCACAAGAGGAATTTAACCGTATTTGGCTTGATTATGTTGGTGGTGGAGTTCCAATGAACGATGCACGCTATACAAATGAGTGGTTATTTGATTGGATAAACTCAGGGGGCATGGCGCGCATGGCCTGGAACGGCTATATTGAAGCACCAACGCATGGGGTGTACCGTATCGAAGATCTTGTACTTGGCCGCCCAAGCGAGCTTCATCCTTTACCACTTATTGTTTAATATTATGCCAACACCAAGACCTGAATGGGGTTCTCGTGGCTCAGAAGAAGCTGAAGAAGAAAGAAAAGAATTTTCACCAGAAGTGATAAACACACTTTTTGCAACGTTTACTGTTGGTTGGGATTCAAGAAGGGGTCAGTTTTTCTGTGAGATACGTGATAAAAGAATTGAGGATGAATCAGTGATTATTCCTATTGAAACCGAAGAGGTTGCTCATTATTGTGTTAGGGAAATCAAAGCACTCAAAATAGCTGAAGAAACGTATGGAGGTATTCCTGATACCGCACTGGAAGTTTTTAAAATGTTAGAAGATCATGTTCTTGGGCTCTCAGACATTGATTTTAATTTAGAGTTTGTTGGATTAATTGAATCAGAAGATCCTGCTTCTTATTCAGAAACAGTTGAGCACAATGATGTTAAAATTAAAATTGGTTTTGACGATGAAAAGGAGGCGTATTTTTGTGAGGTTTCAAACACCACCGAAATTTTTTCAAAGGCAATATTTCCAGTCAGTTATGGAACGGTCGAAACAGTACCAAGGGCAGTAATGGAAGAATTTTCCAAAAGAATTCAATGGATAAGTAATAATGATGAGTTTTCAGAAATACTTGAAAGTGTTTTGAAAATAAAAGCTGAAGTTATAGATCGGATTTTTGTTGACTCAGTGCTTGGTCATGAAACAGATCCAGAATATGAGGAGTTTTTACAAGTTGGAGATTTTGAGATTGAAATAACATGGGATGAGCAGAGAGGTGAATATGTGGCAACAATAACGACGAAAGACTTAAGTACCAATCGAAAAGTTAATTTAGGCGACAATTTAGAGGTTGTGAAGGATGTTTGTGATGCTTTGACTGAAGACGACCCTGAGTGTGAAAACGGATTGCAATTAGAAAAATTTATTAAAGAAGCCAAAGATCAATATGGTCGTTATTTTGAGAGATATGAAAAAGATGGAGAAACATTGCTTAATGTTTATTGGTGTGCTCGTACAGATGAATATATTCTCCACTTTCTTTTAAAAAATCAGGATTTGGAAATAGATTATGTATTTACAAGTCCTGATATCAAGCTTGGTGAACGACCACAAAAAGCAAAGCGTGCATTTGACAGGGCTGTAGAGCTTTCAGAACAAGGCAAGGGGCAAGGTGAGATTTATAAAATTATCGAAGAAGAGCTTCCTAAGCTTTAATATTATGCCAAGATTTAGAGAAGCTTCGGGTAAACCAGCAGACAGGTCACCTGAAGAAGCAAGACTTTTAGAACAGGCTGTTAAAGATCAACAATTTGTTGATGACGAACTTGGTCATGAAGAAGATTCTGATTTTTATGAGACAATTCAGATTGGTACCCATCAGATTGAGATTGAGTGGGATGAAGACAAGGAAGTGTTTGTTGTTAAATTTAACGGCGGCACTAAACCAGGTGAGTTTCCGGTTCACTCAGAGGCGGAAGTGTCAATTGGTGACAATGCAATTGTTGCAAGAGATATAGTTGAAGGGCTAAACGAGAATCAAGATACATTGCAAGGTCTCAGTGTTGATTCTCTTGAAAGATACGTAATTGATGATTATGAGGTTTACCGTCGCTATCTTCGTCGACACGATCAGGATGGAATATTAATGTTTTCTGTTGGTTGGTCTGTGTCTGAAAAAGAATATACAATTCATTTTATGCATCAGGATGAAGAAGGGGCTCGTGAGGCCGATTTGTTTGATTGGAGCATTCTTCTTGGCACTGATCCAAGATTTGTAAAAACAATTTTTGAAAGAGCAGAAGAGTTGGCAGAACGAGGTAAAACTCAAGTAGAAATTCAGCTTCAAATAAAAAAAGAAATGCAAGCAGCCTCACTTTAGCAATTAAGAAAAAATATGAACAAAGTACTTGAGCATCTGATCTCAACTATTACCCAGATGCAACACGAGGAACAGAAAACAGAAGAAGATGTTATTAAAGTTTCTGAAACTGTTTCAGTGGCTGCTTCGGTTTATGAAACGATTCGTAACACACTTGAGTATGATGAAGAACATTTGTTGCGCCGCAATGCAATTAAACGAATTTTAAAGCGTCGACTTGCTGATGAAGATAAAAAGCTCTTGGCTGAGAAGCTGCTTAAAGAACTTATTTGGGCAAAGTACTTGCCAAACAAAAAAATCCCAACAAGTAAAATTGAAGTTGTTGCTGATATTTTAGAAAAATACAAACCGATTTTTGAAGGACTTGAAGAAGAGTCAAAAGAAGATCAAGAGACTTATGTTTGGTTGCTTGATGTGATTTCCACTGAACTTGAGTATCGACTTGGGCCACCATGTTCTGATGAAGCACTTGCAAGTTATGCTTATCAAGAACTTAAAAAGCGTATTACCTGGCAGACAAATGTAATTGCTGAAAAAGACCAGGAGTTGCAACTTTACATTGCTGTTCACAGAACTGTTCTTAAATCAAACACAGCCACTCTTCGTTACAGACTTTTAACGCTTTATTATCCGGATTGGCGAAAAGCAAAAGCAGGCGATTCAGTTGTTAAAGAGATTCACATGAATCTTCCAAAAGTTATCAAGTCTGTTGAGGATCAGATTTTCCATTCAGGATCAGACGCCATTCATAGATTTGTTCGTCGTCATGCCATTGTTTTCCGACTTCTTGCAGATATTGCTGAAGATAATCCTCAGGCATTTCAACAAGCAGTTGCAGTTGGAGATAAACCAACGCTTGATAGTGCAATTACTGAAGCGGCAAGAGTAAGGTATAAGGCGCACCGTGTTCGATTAAGACGCACAGTGGTTCGCGCAGCTTTTTTCCTTTTGTTGACAAAATCAATCCTGGCTGTGCTTGTTGAATATCCATACGAACTTTTTGTTTTGCACACCACTGATTACTTTCCATTACTTGTAAATATTTTATTCCCGCCGCTGTTGCTTGCAGTAATAGGGCTGACTGTTCGAATCGCAAAAAAGAAAAATAATAAACATATTCTTGATGAAGTCCACGGACTTCTTGGAATTTCTGATGATTTCGCTTTAGTGTTTAAACGCAAACGCGCCTTTCGAGGTCCAATGTTTTTCATCTTCAACCTTTTGTATTTAGTTGTGTTTCTTGTAACCATTGGGCTTGTGATCCAAGCATTGCTGTATATCAATTTCAACGCACTTTCCATCTTTTTCTTTATTTTCTTCCTCTCTCTTGTGGCTTACTTTGGATTACGTATTAGAAATACAAGACGAGAACTCGTGGTCCTTGATTCTTCACGAGGATTTTTTGGAACGATTTCCGACATTCTCTTTGTTCCACTTGTTCGGGTTGGGCGTTGGATTTCGATTCGTGCTCCAAAAATTAACATCTTTTTGTTCTTTTTTGACTTCATTATTGAAGCTCCGTTTAAGGCCAGTATTGAGATCACAGAAAGCTGGCTTGCGTTTTTGCGCGAAAAACGAGAGGAAATTTAATTAAGCATGAACATCCACAAAAAACATTCCAAACATCTTGTCTTGTTTCTTATTTTAATGGGGGCTGTGACGCTTCTTGTTTTTACATTTGGGGCAAAATGGATAAATCAAATTCCTGACAGTGATCCGATTTTTGGTGTTACTTTTTCAACAAAGTATACAGAACAGCTCAAACTAGATGTTCAGGAAACATACAAAGCAATTATCAATGAGTTAGAAGTAACATATGTGCGCTTGCCTTTGTATTGGTCAGATGTTGAACGTGAGCAGGGGAAGTATTCATGGGAAAAAGTTGATTGGTTAGTTAAGTATTCTGAAAAGAATGATGTTGATTTAACGATTGTGGTTGGAATGAAAGTTCCGCGCTGGCCTGAATGTTATATTCCGGACTGGGCGGAAATGTTAAGTGCACAACAACAACATGCAGCAGTATTGCAGTTTTTGGAACGCGCAGTGAATCGATATAAAGATTCTTCCGCAATTGTTAGGTGGCAAGTGGAAAATGAACCTTTTTTCCCATTTGGAGAATGTCCTACGATTACTCCTGAACAACTCCAGGAGCGCGTGGATCTGGTGCGCAGACTTGATAACAGACCAATTCAAATCACTGTTAGTGGTGAGATTGGTCCTTGGCGCGATTCTGCAAAGTTGGCAGACGTGTTAGGTCTTTCAATGTATCGTCAAACATGGAATGACTTTTTTGGATATTTTGTTTATCCAATCAGCCCAAAGTTTTATTTGTTCCGCGCCGGTCTTGTCAATGATGTTGTAGACAAAGTTATTGTTTCAGAGCTTCAGGCTGAACCTTGGTTCCCTGAGTCAATTGAAAATCGTGAAATAAAGGAATGGTACAAAGCTTTTAATAAAGAAATGTTTGAAACGAATGTGCAGTTTGCAAAAGACGCAGGACTTAGCGAAGCATATCTTTGGGGAGCTGAATGGTGGTACAAACTTTATAAATCAGGCGAGCCAAGACTTTGGCAAGCGGCTAAAGAAATTTTTTAGAACAATTATGAATTCTGAACTTGGTTTGCTTCTTGCTTTATTTATAGAGTTACTTGCTCTTGCAATTGGGATCCTTGCTGTTTACATGATTTATCAAGGCCACAAAACCGTTCCGTTTGTAAAGACAAAAGGGAAGATGGCAGATGCCATTTGCAAGCTTGGAGATATTCATCCAGATGACACAATATTAGATCTTGGGTGTGGTGATGGGTCGTTTTTAATTCATGCAGCAAAATATCATGGAACCAAAGGAGTGGGGATTGAGCGATTAAAACTTTTGTGCATGCTTGGCTCTATAAAGTGCCGAATTCAAAAAGTGTCAGATCAAGTCAAAATTCATCAAGGGAATATTTTTTCTCAGAAATTTCCAAAAGCTGATGTAATTTTTGTTTATCTTTTTAATGAAGTAAACAAGAAACTGGAACCAACTTTTAAAAAAACCTTTCCCCCAGGAACACGAATTGTCTCACGTCAATTCACGTTTCCAACCTTGAAACTTATTGATAAAGTCCAATTTGGATCAGAAAAATTGTATCTTTACAAAATTTAAAAATCCTATGTTATACTAGAGACCGTTGAAATACTCCAGCACGGCTCCAAAGCGGCTATTTTTCCCAGAAATAGTTTCATGATTCCTCAACGATATGTCCATATCGTCTCGTCGTCCTGAAACTATTTCTGAAAAAAATTTCTCACTTTGATCTCGCACTGGAGTATTCCAACAGTCTCTAATATTGTGGTTATGAAAAAAGAGGTTGTTCTAGATATTGAAACACAAAATACCTTCAACGATGTTGGAGGTTTTAACTTAAAAGCTTTGAAGATATCAGTGATCGGCTGTTATTTTTATGAGACTGATACTTTTGAAGCTTTTGAAGTTCACGAGCTGCCAGATTTATGGCCACGGCTAGAACACGCTGATCGGATTATCGGATACAACCAAATCCATTTTGATCTTCCAATCATGAATAATTATTACAGTGGTGATTTTCTAACCTTTCCAAACCTGGATATTTTGGCGGAAATTCATAAGGCTCTTGGATTTCGATTAAAGCTTGATGATGTTGCCAAGGCAACGGTTGGGAAAGGGAAGACCGCTCATGGGCTAATGGCTGTTGAGTGGTGGAAGCAAGGTGAGATTCAAAAGATCAAGGATTATTGTATAGAAGACGTGCGTGCAACTCGTGATGTCTATGAATACGGACTTAAGTATAAGGCGCTGGCTTACAATGATAGATTGGGTGGGCGTCGAGCTATTCCAGTGGATTTTGAGCTAAAACAACAAGAGAAACCAAACATCAATTTGACCATGGGTTTCTAGTTCGAGTGCCAAGTGTCGCAAAAAACTGTGGATAAGCCATTTCTTTGACACACAATATATAGTGGTATACAATTAACTTAGACCACAACATGTAGTGGTGCGCCGCGGGGAGGGGAATATAGGCTTCCAGGAGTAATAGAAATGATCCCATAGGGATTGTTTTTAGTCTGCCCAAATTAGGTTGACTCAAAATTTACGATCTTGCGGCTTATGCATTATTTAAAATAAAATTTTGAAACCCTTTTCATTATCATTATGGATCAAGCCACCAACAAAGTCCGAACCACTCAAACGGACACAGCTAAGATTTCAGATTCTGTATGGGAATTTATGACATCTGTGAAGAGTGTTAAAAAACGAGATGGTTCTGAGCAAGATTTTGATAAACAAAAATTATTCGTTTCGATTCGTGAGGCCTGTTTGGTGGCAGGTGTAAAAGATTCATTGCTTACTGATCGAATGGTTTCACAAGTTATAACAAGACTAACTCGTCAGTTTGATGGACACAGCACGCCGTCGTTTGCTGATGTGCGAGAGATTGTGAATTTAACATTTGTTGATAACAATTTGATTCATGTTTCAAAAAAATATTTAGGTTATCGCTCAAGTTCTCGCGATAATGCAAAGGAAGATCAATATGGTAAAGGCATTAAAGTAGATCGATATTTTACAAAAGAAGGCGTGCATCCATATGATGAGATTGAATGGGAAACACGGGATGCAACAATCACTGATTTTAAAGGCGAGTTGGTTTTTGAACAAAAAGATGTTGAGGTACCAAAAACCTGGTCTCAAACAGCAACAAATATTGTGGTTGCGAAATACTTTTTTGGAACAGTTGGAAAAGATGATCGTGAACATTCAGTCAAACAGATAGTTTCACGTGTTGCAACAACGATTTCAAATTGGGGACGCAAGGATGGATATTTTGAAACAAAGGAAGACTCAGACGCGTTTGAGGCTGAGCTTCATCACATTTTAGTTAATCAGAAAGCTGCATTTAATTCGCCTGTTTGGTTTAATGTTGGGACAACAAGACCTCAACAATGCTCTGCGTGTTTTATAAATTCGGTTCATGATGACATGCGATCCATTCTCAATTTGTGTGTTACAGAAGGCATGTTGTTCAAAGGTGGCTCAGGTGCTGGATCAAACCTTTCAAAATTACGATCAAAACAAGAATATCTTGGTGGAAGCAATGGGCGCGCTTCGGGTCCAGTGTCTTTTATGAAAGGATTGGATTCATTTGCTGGTGTGATCAAGAGTGGTGGAAAAACACGAAGAGCTGCCAAAATGGTTATTCTTAATATTGATCATCCAGACATTGAAGAATTTATTACATGCAAGGTTGAGGAAGAAAAAAAGGCTTGGACACTTATGGACGCCGGTTATGATGGTTCGATTGATGGTCCAGCTTATTCTTCCATTTATTTTCAAAACGCAAACAACTCTGTTCGTGTGAATGATGAGTTTATGCAAGCTGTTGAAAATGGCGATGAATGGGAAACAAAAGAAGTGTTAACCGGCAAGCCAAGTCTAAAATACAATGCAAAAGAACTAATGGGCAAGATTGCCGAAGCAGCTTGGTTGTGTGGAGATCCTGGAATGCAATACGACACAACCATTAATGACTGGCACACATGTAAAAATACCGACCGAATCAATGCATCCAATCCTTGTTCTGAATACATGTTCCTTGATGACAGTGCTTGTAATCTTGCTTCGCTTAATCTTCTTAAGTTTCGAAAGTCAGTAAATGGTGAAATGGTTTTTGATGTTGAGGCATTTAAAAAAGCCAATGAAATTATCATCACAGCTATGGAGATAATTATTGGGAATGCTGTTTATCCAACTCCTGCTATTGAACAAAACAGTTTAGATTACAGACCGGTTGGAATTGGTTATGCAAACCTAGGGGCGCTTTTGATGGGTGATGGGCTGGCTTATGATTCTGATGAAGGGCGAAATCTGGCAGCGGCAATTACTTCGCTTCAAAGCGGACATTGTTATTATCAATCTACTAAAATTGCAGAAAAGCTTGGTGCTTTTACTGGATTTAAACAGAACGAAAAGCCGTGCATTGATGTTATGCGCATGCATCGTGACGCAGCTTATGAAATGACTTCAGAAGGAGTTTCAGCGGATTTGTTAACAGAATCGAAAAAGGCTTGGGATAATGTTGTTGAACATGGAAGCAAGTATGGACTTAGAAATGCTCAAATTTCCGTTTTGGCTCCAACAGGCACTATTTCATTTTTAATGGATTGTGATACAACAGGTATTGAGCCAGACATTGCGCTTGTGAAGTATAAATGGTTAGTTGGTGGTGGAATGTTAAAGATGGTTAATGGTACTGTGCCAGAGGCGCTTCAAAAGTTAGGATATACAGAAACAGAACAAAAGGAAATTTTGGCTTATATCGAGGAAACAGACACAATTGAACACGCACCGCATATAAAAGAGGAGCATTTGCCAGTATTTGATTGTGCGTTTAAGCCAGCTAATGGCGAGCGAACGATTCATTACAATGGGCATTTAAAAATGATGGCTGCTGTTCAACCGTTTATTTCCGGCGCAATTTCCAAAACCGTGAACATGCCACATGAGGCAACTCCACAGGATATAGCTGATGTGTATATGCAAGGATGGAAGCTTGGGCTCAAAGCAATTGCGATTTATAGAGACGGTTCCAAACGACAACAGGCTTTAACAACTTCAAAGGAAAGTGATGCAAAGGCTGCTAATAAAAAAGAGGTTCGAGATGTCCGAGAGGTTAAAGAGGAGGTAGCCCCAGGCTTTAGCCTGGGCGAAAAGGAGGAGCCTAGAGAATTGACTATGCAAGAGCGAAAACTCCGACGCAGACGGCTTTCAGACGAGCGTAAATCTATAACGCACAAGTTTTCTGTTGGAAATTACGAAGGATATATTACTGTTGGTTTGTATGATGATGGAATGCCTGGTGAGATATTTGTAACAATGTCAAAAGAAGGATCTGTAATTTCAGGGTTAATGGATAGTTTTGCAACTTCTGTTTCTATTGGTTTGCAATATGGTGTGCCACTCGAAGTTTTGGTTAACAAGTTCGTGCACATGCGCTTTGAGCCATCCGGTTACACAAACAATCCGCAAATTCGTATTGCAAAGTCTATTACAGATTACATTTTCCGTTGGATTGCAATTAAGTTTTTGTCACGAGAAGCACAACTTTCTTTAGGTATAAATGTTGCTGAGGAGGATGAAGTGGCTGGTGATGTAAAAGCTGAAGATATTACACCATTGATTAAGATAGAAGAATCAGACGATGCTGTTGAACAAACAAAATTATTTGAAAAACAAGGCGCTCACACTCAAACATTTGATAATCAGTCCGATGCACCTGCATGCGATACATGCGGTTCCATAATGGTTCGCAATGCAGCGTGTTATAAATGTTTGAACTGTGGAGCAACAAGTGGGTGTAGTTAAAGAAAAATTAAGTCGATATCAAATAACAAAAACCTCCGATAACGGAGGTTTTTGTTTTCTGACAATAGTGTTTGTACGGCTTATCAACCAAAAAAAGAGTGACATAAATTTTAGCTTAAGTCAAATTCTGAAATCCGTGGACCTGAGGGGATTTGCACCCCTATTGTACTGGGTGATAAACCGTACAACGGATCATACGCAATTCCTGTGGACTACCCCCAAATCTTAGAAACCCTATAAAGAAAAAACTTCTTGTCTCTTACCCCTCTGACCAGTGCTCTGAAACCTTTAAGCTTTGCATTGAAAGATTCAGCAGAAGCATTGGTAGATCTGTTTGGAAAATAGTTAAGGATTGTCTCTTCATGGTTTTGAATGTATTCGGCAGTAGTGATGAAATGTGGGAAGTCTTTTTTTTCAACCTTGCTGTACCAGTTTGAAAGTAGCCGTTTGGCTTCTTTTTTTGTTTTAGCTTGTTCATATACGTTCCTAAACATCATTGAAAGATTGTAAGCACTTTCTAATTCAGGAAATGTTTCAAACAAAATAACAGCCCTTTCTTTTTGGTTGTCTGTCCATTTACTCTTTGGTTTGAAAAGAAGATATCTGCTTCTGGCTAAAAGTTGTTTCTTTGTATCTCCGTTTGAGTATGTTTTTAGCTTAGGTTGTTTGTATTGCTTACCTTGTTTCTTACACTTCTTTCGTGCTTTTTCAACTTCTCTGTTTTCAGATTTCAGTGCTTTATGTCGAAGTTCAATGCGCATATCCTGCAATGCTTCTGTAACAATCTTTTGAACATGAAAACGGTCGCTTGTAACTCGGGCATTAGGGAAAGCATGCCTTACAGACTTTTCCATACTTGGACAGAAGTCTAAGGTGACTTCAAGAACTCTTTGCCTTTCAATTGATGGAATACGTTTAAAAACCTTAACAATATCTTCTGTTTTGGTTCCTTTGCATATAACAACCAAAGACCCTTTACCTCCTTTGGCTGCTTTGTTGGTGAGTATTGTATACAGCTCCCCGTTTGAGATGGACACCTCATCCAGACTTAAATGTGAGCTGATGTTTTGTTCAAAGAGTAGCCATTTGTCAGCATGTGACTTCTGGTTCCATGTTTTGTAATTACTCAGGTGGTCTTTGTACTGACGTTCGAAGAGTTTAGCTTCCAAACAGCACCACTCAGCAATACTCGTCAAAGAGATGGCGGACTTCTCCGCTTTGTTCTTTTAAAAAAGAAGCAAATTCTTTTTCAAGCTGTGTTCCCGGAGCACAGAGCTGAATGTCTCGTTTGAGAAGTTCTTGTTGGCCTTCAACCCTCCATCTTCTACGCCTAAATGTGAGCGACGTCCTTTTTCCTCTTATTGGAAAGTCTGTAATGGTGATGCTGTAAAAACCTTTTGAGGTTATTTTTTTATCTTTCTGTTCTGGTAAAAGCGGTGGTATATTTTTTTCTTCTAAAATAATACAGACTTCATTGTCTGTGTTTTTACTTTCTACAATATCGAACCAGTCCATGGTTCCTTTTGGTAGAAATAATTCTAATATTGAAACATCTATTGCTATTGTCATACGCTGTGATTATTAAAAAATGTCATCACCAGCGTATCTTATTTTCTGTGTTTACTCCACAGGTATTACGTATGGTCCCGTACAACGCACTACGCCAGGCCCACGGATTTCAAAACTCAACAAAAATCTCCCAACCGTTTATGGAAGGGAGAGTATTTTGAATTTAAAAAATTTTAAAAGTTTCATTTAAGTTACGGCCGTCACTTAAATGTGATTTGGTATGTAAGATTAGATTGTGGTTGTGGATTTAATTTAAGCTTGTTTTTTGCTACACTTTGCAAAAGAAATATATGGAAAAAAAATACGTTGCTAATAAAGTACTGCTAATGAATCCGCAAGGAAAAGTTTTGTTTATTCGTGAAAGTGGGGAAGGTGTGCATTGGCGGACAAAAGAATGGACATTGCCTGGCGGGCGTATGGACAAAAGTGAAAAACCAGGAGATTGTCTGAAACGTGAAGTCTTTGAGGAAACTGGAATTACAATCGATCCAACAAATGCAAGACCGGTTCATGTGGATCTTTGGGGAGTTAAGGGTGATGTTGAAAACGAACCAATCATTGGAATTTTTTACGTTCTTCCAATTCAGGATGTTGAGGTTAAGTTGTCGCACGAGCACAATGAATTTACCTGGATCGATCTTCGCAAGCCTTTACCTGATGACATTCAGGAGAAACCCGCACGAGCAGCAAGAAAAATTCAGGAGAGTGAAGGTTTGTTAATAAGTTCCGGAGAATCAATAAAAGGCCACAAAGGTTACGGATTAATTCAAATTTATACTGGAAATGGAAAAGGAAAAACAACTGCTAGTTTGGGAACAGCAATTCGCGCAACAGGTGCGGGAAAGAAAGTTGGGATCGTATATTTTGATAAGGGTGGGGAAGCGCATTACTCAGAGCGCAGTGCTTTAGAAAAAAATAAAATTGATTATTTGGCAACCGGCCGCGACAGAATTGATCCAAAAACCGGCAGGTTTGATTTTTCAATTCAGGACATTGATAAAGCAGAAGCAAGGCGGGGACTGGAAGAAGTCAAAAAAATGTTTGAACAAAATTATGATCTTGTGATTATGGACGAAATCAATTCAACAACAGATCTCAATATGCTGTCAGTTAAAGAAGTGTTAGAAATCCTTTCTCTTAAACCAAAAACAACCGAGCTTATTATGACCGGCCGCAATGCTCCGCAAGAGTTTTTAGATGCAGCTCATCTTGTTACTGAAATGAAACTTCGAAATCATTATTTTTATTCAGGGGTGAAGGCTAGAGAAGGTCTAGATTATTAAATTTGATATAATGGTTTAATGAGTAAAGTCAAAGCAATTGCAACAGGGTCCATAAAAGAATTGGGTTTTATTTTGCCCATATTTTTTGTTGCAGTTTTTGCTGGGGCAATTATCGAAATATATTTACCTGAAGGTTCTTTGAACATATTGCTTGGAAATAGTGTTTGGATTGCAATTCCAATAGCAGCGTTTTTGGGAGTAGTTCTTCCAATTCCAAGATATGTTACATATCCAATTGCATACGCTTTGTTTTTAAAGGGGGCTTCTTTTGGAGTTGTTTTTGCATTGATTGCAGGAGAAACAATTAGCGAGTCTGTTATTAGAGATATTGCGGAAATTAAATATTTTGGAATTAAATTTTACAGCACCAGAATGATTCTTAGTGTGATTTTCATAACCCTTGGTGGTTTCTTACTTGAAATGTTTTTATGATTTTTGAATTGTTTAAAACTGCAATAGAAAATTTCATTGACATTTTGCCAGTTGTTATTATTGCGATTATTGTTTCACAAATTATTAGCGTTTATTTGCCAAGAAAAAAGATAAAGGCAATTTTTGTTGAAAACGAAAAGAACATTGTTGAAGCTTCTGCTGTTGGGGTTGCAACACCTGGACCAATTTTAGCTTACCTTCCGCTTTTAAGAGACCTTAATAAAAAAGGCATGCCATTGAGTATAATTGCTGCGTTTATTACAGGTCAGACTCTTATTGGCCCTGCAAGATTTTTTATTGAGGCAGATTATTTTAGTGTAAGATTTTTTGTTGTCAGAGCAATTATTTCTTTGCTTATAGCAATTTGTATTGGAACTTGTTTTAGATTTATTTCTAATTATTCAGATCGATAAGTATCAATAAACTTTTTTAATAGCATCATTGGCACAATGATGTTTTCTTTTCTTGCTTCTTCTTTTAATTTTTCAGCATCCTCTGGTGGAAAATAGCCAGCATTTTTATAAATTTCAACACGAAGACAAAAACCCTCTGTTTCTAGTTCAGGATGGAACTGCGTTGCGTAAATATTTTTTCCAATACGAAACATTTCATAAGGACATGCCTCAGCCCTGGCAAGCCAGACAGCATTTTCAGGAAGTTTTTGACAAGATTCTTTGTGACCAACCATTGCGCGAAATGTTTCAGGAAGCCCTTGCAACAAAGGGTCGTTTTTTGCTTCATCTGTCAGTGTAATATCAATAGCACTAGGTTCCTCAGTGTATTGTTCCTTATTTACCACGCCGTTATTTTTTATGGCCAGCGCACCAAATCCATAGCAAGCTCCAAGAAATGGAAAATCTTTTTCAATAACTTCATCAATTAATTTATCAAGCCAAACTTCTGCGTTTTTTTGTTCTTTAGATTTTTTTGATTGATCATCGCTTACGTTCCATGGCCCGCCTCCAACAATGATTCCAGAATAATCATTAAGATTTATTTCTGGCAGACCACCTTGTTCCATTCTAATTCTATGAGTTTCTGATTCATCAAGGCCGCTAAAATTTACAATTGCCTCAAATTCATTATCAGATGTTGGGTTTTCAGGTCTTAGTTGTAATATCAAAAAAGGTTTCATGATTTTATTTTTAAGTTTAATGATAAAGATGATAAACGAAATGATCTTATCGATCAAGTGAACCTGTGTTATTCTTGTTTATTATGTGGACTTTTCTTTTTGTTATATTCATGATTCTACTTATCTCAGCAGCATACGCTGGGATTTCAGGAGCGCCATGGGTGCCAACGTGGAAACGTGATTTAAAACGTATTGAGAATTTGTTAGAACTTAATAAAGACGATCGGTTTGTTGAGTTAGGTTGCGGAAACGGCAGGGTTTGCAGGCATCTTTCAAAAAATACAGGCGCAGCTTCGACCGGAGTGGAGCTTTCCATTTTGCAAGTTTTAATTGGAAAGTTTCAGAATTTTTTTGGAAAACATAGTCAAGTAAGAATAGTTTTATCAAATGCATTTGCTCATGATCTTTCTGACTACACAGCAGTCTATCTTTTTTTAATGCCTGAAACTTACAAAAAAATTAAACCAAAGTTGGAAAAGGAGTTAAAGCCGGGCACCAAAGTTGTAAGTTATGTTTGGCCAATTCCTGAATGGGATTCTGTAAAAGTTGACGAGATCAAAGGTTCACCAAATTTGTATTTGTATAAGATTTAATCGAAGTTCCCCCCTTTTCAAGGGGGGATTAAGGGGGGGGTTAGAAAAGTCTGCCCGCAGCTGAGCTGCGGGCAGACTTCGTAGAGAATTATGGGGGACAGTCACGTTGTATAATTTCGGCAGACTCGCTTCGCTCGTGCTGGCGAAATTATACAACGTACCTGTTGGTGGTGGCCTGGGGGTTCGTCGGAGGTTGATGGAAAATTTTTGAAAATTAAGACGCCGCCAGCGAGAGTTGCTGGCGGCGTCAGATCCCTTGCGGGAAGAGCCTTGCGGCTCAGGAGCCCGAGGGGGTGGTCGTGGTGGGAAGGACGACGTTGCGCAAGAGGTCGCGCATGGACGTCCTGGCCTCGCCGTCGACCTCACGCACGACCTGGGCTTCGGTCCTCTGCGGCGGCTTGTCCTTGCCGTTGCCCTTGCCCTTGCCGGCCTTGGTCTCCGGTTTGTCGGCCTTGCCACTGCCACCGCCCTTGCCGGCCTTGGTCCGGATCTGCAGGAGCTGGAGGTCCTGGTTCCTGGCCCAGGGCTTGGAGCCGTCCGGCTTCCAGTCCGGGGACATGTGCGCGAAGCGCTCTCCGTCCCCTGTGATGTCCTTGTGCATGCGCGTGTAGCCATCCGCGTTCACGTCACGGATGTGCAAGCGCATCCTTGCCTGGGCGTCCGACTTGGCACACGGGGTCGCGTTGAGCTTGAACTTGTAGTTCCGATAGCCACGCCTCCTGCGCCGCTCGGCCTCGCTCAACTCGCTCCAGTCCGGCTCCCAGGTCTCGAGGTAGATCTGGACGTCGCAGATCACGACTTCACCAGCCGTGGGCTTGAGCCCGTCCCGGAAGTGCAGATTGACTCCGAAGACCTCGGTGTGGAAGTAGGTGCCGGCACCCTCGAACTCGGTGTCAACCAGCTCGACGACGGCGCCGGCCGGCAGCTCGATCACGACGTTCCTGTACTCCGCGACACGGAACGCGCGCTTGAGCAGGCCGTCTCGTCCGGGCTCTCTCGGATCCTTGACGTGCTCCCAGAGCAAGCTCCCGGTGGTGCATAGGTCATCCAGTCGCTCGTTGGTTCGAAGACCCATGGTCTCCTCCTGTTGGAAAGGGGCACTGAGTCGAGCTGAGCTCGACAAGACCCGGTTGGAAAGTGGGCTACAAGGTCGAGTTGAGCTCGACCAAGGCCCAGAGCGTATCCCAATCGAAATCAGGATGACGCAAAATGATACCACAAAAATGCACTTTTGTCAACCCTCCTTCGCTCCTTTGGAGCTTCGGAAGGATAAGTGGTTTTGGCTAAAAATAGTCAAAAAATTACACATATTTGAAAATAAAAAAATTTGGGGAAAACAGGATTTACTTATTTTCAACTTGTGAGTATAATCGGCGAAGAATACAAAACTAAGGAGGAATTTCTCCGGTGATTCAATTTATGAATATTTCACAACTTCTTTTAACAGAGCTTGGCGAATCAGTCAGCGTTTTAAATCAACCGTTCCAATACATGGGCCGTGCAGAAGTAACGCTTGATGATGGAACAAAAATATTTTGGCTTTACAATGATAATGAAGGACTTCTTTCTGTTGCGCCTGATACCGAGGAACTTATCCTTTTTGATCGCGTTCACGACGAGGTTGAACCATCTGATGTGATTTTGTATCAGGGAAAGGAATTCGAATTTAATTACGAGGATGCAGGTAACGTAACTGCAATTGAAGGCGATTCAGAAACAGAAGAGGATGATCGTTATTTGTTTACAGACTATCAATCAAAAGACGGTCAAACATTGCGTTTGATAAGCAATGAGAATACCGGAGAGGCTGGTGTGTATTTTGGAAAAATTCTCTCAGAAGATGATATTTCAGAAATTTAACGAAATCGATACAAAAAGGTAAAATAGGGCTATGGAGACCGTTGAAATACTCCAGCACGGCTCCAAAGCGGTTATTTTTCCCAGAGATCGTTTTATGATTCCTCAATGATATGTCCATATCGCCTCGTCATCCTGAAACGATCTCTGAAAAAAATTCCTCACTTTGACCTCGCACTGGAGTATTTCAACGGTCTCATGCATAAAAGCCTTATTTTTATTTTAATTGGCGTGGCAGTGGTGTTATCTGTAACATTTGCATCTTGGGTTGTGTTTTCTGAATTTCATCCGGAAGTGGAGATGAAGAAAATGTTGATTGCCATGTCTGAGCTTGAAAGTTTTCATCAGGAATCTTTGTTTGGTTGGACGCGTCAAGGAGATGCTGTTCGGGATATTACAACCGTTTTCACAACATCAGATGTTTACATTTCTGATCTAACCAAGATTGAGCATAAAACAACATTTGATGCTAAGCATTTAACAAGAACTGAAAACTTTACAGACCTTTCCGGCGAGATTCGTTCAAAAGACCAAAAGATTTATCTAACCTATCGTGCACCAGCACCGGAAATTTCTGGAGTGGAATTTGAAAAAGAAGAAACCTGGATTGTTTTTGAGCCAGGCGAGCTTAGATCCTGGGGATCAATCCTACCAGGGATTGATTTACCAATGGAAGCATCAACATCAACATCTGTTTGGACGCCAAAAGCAATCGAACGTTTTCGTTATGTTTTAAGATTCGCTGACATTTTCTTAGTTACGTTTGATGGTCTAACAGAAACAATAGATGAAAAGAAAGTAAGAATTTTGGATGCGCGATTTGATAAAGAAGCATTACAGTCGTTTTTGTTAGATCTGGTTCGAGCAAAAGAAGGTAGAGAGCCAACAGATGCTGAACGTCTTTTTGTAAATCGTCGTGCTGCACAATTGGAACGGTTAACAATGAGATTGTGGATCGGTGTTGAGGACCATTTATTGTATCGCGTTCAAGCAGCAGGTGCTTTTACAACAGAAGCATCATCTGATCTTGTTCCAATTGATATCAAAGTTGAGCTTTCTGAATTTAATAAATCAGTCACTGTTAAGAAACCAGAACAACCTATTAAATTCAAAGATATTTTAGCAACGATTTTAGCAAACCTACCGGAAGCTTTAACACAATCTTCCGTATCTCGTTTAAATCAAAATATAATATCTTCAGTTAATGTGCGTTTGCCAGTACAAAAAGTTGAGGCAAATTTTGATGCGGATGGAGATGGGCTTACAGACATTTTAGAAATTTTTTATAGGTCTAATCCAAACAATCCAGATACAGATGGGGATGGAATTTCAGATGGTGAGGAAGTGCTTGCCGGGAGAAGTCCTACTGGAAGGGGATCACTCTTTGGATTTGGGTTAGATATTTTGTATGAGTAAAAGAGAACCGAGCTGGAAGAAAAAACAATCGAAATCAAATGATTGGCGCATTGAAGCATTTCGAATATGCGTACTTTTGTTTGCGTGTGCAATTGGAATTCGTTTAATTATTTTACAAGTAATTGATCATGGTTTTTATGAAGCTGTTGCAAGCGGACAACATGAGATTTTTCAAGAATTAAATCCTGAACGCGGCAGCATTTACATTCACGATCTTAAAGACGAAAAGTTGGTTCCAATTGCAACCAACCAGCGTCTCGCTTTTGTTTACGCTGATCCGCGACACATTGATCGAGCAGATGACACTGCAGAGGCACTTGCTGAGATTTTTGATTATGATATTGACAAGATCGAGGCGCTTGAAAAACGTTTAGATCAAAAGGACGATCCTTATGAACCTATTGAACGAGAAGTCTCAGATGAATTGCTTGCAAAACTTCTGGAATTAGATTTGCCCGGTATAAATTATGTTCGAGAGGAAACTCGCATCTATCCCGAACCTTTTATGAGCGGACATGTGATTGGTTTTTTGGGTTCAAATGAAGATGGTTCCAAGTCCGGGAAATATGGGCTTGAGGGATATTTCAACAAACTTCTTGCCGGCACAACAGGATTTATTCAATCTGAGCGCGACATTGCCGGGCGACTTATTGCTGTTGCTGAGCGGTCTATTGAACCTGCTGTTGATGGTGTTGATTTGGTATTGACTCTTGATCGCACTATTCAATACAAAGCCTGCTCAACACTTGAAAAATCCGTTAAAAAACACGGTGCGGATTCCGGATCTGTCATTATTATGGAACCGCATTCTGGAAAAATTTTAGCCATGTGCGGTGCGCCTGATTTTGATCCAAATACTTATTTTGAAATCGATGATATCAATTCATTTAACAATCCGGCTATTTTTGATGCTTATGAGCCTGGTTCAATTTTTAAACCAATAACCATGGCAGCTGCGCTTGATGTTGAAGCAGTAACTCCAACAACACAGTTTAAAGACACCGGATCCGTTATGGTTGATGGTTGGCCAAAGCCTTTGGGAAACGCAGAAGGTAAATCTTATGGGTTGGTTGATATGACAAAGGTTTTGGAAGAATCAATTAATACAGGGATGATTTTTTCAATGCGACAAATGGGTACAGATGTGTTTAAAGAATATGTTTCCAAATTTGGATTTGGAAAAAAAACTGAGATAGAACTTGAAAAAGAACTTACCGGAGATGTTTCTTCTCTTGAAAATGAATCAGAGATTTATTCAGCCACAGCTACATTTGGACAAGGGATCACAACAACACCAATTCAAATAGTTTCAGCCTTTGCCGCGATTGCCAATGGGGGCGTGCTTAAACGTCCATACATTGTTGAGGAGGTTCGTCATTCTGATGGAACAATTGAGAAAACTTCTTCCAAAGACATTGCCCAAGTTATTGATTCAAAAACTTCTCGTCTGTTAGGTGCCATGTTGGTTTCTGTGATTGAACGCGGGCATGGGCGTCGGGCAGGTGTTGATGGATATTATATTGCAGGGAAAACAGGAACCGCGCAGGTGCCGAAAAAAGACGGAATAGGGTATAGCGAGGATTACACAATTGGTTCATTTGTCGGATTTGGTCCTGTTGAAAATCCAAAGTTTGCAATGATTGTAAGAATTGATAATCCAAAAGATGTTATATGGGCAGAATCTACGGCCGCTCCATTGTTTGGGGATTTGGCCGAATTTCTGCTACAGTACTTTGAGATTCCTCCAGTAAGAAATTTAGAATAATAAATTGTAATACCGTATCATTGTGTCATCCCGAGCGAGGCAAAGCCGAGCCGAGGGATCTCGAATATGCGAGATCTCTCCGTGCGCTCGCTTTGCTCGCTTAGTCGAGATGACAGAATAATTCTTGGAGATGACAAATCATTCAAAGATATGAAAAAACTCATTCAAGAACAAATCAGAAAAAAGGCAATAAAACTGATCCAAGAGCATAAGCCAATCGTGATTGCTGTTACAGGGTCAGTTGGCAAGACTTCAACCAGAAATGCCATTGTGGCGCTTATGTCACAAAAATTTACAGTTGGAACTACTATTGAAAATTACAATAACGAGTTTGGTGTTCCACTGACGATTCTGGGTTGTAAGTCGCCCGGTAGATCAATTTTTGGCTGGTTAAGAGTTCTCTTTCTAAAACCAAAAAAAGTTCCACAAGTTTTTGTTCTTGAGTATGGAATTGATAATCCCGGTGACATGAGTTATCTGGGTCAAATCGCTCAGCCAAACGTTGCGGTCATGACAGAAATTTCTCCTGTTCATGTTGAGAACTTTCGTTCCGTTAATGAACTGTTGGAAGAAAAAGCACACCTACTTGAGTATGTACCGGATAATGGACTTGTAGTTTTAAATGGCGATGATAAGAGAATTATTGGTGCATCAAAACATGCACACGCGCCTATTGTGAAGTTTGGATTTTCTGCAAGCGCTGATGTTAAAGCGGTTGATTATCAGTTATCAACTCGACAGGACTTTTCATTTGAGCCCGGCGAACAATTTTCAACTGTTAATGTTACGGTAGAAACTTCAGCACATAACACAATAAATCTTGAGATTCATAATATCTTAGGCAAAGCAGCGGTTAAGTCCATTCTTGCGGCAATTGCTGTTGCAAAACATTTTGGTATTGAAAATGATAAAATTTCGCGTGCGGTTAATAAAGTGAAACATGAACCAGGCAGAATGATGCCGATCCCCGGTATTAAAGGTTCGTTAATTTTGGATGATTCTTATAACGCAGCACCGGCTTCTATGGCAGCGGCTCTTGAAGTGCTTAATGCATTTTCACCTGAGGAAAGTGCAAAACGGATTGCTGTTTTAGGACACATGGCCGAGCTTGGACAATACACAGAGGAGGAGCACAGAATGCTTGGGATGCGAGCAGCTGAGGCAGGAACAGATTTGTTGCTAACAGTTGGAGAGATGTCGCGCGATATTCGCCGTGGCGCAATTGAAGCAGGGATTCCTAAGGATCATACAGAACACTTTGAAGATCCTGTGGAAGCCGGGCGGTGGCTTGATAGAGAAATTAATAAAGGTGATATAGTTTTGATCAAAGGTTCCCAGTCTGCCAGAATGGAAAAAGTGGTTAAAGATGTGATGGCTGAGCCAATGAGAGCAGAGGAACTTTTAGTAAGGCAGTCAGGAAAGTGGATTGAATAATTATAAAAAGTAGTTCCCCCCTTTTCAAGGGGGGATACAGGGGGGTTAGTAATATTTAAATAAATAGAAAGCGCTCCGGCCGAGATTGGCTGGAGCGTCGTTGTTTGTGGGTGATCTGTTGATCAGTTCACCACCCTGGGCTGATTGTCAAAGTCGGCGAAGTCTGCGCCGTGACGCCTGCCCAGGCGCGCGCGGTTGACCTGGCGACCGCGGACACGCGTCAGGTACAGCATCCTGTAACTTCCGACCGTGACCGCGTACGAGAGGCGCCCTTTGTTGTCGCGTCGGAAGCAGAGGCAGATGTACGCCAGGTCCGTGTAGAAGGTGAGGCGGGTGCGCTTGCCGCGAGCGACTCTGAGGTGGCCGAAGTAGCGCTCGCCCGTTCCGTTGATCACGTCCGGACTCCTGCTTTCGAGCAAGCGGACGCCGGCGTCTGGATCTACGGTGACCCAGACCTGAAGGCCGTCCTCGACCTGGTCTGTGTCTTCGAAGTCTTCGACGTCAACGGCAAGCAGTCGCTCACCAGTGTCTCTGTCGTAAGCCGCGTGGCTGAATCCGTTGTGAGCCTGCGCACTCATGGTCTTCTCCCTGTGTGTTCCAGATTGAGGAATGCCACTGAAATAAAACATTCAGTGAACCAGAGATATTAGCAAAAAACAGTGATTTTGTCAACATGGGTCCCTTGACAGGAGCCTGTATTTTTGCTACAGTAAGTCCCAATTCCTGTTCACTAACAGGTCGGCGATGGATGCATTCCACGCTTAAGGATGTTACGTCTGCATCTTTTCAGGCGAATTTACAAGGAGGCCTGCATGGCCCTGCCACTGCTACAGAGTCATCGAGAGATTCCCTCTGGTCCTGCCGCAAAGGAGTGGGCGTTCGCGATGACCGACATGTGTCGTATTGTCCGTCTCACTGTCCGAGGATTCAGAAGCTCGTGCAAGTGCCCGCGCGGAAACAAGTGTGAGGAGTGCAAAGCGGAAGAGTCGGTTCCGATGCGGATTATCGGCACGTTCAACCCGGATCTCGTGCAGGAGTCCTTCGTCTTCTGGGCGGTTGTAGGCAACGTCCGTGACCTGCGTAGAATCGAGGATCTCAATGAGGGTCTTGTCGAACGTGTTTCCAAGCTGCCCGATGATCTTCAGTTGGTCTACGGCTGGTACACGACCCAGGGTAACCGCACACGCGGTTGGATGGCGCCGTTGAACCACTCGCTTAACGAACTCTTCACTCTCTTCCACAACACGGAAGGGCTCCGAAGGACGTTCGAGACCCATGGAGATGCACACGCACGACAGGAAGGGGGAGGCGCCTTGCTTCCGCCCGATCGTCTGTGGGGCATCATGCGGGATGGGGGCAACTTCAACCTGCGTTTACGACACACTCGCGACAACGTGGTTGGCAGCGCTTCGATTCGCGTCACCTCGGCCAGAAGGCATGGGAACCGAATGCGGTTCGAGCTGGTCGTCATTCACCGTCGAGAGGGCAGGCACCCGTATCCCGAAACCTACGACAACGCCTGGGTTCTGGTGGACTCTCACGGTCGCTGGGGGAAGATCGAGGCCATCGGTTCCGGTGTTGGTCATGAGCTCGTTCTGGCCTAGTAGTCAAACTCACCACGTAAAGTTGAGCTGAGCTCGATCACGTGGCATGCCGCTCAATTCTGAGCGGTTTTCAAATTCTTAAAATTATGCTATCTTTGCGCGTGCATGGCCCCTTCGTCTAGTGGTTAGGACGCCAGGTTCTCATCCTGGTAACACGGGTTCGACTCCCGTAGGGGTCACCAGAAAAACCACCGGCTTTTTGAGGCTGTCCCAAAACTAAAAACACTCTCACTCAATGTGAGAGTGTTTTGGTATA
>CAYNRK010000005.1:72612-93593 GCA_964399675.1 uncultured Gammaproteobacteria bacterium | reverse complement strand
GCGTTGAGGGAGTCGAACCCCCGGCCTTCTCGGTGTAAACGAGACGCTCTAACCAGCTGAGCTAAACGCCCATATTTATTGTTTGGTGCGCGGGAGAGGACTCGAACCTCCACGCTCTTGCGAGCACAAGACCCTCAATCTTGCGTGTATACCAATTTCACCACCCGCGCACAACGGCTGAAACTATAGCCTATCTTTTTGTATCTGTCTACACCTTAAAAACCTTTGCTCCGCTTCTGGCTTTGTCTGAAAGTTTTACAGCCACTTCATCACCTTTTTTTCCAGAAGCAACATCTTCATGCTCAATCTGCATTGAGGCAATGGTGTCTTCAAATTCCTTTTCGCCTTGCACAATTTTGATCGTATCCCCTTTTTTCAAACCCATCTTCAATTTAATAACTGCCACACCGATTTTATCAAACCAGTGAGTCACTTTTCCGATTTCTTTTGCCATATGTATTGGGGACTGGGTGCTGGGTGCTAGGATCTGGGATGTCATTCCCAATTCCCAGGCCCTAGTTCCTAGTCCGCTTTATTACTTATTAGTAGTTTAAAAAAATCTCTCCTTTCCTGCAATAACTTTTAGCACCATTTTCTCAATTGCAATGTCAAATCTTGTACCTGTTATTTCCTCGCCATCAGCAAGCAAACTCATTGGCTTTTCACTTTGAATTGTAAACGATTGCATTGGAAGCACGCTCTCTCCTTGTCTCTTTTTAAACGAATACCATTTTGATTTTGAAGGGGCTCTAATTATAGTTTGTAAATACCCACCACAAGGATTCCATTGTTCAGATAAATTCTGAATCTCAAGCTCTCCAACGTTCTTTGGAAAAATTCGGTAAGCACCTTCGCATGTTACCTCTGCCCTAAAATTCGTAATTGTGGCGCCAATAATAAATCGACGTCCGTTTACTGTTCCAACATCAATTGTCTCCACACGTCTGGCTGAAAGAACATCACATGCAGCAACACCGTTTGGAATACCCATAAGGCGTGCAAGTTCATTTTTTGAACCAATTGGTATAATCCCAAATGTAACTCCGGAATCCGCAAGCACATCCACAACCTTGCGAATCGTGTCGTCGTTTCCAACAACCACAACCGTTTGTGTTCCCTTATCAATCTCGTCTCTTATCATTTCTTGAGCATTACGAAACAATGCCAAACGAGAGATCTTTCCGGCGATCCCTAGGTCAGTCAAACGATTCTCAATCTGGAGCAGCTCTTTTTCAAATCGTTTGTTGTCTTGTAAAAATTCATCGTAAAGGTAACAGTACATGTATGCATTTTGGATAAGAGTGGATAAGGGTTGATAAGCATGGATAAGAATTGTGTACACAACACTTATCAATACTTATCTACACTTATCAATACTTATCAACTTCAGTCTATTCCACATCCTCAACAGCTCCCTCAACCCCCTCCTTCTCCACCTTCCCTCCACCCATAGTAACCCTCCCATTCAACTGCGCTCCCGGTGCAACAGAAATAAGTCCTGTTGTAATATCCCCGTGAACAACTGAAGTTGCAAGAAGCTCCAGCTTCTCATTTGCTTTGATGTTTCCTTGTACCTCTCCTGCAACAATAGCGCTCAGAGCCTCAACATCCGCCTGGATTCTGGCAGACACACCAATGTTTAAAGCCTGCTCGGTCTGGACAGAGCCTGTAACTTCCCCGTCAATTGAAACATCGCCTTGTGAGTGAAAATCCCCCTCAACTTTTACCCCCTGCGCAATGATGGTCTCATTGCTGCTTGAACTAGCCATAGGCTTAGGATTTTTATCTTTGAACATAGTATTTTTCAGCCTCCTTTTTTCCTATCCGGATCTTATCAATTCCTTTACATTTCCTCAACAGGCTCGATTCCCATCAATTTTAAGCCATTTTCAAGGACTTGTCTGACAGATTCACAAAGGCTCAGACGTGCATTTTTAACGTCTTCCTCTGCAGTTAATATTGGTACACTGCTATAAAATTCTGCAAATGTTTTGGCAAGATCAAAAAGATATTGTGCCATAACACTTAAGTGAAGTGATGAACCAACTGAAAAAACTGTCTCAGGATAACTTGAAAGTTGAACCAAAAGCCGATGCTCAACATCTTCTGCTAATAAACTTGCATCGTGCTTAAGCTTTTGCTTTCCAGCTTTTTTAAACAAGCTTTCTATTCTGGCAAATGTATAAAGTAGGTAAGGTCCGGTAAAGCCATCAAACGAAAGTGCTTCATCCAAATCAAACACAATCTTTTTATCCAGGTCTTGCTTAATCATTGCAAACCGCATTGCAGAGAATGCAATTGCCCTAGCTGTCTTTTTAATTTTAACCTCGTCCCAATCTTCATGTCGTTCTTTTGTTTCTTTCTCAGCCTGCTTGACCATGCGATCACGAAACATTTCATAACGAATAATGTTACCTCTCCTGGACGCCATTGCACCTTCCTTTAAAGTAACAAACTCGTAAGACAGATGAGACAGCTCGCGATCAAAACCTGCAAGTTTTAAAGTTGCAAAAAGCTGCTTCATTGCAAGCGACTGCCTTGCGTCAATCACATAAATTGAACGCTGAGGGTGATATTCTTTTTCTTTTTTCTGAGCTAGTCCCAAATCTTTTGCATTGTAAAGAAGAGTGCCGTCTGTTTTTACAAGTAAATTAATTCCACATTTTTGCTCTTCAAGATTAACAATCCAAGCCCCTTCACTTTTCACAACAATCTTTTTCTCAATCAGCTCATCAATAATTTTCTTGGTGTCTGTAATTAGATCACTTTCAAAATACCAAACATCAATATCAAGTTTAAGCTCATCAAAAACAGATTCAATATAATCAATTGACCACTTGCGAGTTTTTTTCCAAAGAGCTGTGTGAGAACCCTTGCCGCTTTCAAGCTCCTGAAAAATTTTTGCAATCTGAGTTTTCACTTCCTCATTTTCATCAGCCGCTTTTGTTGATTCCACATATGCTTTTGCAAGATAAGAAATATGATCCTCACCTTCTGGAACTTCTTTATCATTCATTTGCTCAAGACCCCAAAGTGCTTTTGCAACATGCATTCCAAGATCATTAATGTATGCCGTTCTTATGACTTCAAAACCATTTGCAAGCAACACATCAATTGTCATTTGCCCAACAAAGAAATTCCTCAAATGCCCAACGTGAATGGCTTTGTGTGTGTTTGGCTGAGCAAACTCAACCATTACTCTTTTTCCTTCACCAATTTTTGATAAACCGTAACTCTTTTTTTGCTTATGAACTTGTTGAAGCAAATCTGATCCAAATGTTTTTTCATCAAGATGAAAATTCACATATGCTCCATCAGAAGTAATCTTTTTAATATATTCTTTTGGTCCGATCTTTGCAGCGATCTCAACAGCAATCTCGTTTGGATCACGTTTTAATTTTTTTGCAAGAATAAAACAAGGGAATGCAATATCCCCCATTGTAGGGTCTGGTGGAACTGAAAGATCGCTAATAGCCGGAACATATCCGTTGTCCCCGGCTTTTTTAATCTCTTGAATAACTTGTTGTTTTGCTGTTTGTAAAGTATCCATAAAAATATGTCATCTCGACCGAGCGTAGCGAGCGGAGAGATCTCGAATATGCGAGATCTCTCGGCTTCGGCCCGTCGGACGGGCCTTCGCTCGGGATGACAATGGTTATTTATCAACATGCACATCCATCTGAGGATATGGGATCTCAATATCAGCTTTTGCAAACTCTTCATGCAAAGCTTTTACAATCTCGTGCTTGATAACATATTGATCCAAAAAGTTTCTTATTGGGATTACAACTTTTGCTTCAATTGCAGAATCACCAAACTCATAAAATCTAACAAACGGTTCCTTCTCTCCTGAAGCACCTAAAGTTTTTAAAACAGAGGAAGCGGTTTTGATGGCAACTTTTTCTACCTTTTTAAGATCTGATGCGTAAGAAACACCAAAAGGAACTTTAAGCACAAACTCTGTACTAGGCAAATAATAATTTGTCATGACCATGTCAGTGATCTTGTTATTTGGCACGATCACAATATTATTTGAAAAAGTTTTAATGCGCGTTGATCGAAGTGAAATATCCTCAACAAATCCTTCTGTACCACCATCAAGGCTTACATAATCTCCCTGACGGATTGGTTTATCAATCGCCAAATACACAGCTGAAAAAACTCCGGACAATGTTTTTTGAAGTGCAAGTGCAACTGCAATACCAGCAATTCCAAGTCCGGCAAGAAGCGCGCTAATATCTACACCAACGTGATCAAGGATAAAGGCAAGCGCAATGCCATAGATCAAAACTGAAATAAGAGTATTTAGAAATCCGAATGTACCGCGCTTTACAGGAGCGTCACTGTCCTTTTGCGATTCTGCTTCATGCCATTCAAGCACACCCAAAACAACACGATTCACAGCATAGGCTACCCAAAAAATTAAAAGGATAAATGCTAAAGCTGAGTAAGAAAAATCCTGATAATGTAATTCCGGAAAAAGATACCAAAGAGCAATTATAATCGCAGCGATCTGAAAACCAATATGAATTGGCCTGCTTAAAAGATGAACAATTGTGTCATCAAGAGTGGTCTCTGTGCGTGCTGTTAATCTTTTCGATTTCTTAAGAAGACGCATTATTACAGCAGAAATAATATAAGCAACTGCCAAAATAATAACAGCGATAATGAGTTGATTTATTGTTGGGATCGTAACGGTTGAAAAAAAGTCCATAGGTTAAAGAGTTGAATATTGTTCTTCAAGAATTAATAAACGACGCGACGCCTCTTCTTTTTTTTGCGCCATGGTTTGAATGACTTGATCCGGTGCTTTTGAACGAAAGTCCGTGTTTTCTAATTTCTTCTCAACACTGGTGAGATAATCTTTTAGCTCCTTAATTTCTTTTCCAATTCGAATTTTTTCCTTTTCAATATCAACAAGTCCGGTAAGTGTTACAAACACACGAAAACGTCCAACAACCGAAGACACAACACCATCGGTTGGCACATCGCCTTGCAAAATCTCAAGCGGATCAGCTTTTGAAAGTGTCTGAATATTTGATGATTCAGCTCTTAGAAAAGCTGCTGCTGCGTCACCAGAAGCCCAAATACCCACCTCAGCCTGTTTATTCGCCGGAATGTTGTAAATAGCCCTTATGTTCCTGATTGAGGTGATAATCTCCTTAAGTTGATAAAAATCCTCTTCAGCTTTTTTGTCTTTGTGGTCCTGTGCAGGCAATGGCCACTCATGAATCATAAGCATTGATTCAGGATCAATTTGCTTCCAAATCTCTTCTGTTACAAATGGCATAAATGGATGCCAATAAGTAAGCAGCCTTTCGATAACATACAAAAGAATTTTGTCAGTCCCAGTTCCCAGTTCCAAGTCCCCAATTCCCTTTTGAATCTTTGCAATCTCAAGATACCAATCGGCAAACTCATTCCAAGTAAAATCACGAAGCTTTTCTCCAGCTTGAGAAAATTCATAAGCTTCCAAATGATCTGTAACTTCTTTTGCTACTGTGTGAAAGCGACTTAGAATCCATCTGTCTGCAAGGGTCTTTGCTTCAATGTCATCTTTGCTGGTAGCCTCGGGCTTTAGCCCGGGCCCAGGCTGAAGCCTGGGGCTACCTACAGAACCTAGAACAAACCTGGAAATATTCCAAAGTTTGTTTGTGAAGTTTCTATAACCAGCAACTTTTTGCTCTGAAAGCCGGCTGTCATTACCTGGAGTCATTCCAATAACCAAAGAGAGTCTTGTTGCATCTGCTCCGAACTTTGAGATCATATCAAGTGGATCAATCACATTATCAAGCGACTTGGACATCTTTCGTCCTTGTTCGTCTCGAATAAGTCCATGTAAATACACGTGCTTGAATGGAATCTCGCCAAGTGTGTAAGTGGTCATCAAAATCATCCTGGCAACCCAAAAAAATAAAATGTCATATCCGGTTTCAAGAACAGAAGTTGGATGAAAAGTCTTAAGCTCTTCTTTTTTGTCTGGCCAGCCAAGAGTTGAAAATGTCCAAAGACCTGAAGAAAACCAGGTATCCAATGTATCTGGATCTTGTTCCCAGCCGTCTCCTTCCGGAGCTTCGGTTCCAACAAATGTTTCCTCCCCTTTGTACCAAACAGGCACACGATGACCAAACCAAATCTGACGACTAATATTCCAGTCGCGCAAATTATCAATCCAGTGAAAATAAGTTTTATTAAATCGATCTGGAATAATCTCAACTTGATCAGTTCGCACAACATGCTGCATGAGTTGTTTGAGCGTAACTTCTTGCCCGTCTTTTAAACCATCAATAGGAGCATGCTCTGAGGCTCGAAACTTGAACGGCTTGTTCACATCAATAAACCATTGAACTTTTGGAAGTGGCTCAACAGCAGTGTCACATCGGTAGCAAACAGAAAGATTGTGAACATAATCCTCATCAATTCGATCAACCAATCCTTTTTTCTTTAATACTTCAACAACCTCTTTGCGCACTGCTTGTGCATTCTTTCCGGCAAATGACCCAGCGGCTTCAGTAAGATTTCCATCCTCATCAATAATCTTGTGAATCTCAAAATTATATTTTTTTGCCAAATCAAAATCCACAAAACTGTGTGCTGGTGTGATTGTCATTGCACCTGAACCTATCTCCATATCAGCAGCTTTATCAGCCACCATTTTTGCTTTCACAGTACCTTCGATCCACTCAACATCCATTTCTTTTCCAACCAAATCTTTATAACGATCATCGTCCGGATGAACAATAATAACCTTATCGAGAAACTTTGTTTCAGGTCGAGCGGTTCCAATTACAACCGGACCATACTTAAAATAATAAAACTTTGATTTTTCTTCACGATATTCAACCTCGTCATCAGCTAAAGTTGATTTGCAACGTGGACACCAGTTCACAATTCTGTCGCCTCTATAAATCAAACCATCGTCATGCATCATTTTAAAAACTGTGTTCACTGCATGGTTGCGAGCTTCATCAAGGGTATACGCCTCGCGAGACCAATCCAAAGACGCTCCCATCTTTTTTGATTGATTCACAATAACGTCATGAGACTCTGTTGCAAACTGACGAACTCGATCTAAAAACTTTTCACGACCAAGTTCATGGCGTGGATCTTTCATACCCTCTTTCATGAGCAGCTTTTCAACTTTTGCCTGCGTTGCAATTGCAGCATGATCTGTTCCTGGAATCCACAATGCTTTTTTACCTCGCATACGATTGAAGCGCGTCATAATGTCCTCAATAGCCAACATGACAGCATGACCCATGTGAAGCGTTCCTGTGACGTTTGGAGGCGGCAAAACAATGGTAAAAGACTCGGTCCTTTTGCCTGGCAGGTTGTCAGGATTAAAAAAACCACTCTTTTCCCAAGTAGCATAAATCTCATCTTCGTATTGCTTTGCCTCGTAGGCTTTTGGTATTTCATCGTTATCCATAGTGAGCTAAGTTTAAGTAAAAAAACAGCTATTTGCAAGCCTTGTAATAACAGACTGTATAAAAAGGTTTCATTTAAACGACGGCCGTAATTTAAATGTGATTCTATTTTATTGACTTGTCAATTGCCTCTTTTTTTAATAAATCGCGATACTTTAATTCACTTTTTAAGCGTTGTTGTTTGCGCTGAATCTTCTTGTCTAGTTTGGTTAGTGTCTGTGTGTCTATTGTGGTCAAAGCACGACCAACAACAACATGAACCCATTTTTTAATATCCAATATTCGAATAAATTCAGCTAACTCTTCTCCTATGTCTCGATTTGTACACCACAAACTTTGATGAATCATCAAGCATGCTGCCTGCTTTAGAAGCAAGCGTAATGCGTTACGTGCCAACCGACTTGATTCAGGAATATCAAAACTAACATAACAATATTCGCCTCTTGGCAAAATCGTTTCTTTGTAAATAATGATTTCTTTGAGAATTTCTTCTGTGCCTCGATCTGTTAGTTTGAAAAGCAACTGATCGCCTTGTTTTTTTATCTGAATATATTTTTGTTCTTCTAATCGTTTTAATCCCTGTCGAATCTCGCGGGTCGTTTGGGTTTGCCATTTGACTTGTTGCCAACGTTTCATTTCTTCAAACTCCGAAACACCACCAGCCACCATCACTCCACCGGGATTTGAAACAGCTGTTGTAAAACGATCCAAAGCATTAATCAACTCACAAAAAACCGCCCGTGTTAAAGAATTTTTTCCCATTGCTCTTCCCATAGATACTAATTATATCACATTTAAGTGACGGCCGTAACTTAAATGAAACTCTTTGGAGGCTTGGTCTTTGGTTTGTTCTGTTTAATTTCAGGTTTTTATATTTGACTGGTTCTGTGTAAGATAGACGTGGGAACAGTTGACAAAAGCCTATTTTTGTCACATACTTCCCTATCGCTCCTTACAAGAGCGTCCACTAGAATCTTGGAGGAAACCGTGGACCACATGATGAGACCTCACGCGACTCTGCTTGTCGCGCTCAGCATCGTCGGACTGGTTCAGTGCGACGGACTCTCCCCGTTCATCAATGATGGCCAATTGGCCTCTCGAATGGACGTTGATGGGGATGGAGTCCCCAGGCCTGAGGATTGCAACGACCGCGATCCCTCAATCACCACTCTCAAATGGTACCTCGACTCCGACGACGACGGCTACGGAGCCGGCACCGCAGTGAGCGCATGCACAAAGCCTTTGGGCCACGTCGCACGCGCTGGCGACTGCAACGACGACGACAAATCCATCAACCCTGACACCGGCGAAGACTGCACCCCACCCGATCCTGTTGACGCAGGTGAGGATGATGTGGGGCCGGATGCAGGGGATTCAAGTGACGTTGGTGATACTGGGTCGGATGGTGACGTGAGTCCTGACAACGGGGATACTGACGGGGGGAACCTGCCTGTCGACTGTTCAGTGGTTGGCTGCATCGATCTTGAAACCGCAAATGTCAAGCTCACAGGAGAAGCTGAGGGTGACTACGCTGGAAGATTCATTATTCCAGCAAAAGACATGGGTGGTGATGGTGTTGATGACCTCATCGTCTCAGCACCTTTCGCTGATGCAAATAGCAACAAATCTGGAGCTGTTTACATTCTTTTCGCACCAATCTCTGCAGACAAAAGCTTGGCCACTGCGGACGTCAAAATCAGCGGTGAAACCGCAAACGATCAGGCGGGTCAAAGCGTTGCGTCGTTCAGCGATCTAAGCGGGGATGGAAAACCAGATCTCGCCATTGGTGTGGCAAACAACGGCTCGGAATTGAACCAAGCTGGAGCTGTTTACATCCTCTTTGGTCCAGTTTCTGAAGACAAGAACCTGTCGCAAGCGAACGTAAAGATCCTCGGCGAATCAGCTGGGGACAATGCTGGATTCTCAGTTGCCAACGTTGGAGATGTAAACAACGATGGCAAGGAAGATTTGGCAATCGGAGCTCCAAGTGCAAATCAAGGGTCAGGAGTCGTCTACGTGTTCTTTGGACCGATTGGCGGAGATGTCTCTCTTTCAGATGCCGATGTAACGCTCCGCGGAATTGGTGACTCTGACCAAACAGGTCGCTTCATCGCAAAGATCGGCGACATAAACGACGATCAAAAAGACGATCTGGCAATATCAGCTCCAAGTTCCAATAACGGAAAAGGTTCAGTCCATATCCTACTTGGTCCAATCTCGGACTCAAGCAGCTTGGAAGAGGCCGAGGTCAAGTTCGAAGGAAATGTAAGCACCGGCGTAATTGGACAGAAATATCTCGGAAGAGATGTAACCGGGGACGGCAAAAACGACCTCGTCCTTAGTTCACCAAACACTCTCTACATATTCCATGGGCCAATCACACAAAAGGCTCTTGAAGATGCTGAGACAATAATCGCATCCCCGTCACCTGAAGCTTCACTCAACGGCTCAATTGCAGTTGGGGATCACAATCATGACGGCACCAATGATCTGGTAGTTGGAACGCCAAGCGATAACCTTGCCCACCCAAACGCAGGGACTACGCATGTATTCCACGGCCCAATAACGGCAGGTAGCAAACCACTCCTTGGTGCTGCTAAAAAATTCACTGGCACAGTTGAAGGTGAAATGACGGGCCACTTCGTCGCTTTCGGCTTTGTGAATGACGACAACTCAGAAGACCTCATCATCGGTGCTTTCTCGTCTAATCGCGCATTCAACGATGCCGGTGCGGCGTACATCGTATTCGGCAAAACGCCGTAACTCAACGTCCTCGAAAGAGGCGTTTTCTTTTTGAAAAAAATTTTAAGCAACCAATGACTTTTGTAAATGTCCAGTCAACTCCTTTTCAACCTGAACGATTGTTTTCTTTTTAAAACTAAGCCTTACTTGCTCGCGCACACCTGAAGCATTAAATGGTGCGCAAAGAGAAATCGCATCCAATGGACGTTCAGCTCTAACAATCGCGTTTACTTGGCGGTCTTTATTTTCATATACTAAAACAACAACTTTTGCATGCGGCGAAGATGCAATTAGCTCCTCTGTAATATCAAGCAAGTCATCTTCTTCAGCACCGGCGTGCATAAAATCCTGTTGTGACAAAAGTGTCCAAACCATTTTTGCATTCTCATCAGCCTTAAGCCTAGCTAATGCCCTACCCCACAAACGCAAAGTTTGCACAGATCGCGTTCGATACAAATTGTGAACAATATGATCGCGCTTAGCGCCTTTGGCAATCAGTTTACTGGCTGTCTGCAATGTACGCGGTGTGACATTGCTTGTTTTAAAACTTTTTGTCTTAGCAATCATTCCAGTTAAAAAAGCTGTGGCAATCTCCTCATCAATAAGACCAGCTTCAATGGAACTAACAATATCATGACACACTTCCCCACAGGCTGAAGCTGTTAAATCCACTGCATTGATCTGTCCGTAATGCTCATTATCTGGTGAGTGGTCAATGTTGATTATTGGTGTTGAAAAGAAAAAATCCGGATTCTCCGAATACAGATGTGCGCAAGCTTCAAAATCCGGTGATCCAATACAAATAATTAGATCAAAGCGATAGCCTGATGAACTTGTGCGAACATCTTTTTTATTCCAAAATCCTTTTTTGGGAGACAAGTAAACTAAAAGCTTGTCATTTTTATGTTCGTAAGAAAGCTCATCAATCTTTGTTTTTGTTGCGTCCAGCTCAATTACAAACTGACGTAAATTTTCAATATTTGATTCAATCGCATGGTGGTCTTGTAAGAAATGAATGTTCTTAGGTGCCTTACCATCTGCTGCCACAACTGTTGGTTTCTTGTCTAATTTTTTTAGCACCTTGGCAAAACCAAGAGCTGATGCATAAGAGTCCGGACCACCACCTGATGGAACACAAATAAGCGGTCTGGTTGATCGCTTAATGGTTTCAAGAATTTGTTGTGATTCTTTAAGTGCCATGCTTGTGCTGTCTGCTGTGCCAAGGCTTAAGGCCCTGGTCTTCCTCTCCTCAAATTTGACAAGCACAGGAATGACACAATTTAACGCGAAAACACAAAAGCGTCAAGGGGACAAAAAGACAGGGTTTTGGCCCTGTCTTTTCGGAGATTGCCACGTCGACCCGTCGAACGGGTCTCCTCGCAATGACACAAATTATTATTCTTCACTTTCTTCAGCTGTATCCTCTTCAGTCTCCTCTACAATCTCACCGCTTGGAGGCGAGGTTAGGTTGCCCTGCCCTGACTGGATTGGTTCAGGAAGCACTGTTGTCATTTCACCAGCCTTCATCCTTGCCAAGCGTTTCTTAGCGACTTCGTTTTCAGGATTGATTTCAACGACTTTTTCAACAAGCATAATGGCATCAGATTCACGATCTGAAATCTCATACATTGATGCCAAGAACCAGAGGCCGTTTGAATAATCTGGATTGATTTGAACTAAACGCTCTAACTCTTGTGTTGCAAGATCATATCGTTGCAGCCTTATGAGCAGTTGTGAGAGTTGGAAACCAACACCTACATCAGCTGGGTTATTATTTCTAATAGCCACCAATCGATTTGCAGCGTCAGTCAAACGCCCTTGTCGCTCATATGTTGCTGCTAAGTAATAGTGTGCTGGCAAATAATCTGGCTTTAACTGTGCTGCTCCAGTAAAAGCCTGTTCTGCTGTTTGCAATAATGATGCTTCTTGTTGTGTTGCTGTTTCTGCCAGCTCTGCATCTTCCGCGCTTTTGAGTGCACGCGCTCGATCAGCAACAGTCAAATATACTCGTCCAAGATTTGTTCGATGAACCGGATTTACTGGTTCCAAACGAACAGTTGTCAAATACATTGAGGCTGCCAAATCTTCAGCGCCTGAGGCAAATCCCATTACATCTCGATAAATTCGCCCACGTAGTGCCCAGTTTGCAGCATAGTTTGGTTCAATCTCAGTAGCACGTCCAGCAGAAGCAATTGCCTTACTCACAAGATCAGCAATCTCTTGAGTTTGCTCGCCAGTAAGCTCAGCCCCTGAATATTCTGAAATTTTTTCACGAGCCACTTGAAGTTGTGCTGAAGCCAGATTTCGGTAATACGTATCACTGAGGCCGTTGAGTTTGGTAGCCTTTTCAAGTTTAGTGGCAATCACGGCGGCAGATGCGTCAGAACGATCGGCTTTAAGCGCTCTTGCAAATGCAACTTCAGCAGAATAGCGTTGTCCTGTAACAAACAAAGATGCAAGTACACCAACAGCCACAAGCACAAAGGCGAATGATGTTGCAAGACCAAGTTTTGGTGATCGTGCAAAGTCAGACTTCCAAAGCTTAAGCATCACCTGGGAAGCCAAGATTCCGGTAAATCCCCAAAGTAAGAATTCGTGTGTCAGGTTTGATGAATATAGAAGATGCGAGATAAACAGAATTGCCCACCCAACAAAGATAACATAAGTCATTTTCCATTCTTCATGATCTCGTTCAAAAACTAATCGTGAAATTGCCTTTGCAGCTATCCAGATCATTAGTGCTAACCAGAGCAAGGTTCCAACAATACCAAGGGTTGCAAGATTTGTTATAAATGCTGATTTTCCACGATCAAATCGTAAATTCCAGAACTGAGAACTATTAACAGCTTTCGGCTTAAAAGCTAAATAATTATGAAGATAAGTTCCAGGACCAGATCCAAAAAGTGTTTGTGACGAGCTTGCGCCCATTGCTGACTTTGTGATCTGCCAACTTGCACTATAACTTGGAGACACAACAGCTGGTAAACCAAGTCGTAATGGTGTTGGAAGGAATAAGAACAAGATACTTATAAGCAGCACGACAAGTGGAAGCGCAAAGCGCTTAGGCTTTGGGAACTCTTGTGATTGAATGAAGCCAAAGGCAGCAAGCAAGAGAACACCGATAATATTAATGATCCAAAAGACTGAAAAATCAATTGCAATCAAAGTGATTAAGTTAACAATCGTTACAAATACAATGAAAACTCTCATCCAGGTTCCACTTCTTCCAATAGGAATTACTCTGTCTCTTCCCTGTTGAGAAACAAGCCACATGGAAAGCCCTACAAACATCATTGTTGTTATGAAGATTGCAAATCCATTGATTGTTCCCACTGTGTTAAATCCATTAGAAGCGGCAAAATCAAATGGAAGGTGAACCAAATTAAGCATTCCAAGAAGTGTAATCAGGCCGGAAATCGATGCAGACAAAAGAAGTGCAAAGAGAATGTTTCTTTGAACCCTTGTCCCGCTTGCATTGTTCAAAAGAACAAAGAAGATAGCAACCAGCATCGCAATAGTTAAGAAGCTGGTGTACTCCTGAGATGCCTGGCCAACCCATGTTTGATATCCAGCAAGAGATGTTGCGGACGAAATAAGAACTGATGCCAAGAACAATCCTGGAATCAGGTTCAGCCAACCGGATCGGAAGCTAAGGCGCTTTGAAAGAACCATTTGTCCGAGCCATGCAACAAGTGCGATAACAGCAAGAACAACAAGGAGCATTTGTTTGTTCACTTCAAGGACACTTGTTGTCCATGGAAGAAAGAACAACGGTACGAGGAAAAAAAGTAAGTAGATGGACCAGTTCGCAATTTTTTGGAACAAGGCCGTGTGTTTATTTCCTCCGGGGATCGGTAGATTCATATTTATACTAATTTAGATAAGTATTGATAATTTGTAATTAGTAATTGGTAATGTCTGCAAAATTCTATAGTTGTTTCCTCGTCGATTTGATATGAGAGTTTAAAAAGTACTGTAAGTCTTTAAGTATCTGAATAAATCTATCTTTATCATATTGTGAAATCTTTTTACGCTCATACATCAGCTCTGTCCAGTGGATACTTTCGATTAACGAACCTCTGGCAAGATAATGAAAACGTATTTTGTCTTTGTAATGAAATCTGCCTTTTGCTTCTGCAATATTTGCACCTATAGAATCAACCGACCTTTGCCACTGATCACCCATTATTTTCTTGTCCTGCCAGTTTAATTGGTCATAAATTAACCACACATTTCTACTTAAATCTCTTGCTAGCCGGTAAATATCCAGATCTTTCAAGTCCATAGCATGTTAAACTAACTACTAAATAGCAATTGGTAAATGGTAATGTTTGCTAACGCAATATGCAAACATTACCATTTACCAATTACTAGTTACTATTTTTTGCTCTTGTGATCCTTGATCGCCCCAACAACCTTACTATCCTCCTTCATGTCCTCAATAAATAAAATGTGGGTTTTATTTATTCTCATCTCATCTTCTGGACCATGCGCTTCATTTCCAAGCTTTGTAAGAGATAAGCTTGATGTAGCATCCAAACCAATAGCCCCGGTTTGTAGATAATACACATCAGTAAGGGTGTGAAATTCTTTGTTTGTATCTGAGAGCTTACCAAAGTATACCTGTCCGTTGTCAAGAAAAACCGCTTGATACTCACCTGAAGCAATTTCATTAGATACTTCATCAGACTTGTTTGCCTGCTGATACCAAATGCCAACAATGATTACAATAATGACTACACCAACAACCCAAACCCAAGGAGAAATCTGCTTTTTTCCCTCCTGAGGCGTGCCAATTGGTGTACGTTTCATTTTGGACTGAATTGCCATAACGGTGATTATATTACAACATTGGGGTCATAGTTGCAAGAGGGGTTGTGGGAATGGATTCTGCTAAATTTCGCTAATCTAAGCGGATCATTATTCGTGTCCCTGCGTCATTGCGAGGAGGTCCGTCCGACGGACCGACGCGGCAATCTCCGTATTACGGGGATTGCTTCGCCCAGCTGAACTGGGCTCGCAATGACACAAAAAAACAAACCAAAAACAGAGCCCGTTTGGGCTCTGTTTTTCAATTTCTTGATTATTCAACTACCTCTTCAACTTCTGGCTCCTCTGCTGGTTCATCTTCAACAACCTCAGGAACTTCTTCAGCTGCTGGCTCTTCGACCACTTCTTCTGCAGGAGCCTCTTCAACATCTTCGGCTGGAGCTTCCTCAACCACTGGCTCCTCTTCTACAACTTCCTCTTCAACTACTGGTTCCTCAACCATAGGCTCCTCTGCTGGTTCATCTTCAACAACCTCAGGAACTTCTTCAGCTGCTGGCTCCTCTTCTACAACTTCCTCTTCAACTACTGGCTCTTCTTCGACCACTTCTGCTGCCTCAGCTACGACATCACTTTCTACACTTACTTCAACATCTTCGGTTGTTCCATCTGAGATTGTTACCATTGCCTCTTCAACACCGATTGCAATCCAGTTGAACTCTAGATCGTATTCTGTTGTTGAACCTGCTGAGTGATTGATTGTGAAGCCTTCTGTACTTTCATCACTTACCCATACTCGGCCTGGAACATGCTTATCAGTTCTGAGGGAGAAGGTTACGATTGGCAAGTGTGCGTACTCCTCGTCGAATTCAACTTCTACCTTATTATCACCAGCATTAAGTCGTACTCGTCCAGCCATGTCACGTGAACCATACAGGTGTTCTGCAACTGTTACGGAGCCTTCGAATGAACCATCAACTACATTTACATTATCAACTACATCTATTGCATTCGCATCTCCGCCTTGCAATTCATTAGCCTCTGGTCGTGGTGAGTACCACATGTTATCTACCTTTACAACGATTTGACCTGTTCCTGAAAGATGCTCTTCCATTGCAAATCCGATAACTGGACCAATTTCTGTTGCTTTCATAGCGTGTCCAGGAACTGTTGCAGAACTTGTAAGATAATCACCTACTTCAATTGGACCATTTTCATCAGTTACGTTCACTGGTACACGTCCAGCAAGAGCTACTTGAGCTGAGTATGTACCTTCTTCTCCTTCTGCGCCAAGAATGAGTCCTGGCTGTGTTGTAACTGCACCGATTAAGCCTTTTTGATATCCACCAGTACTCTTACTTACATGTACTGGATTTGTTCCACTGGCCACCAACACATCACCAGCCTCAAGATCTTCTGTTGCAGGGAACCACTCAGCAAGGTCAACACCTTGAGGGCCAGCAGATTGATTCGTCCAACTAATCAGATAAAAATCGCCGTTCTCATCTGCAAACCATGTTGAACTATCACCATCAGCAGTTGTTATGTCACCAGCACCAGCACCACAATAAAGTGTGGTTGATACTGCTCGACCACAATCAATTGTCGTTACTCCGTTATGTACAATAGTGAAAATCTGACCAGCTGTTTCATTGGTGAAGTCTGTAATATCGGCTCCCAAACCTCCGGCATCAGTAAAGTAAGATGATCCAGAAACAGAAGGTGTAGCATTCACAGCCAATACTGCGGCAGCCGAGCCAATTGAAATGGCTCCATCTAACAAAGCAACGTCCTCAACAATTAATCCGTAATCCCAATTGGTTCCTGCCTGATAGATAGCAACCTCAGCCCCATCGTCTGGTGTTCCAGCTAAATCTTGAACACGTATACCATTAATAATTTCGTTATCAGTTGATGTCTGTGTCATAAGAACATCAAGACCAATAATGGTGTCTGCTCCGCCGTCGGCTATAGTCTCAATATCTAGATTGATTGCGCTCTGTGTAATCGCAGCACCACCAGCAGCATCCATGTCAATATTAATTATACCATCAGTTACAGTTGAATCAGCAGCTTCAGAGTCAATTACTATTTGTTCATCGGCACCAAATGTGAAGTTGGCTGTTTCTGTCATGGTTATTTGTCCACCTGTTCCAGCAATTTTTAGGATATCACCACCACCATCTTGAATAACGAAGTCGCCAGTGGACGTAAGATTGAATGTTGCGTCTCCGGAAGATCCGTTTGTGACTGCAAAGGTCTCAGCTCCTGCCAAAGCAATGGCTATGTTTGCGGAAGTAGCTATATCTCCTGCAACATTCAAATCGCCATCCAAATCTGTATTACCGTCTACCTCAAGGGCATCTTGGACAATAAGGTCACCATCACCAGTTGCTGTTGCACCGGTTGGATCTGATCCGATCGCGACCAGTCCACCATCCAACTCAAGAGCTGTGTTTGCGTTGTTCCAAGCAGCTGATACTGAATCATTGCCATCGTCACCAAACATCAAGGTAATATCGTCGAGCAGATTCAGACCTCTGTCCCAACCATCTCCAATACGAATTCCTGTTTCAATTGCTTCCGCATCAGCCGTGGCAAGAGCGTCGATATCAAGTCCTATTACTTGGTTGGAGCTGTCGCCATGAGTCACACTACTTGCAACATCAAGGACAAGCGCTCGATATATATCATTTCCATCACCAGCACCTGTACTGAAATTAATCTCGAAACCCTCTTCACTTGCGGCAGCGGCTGCAGCTTTTGTCAGACTTGCGTCATCAGCCGCATCAAGTGTTACATCAAAGTCACCACCTGCGACCAAGAGGTCTCCATTTAAGAGATCAACATCACCTTGGGTCACTGTAACTGCAGCTACACCATCAACAGAACCTGTGAAGACTGTATCTGCTGCACCAGTTGCAATCTGGAATTCATTGCCTGCTATAGTAACGGCAATAACATCATCTGCATCCATGGTAATGCCAGCATCTGCATCAATATCAATTCCACCTCCTGAAGCGTTAAGGTAGATGGCATCAGCAGTACCTTCAGCTGCAGTAATGAACACAGAAGCGTTTGTCGAAGAAATATCAATATCTTCTGTTCCACCAGCCGCACCACCGTTTGTAATGTCAATTCCACCAGCGGTTGTAATGATCTCAAGTGCATTTGCTGCTGTTCCTGAGGAGTTAAGAGCAAGAGTGGTATCTTGTGCGCCTGTAACTGAGATCGTAAGGTCATCACCTGTACCATCGGCTGCAAGAGTGATATTTGAATCTTTGCCGAGCGCGTCAAGTGAGAATGAACTTGAATCTACTAAGAAGTCTGAGTCTGCTCCTAATCCATCAATGTCCAGGTTGCCGGTTCCAAAGTCAATGTCAATTCCACCGGCTGCATTGTTGTTTGCATCAAGCAAGATAGCATCTCCTGCTGCCTCTACACCTCGGATAACTACTGAGGCTGCTGAAGCGATTACTGATACGTCTCCTGCTGAGGTTGTGAAGTTTGAAGCTGCACCAGCATTAATGGTAACAGCCTCATCAGCATCTATGTCCAAGGTTGCTGTTCCAGCACCGTCGTTTATTGCTGCAATGGTGAGGATTCCGGCATTATCACTGTTTGATGTCAGAGTCAGGTTAGAAGCAGTACTTACTGAGTCAAGGGAAAGGGCACCTACTGCATCAACAGTAAGTCCTCCAACCCATGAACTAATTGAAATAGCATCTGCTCCAGTTCCAACGGAGGTAAGAACCAATGATGAGTCCGTTGCCCCAGCAAGAGAAATTGTTAGGTCATCGCCTGCACCATCGGAAGTAAGAGTGATATTTGAATATTTGCCGAGCGCGTCAAGTGAGAACGAGCTTGAATCCAGTGTAAAGTCTGAGTCTGCTCCTAATCCATCAATGTCCAGGTTGCCGGTTCCAAAGTCAATGTCAATTCCACCGGCTGCATTGTTGTTTGCATCAAGCAAGATAGCATCTCCTGCTGCCTCTACACCTCGGATAACTACTGAGGCTGCTGAAGCGATTACTGATACGTCTCCTGCTGAGGTTGTGAAGTTTGAAGCTCCACCAGCATCGATGGTAACAGCATCTGTTGCATCCATGTCTATGGTTGCTGTTCCAGCACCAGCGTTTGTTACTGCAATGGTGAGGATTCCGGCATTAGCACTGTTTGATGTCAGAGTCAGGTTAGAAGCAGTGCCTGTTGAGTCAAGGGAAAGAGCACCTGCTGTATCAATAGTAATTCCACCAGCGGTTGTGTTCATATCAATAGCGTTTGCTGCTGTTCCGGTAGAGGAAAGAACAAGAGAGGTGTCTTGTGCGCCTGTAACTGAGATCGTAAGATCATCACCTGCACCATCAGCAGAAAGAGTGATGTTTGAATCAACACCACCTGCGGCAAGTGCAAAGGAACTTGAATCCAGTGTGAAGGCTGTGTTTGCTCCTGTTCCATCAATGTCCAGATTGCCGGTTCCAAAGTCAATGTCAATTCCACCGGCTGCGTTTGAAGCGTAAAGGCGGAGGGCATCAGCAGCTGCTTCACTAGATGTAATATTAACTGAACCAGATGAATCAACATCAATTCCACCAGCAGTTGTGTTCATGTCAATGGCGTCTGTTCCGGTTCCGTCAGATGAGAGGATTAATGAAGAAGCCCTGTCGCCATCTACTTCAAGTGTTAGGTTTCCATCTTCATATTCGCTAGTCACCTTAAAGTACGAATCTCCTGTAAAATCTGCATTCATGGTTCCAGTATGTTGTATAAGAGAACTGGTTGCAAAATCGCCAGCTATCGTAAGAAGGGACGCTGAATGTGTAATAGATGATTCATTGTCAAAGAGAATCACTGCCCCGTCGGCTAAGAATATATCACTAAATTCATTTGTGGTTACTTTACCCAGAGCTGCGCCGTCGTTGGCAGAAGGTGCGATGGCCTTATTGTCACCTGCAGGGGTAAACAGAATATCTGCACCAGCTGTGAGTGTAATATTTGAACCATCACCCTCGATCTTTTCTAAGTCATCAGCAGAAAGGACAAGTCCTACATTTGCACCAAGATTAACGTCATCGGTAGCAGTAAGATTAATGTCAACTCCGGAATTGAGTGTAAGGTCTGTGTTGTTTGATTCAATCTTTTCAGCACCATCACCGAAGATCAGTCCAATATTGACTGGGATAATTACATCTCCAGTTCCACTTGCAGTCAGGTCGATGTTGTTGCCTGAAGCAAGCGTCAAGTCTGTTCCATCACCATCAATTGTTTCTCCAGCAGAGAGCACGATGTCTGTAGTGATATCAGCAGCCGAAAAGTCAAGACCGGTAGTAAAGTCTAGATTTTCTTGACCGGCTAAGAATACGATACCAGTAGTTACAGCATCATCGGCTTCTGTGTCATCGTTCTCAAAAGCAAGGAAAGCGTCAGCCGCGTTAAGGCCGTTTTCATTATTTACATAGACACCGTATAGCGTGTCGTCATCATTATCATCATTATCATCAATGTTTACGTAGATTCCGTAAGAAGTGTCGTTGTCTGTGTGTGATTCGTTGTTAAGATCTACGTTAATTGCCGCTCCTAAGTTAGAGCTTGTAGCTGTCCAACCAATATCTAAGGCGCTTCTACTGTCAGTGCCCGTTGCTGAAAGTATAGCCACAGTATCAGCAGTAGCTGCTGCTGCGCTATCGATAGTGACTGTATCACCCACATCACCCATATTAATATCTAAGGCTTCAGTAATAACTGTGCGCCATTCTGTACCAATCACACCAAGATCATCTTCATCATCTCCGCCTGGACTTACATTGTTTCCTGTTGGATCAAGGGTAATGTCTGCAGCTGCTTGAAGGTCTAGGTTTGTTCCGTCGTGTGTAATTACATCGTCTTGGTCTACACCAAGAGTAATACCAACTCCAGTGTCTCCAACATATAGTCCGTTCCATTCAGCGGTTGTATCACCAAGGATGTCATCACCTGCAAATCCTGGGGAAACATTGTTTCCTGTTGGATCAAGGGTAATGTCTGCAGCTGCTTGAAGGTCTAGGT
>CAYNRK010000005.1:70287-72512 GCA_964399675.1 uncultured Gammaproteobacteria bacterium | reverse complement strand
CATCGTCTTGGTCTACACCAAGAGTAATACCAACTCCAGTGTCTCCAACATATAGCCCATCCCATTCTGCAGTTGTGTCACCAAGTATTTCAACGCCAGCCGAACCAGGATTTACATTACCGCCTCCTGGTGTCAATTTAATATCTCCATTATTGGTAACCATATCAACAATACCTACAGTTGATATTTCAAACTGAAGATAATCACCACCATCATCTGAAACTAAGGCAATTGAAGGATCATCAACTGCGTTAAAGAGACCCAAATCACCATTTACATCATTTGCAAGTCCAACAACCAAAATTGGAATATCATTGCCGGCATCTTCTGGCAAAGTAATAGTAAGAGCATTTGCATTAGCATCAGCTGTTTCGTATTGTATTGCTCCGTCTAAATCAGTTCCAAATGTTACTGGAACATCATCATCCAATTGCAATCCACCACTGGCCATTGCAATGGCTGTGTCCCAACCAGTTCCAATGTCGATTGCGGTTGAGGTAACTGTACCTGTTCCAGCTTCTGTTAGGTTCCCAATGTTAATTGCGTCTGTTACAAGATCATTTGTTGTGGATGTTGCTGTGTAGTTTGCAACATTAATCACTGTGTGATTGCTGGCATCAGTTGTGGAAGCAAATGTTGGATTCAAGTTAATGAGTGTACTTCCAGTCGCACCTTCTGCAGTTGAAAATGTAATGTTAAGTGCATCAGTATCTGCAGTTTCTGTGGCTTTTGCAGCATTTGACAAAGTCATTATGTCTGCTGTAGGAGCATCTGTCGCGTTATTAATTACGAACTGTCCTGCAGCAGTCAAACTCACAATTACATCATCTGTAGCTTTGAGCTCAATATCATCACCATCTGCATTATCTTCAACTTCATCAGTACCAACAATCAGTGTAATGCCACCAGAAGATGCTGCTGAATCAAGCAAGATTGCGTCGTTCTCTTTACTTTCTGAGCTTAGTCTCATCTCTGTTAGAGCACCTGCGGTTGCAATATCAAGATCTTCTCCTGCTGCATCACCTATTACTAAAATGTCCATTCCACCAGCAGTGGTTGTGAACTCCATTGCATTTGCATTGTTACCAGCGGATTCAAGAGCAAGTGTTGTGTTGAAGTTACCTAGCAGTTCAAGTGTGAAGTCTTCTGCATCAGCACTTGCAGTTATACTCATTGATGAAGTGGCTCCTGTTGGAGCAATGTTGAAGTCAAGTTCTGTTGCTTCAATTGAGTTTCCATTTACATCAAGAGCCGTTGTGATTTGTGGATCTGATGCATCAAGCGCTGTGGTCAAACCACCTGCTGCAACATCAAAGTAGATACCGCTTACCACTGGGTCATCTGTGTCGTCTTGTGCAATATAAAGGAATGAATCAATTGCAAGATCCTCATCATCAGATCCTGAGTTTGCATTTCTAACAAAGATTCCGTGTGCAGTGTCGTCTGCCAAAGTTGAATTATCATCAACTTCTACAAACAAACCGTAAACTGTGTCTACTGCTGTTGCATCATTTACGTTTGTAACAACAACATTCAATCCTGCCGACGCATTCGAGTCTGTTAGTGTGTGTGCGATTGTTAAACCATCAATGCTGTCGTTTGTTGCTGGAACGCTTGAAGTGATCACAACAGCATCAGCGGTTGTGCTTGCAGCTCCAATACTCATTCCGTCAGCTGCATCGAGTGTGATGTCAACATCACCACCAGATATATCAAGATCACCGTCAGCAAGAACTACGTCTCCAGCCGTAACTGTAATTGCTGTTGTGTCATCTGCTGATCCAGTAAAGACTGTGTCAGCGGTGTCGGTTGCAATTTGAAGTTCATCAGCTGTTGTATCAATTGTGATTACTCCACCTGAATCAATGTCGATTGTTGCTACTGCATTGGCAACAATTGTGTTTGCTGAGTCTAATTCAATAGCTAATGCATTCACATCTACTGTTGTCGAAGCATCATTACCAACTGTGATTGTTCTGGCGCTTGCGCTTGTACCAATGTTAATGGCACTTGTGTCAGAAGCTCCGTCTGCTGAAGTTCCGATATTGAGTGTTCCAGCATCAAGTGCGTCAATTGTTACTCCTGTTGCAGCACCGTCGATGTCTACAGAAATTGCATTAAGATCAATCAATGTTGAAGCTGCATTACCCATTGTTATGGTTCGAGCAGATGCGCTTGTACCAATGTTAATGGCACTTGTGTCAGAAGCTCCGTCTGCTGAAGTT
>CAYNRK010000005.1:0-70187 GCA_964399675.1 uncultured Gammaproteobacteria bacterium | reverse complement strand
GTGTTCCAGCATCAAGTGCGTCAATTGTTACTCCTGTTGCAGCACCGTCGATGTCAATTGAAACCGCGTCAATGTCAACCAGAGTTGAAACAGCATTACCCATTGTAATTGTTCTAGCAGAAGCTCCACTACCAATATTAATTGCTTGTGCATCTGCATCGTTTCCAATGGAGATTGCTCCAGCAGATGAGTTGAGTTCTAAGACACCATCTGCATCAAGCAACATTGTATCGTCTGAGTTTAGAATAATGTCACCGGTTCCTGTTGAAGTTGCTGTAATGTGTCCGGTTCCTGCGTTAAGAGCAAGTCCTGTTGCTCCTGTTACATTACCCATTGTGATTGTCCTTGCAGCTGCACCAGTACCAATGTTGATATTGTTTGCATCAGCGTCATTACCAATTCCAATCACTCCAGCAGATGAGTTGAGTTCTAAGACACCATCTGCATCAAGCAACATTGTATCGTCTGAGTTTAGAATAATGTCACCGGTTCCTGTTGAAGTTGCTGTAATGTGTCCGGTTCCTGCGTTAAGAGCAAGTCCTGTTGCTCCTGTTACATTACCCATTGTGATTGTTCTTGCAGCTGCGCCAGTACCAATGTTAATGGCTTGTGCAACAGCGTCTGTTCCAATTCCGATTGTGCTTGCTGAAGAATCAATTGTTACTGCACCTGTTGCATCCATGTCAAAGATTCCACCATCAGCAGCCGCTGTGATTGATAAACCTCCAAGTGTCATTGCAGCATCTGAGTCAATTGTTACTGCACCTGTTGCATCCACATCATATGTACCTCCAATTGTTGCCAATGAAAGTCCTGTTGTTGTGAGGTTGTAGTCATCACCTGAACTAAGAATGATGTCTCCTGCAGCTCCGGTAACTGTTACATTAAAGTCATCAGTGTCAGCTGCGGCGTTTGTAATGTCAATATCAATTCCACCAGCGGTTGCATTAATATCAAGTGCGGCAGCCGTGTCATCTGCAGCATTAATTGTGAATACATCAGCAGCATCAAGTGTAATGTCACCATTTGCAGCACCGGCTGCTGTTACAGCAACTGATCCATCTGCTGTATCCAATGTAAAGTCATCTGCTGTATCTAGATCCATGTCATCACCTGAGCTGACAACGAAATCACCTTCAGCACCTGTCAAAGTTACATTAAAGTCATCAGTGTCAGCTGCGGCGTTTGTAATGTCAATATCAATTCCACCAGCGGTTGCGTTCATGTCAATTGCATCAGCTGTTGAGTCAGTAGATGTTACTACGATTTGTCCTGCTGCATTTGATGTTGCAATTGTGATTGCTCCATCAGCTGCCTCAGAAGATCCAAGGTTCAAACCTCCAGAAGCGTTGATGTCAAGATCCTCTGTTGAGTTTGTAACAATATCAATTCCACCAACTGTTGAGTTGATCAAGATTGAATCAGCTGCGTTTGCAGTTGACTCAAAGTCAAGTGAGGATGCTGATTCGTATCGGATAGTTGAAGCAACCTCATCAAAATCCATTGTGAGTGTAAGTGCGTTCTCAACAATATCTAGATCACCATCTGTGTCGTTGTCGATTGTTAAACCATTTTGAAGGTTAAAGTCAGTTGTTACTGTTGTACTACTAATGTTAATTGCATTTGTGATACCACCGGCAATAGCTCCTGAGTTTGAAATCTCAAGTGCGTTTGTTGCAACTGTACTTCCTCCAGCGTTTGTATCAGCGTTATCAAGTCGCAAAAGAGCAGCAACTGCATTATCTGTTACGTTTGCTGTTACCTGATTTTGAATCATTGCAGCATATTCTGTGTTTCCAGCAATTGATGGGTTGTTTGTGAAGTTAAGTGACCAACCACGGAAATCACTGTTTGCAGCTGTTGCTTGTGCGTTTGTGAAGTTAAGCGCCATTTGCCTGACTGCTGCGTCTGCTGTGTGTGTGTTTGTTGCAGTCAAATCCATGATGCTTCCGGTTGTAAGTCCTGTTGCATCTACATCAAACACATCAGCGGTTGTAACTGAAACTGCAGCGTAATCAAATGGGTCAGCGGTTGTTGCACCTGTACTGTAGTTAAGAGTCGTTCCAACACCTGCATTACCAATATTTACAACATCAGCATTTGTTGCTCCAGTTGCAATGTTGATTGTGTCAGCTCCGGTTGTTGTTGAGAGGTTAACTGTTCGACTTACGTTTGAAACACCAAAGGTAATGTTTCGTCCGGTTGTGGCTGTGTCGAACTCAATGTCCCCTGCGTTTGAAGTGACCTGAACGTCACGACCTGCACCAACAGCATTCAATAAGACATCACCGTTACTGGTAGTTGCACTAAAGTCACCACCATCACCGGTAATTGTCATGTTAATATCACCGGTTCCAGCAGTCATTAAAATTCCACCAGTTGCATTGTTTACTGAATCATATGCATCCATCTCAATTATGGATCCTGCTGTGTTGTCAGCATCAAGCCTGATAGCACCGGAAACACCTTCTGTTGAAGTAATGTTCACAGAAGATCCGGTTGCTGTAATGTCAATGTCTTCACCGGCTGCTGCGCCTGTTGCCAAAATATCAATTCCACCAGCCGTTGAAGTAAGCGCAATCGAGTCTGCTGCATTTTCTGAAGTTGTTAGATCAATGCTTCCTGTTGCATCAAGATCGAATGTTGCTCCATCAAGATTAAGTGCGCCGTCAAATTCAACAGCGCTTGCAAAGATTGTTGATCCTGTAATTCGAAGTTGGTCTGTACCATCTTCATCGTATTCGATTGAAGCATCATCACCTGTTCCGAATGTGAGTACTAGATCGTCATTAAACTGCATGTTTCCGCCAGAGACAAGAAGTTCGCCTGCTGAATTAACAAGATTTGCTGAGAAATCAGCCGCGCCATCTACATCAAGCGAACCGTCAAAGTTGGCAGTTTGGCTTGTGGTTAAAACACCGCCATCAGCTACTACAAATGCATCATCAACATCAAGTCCTCCATCTGCGTTTACGTTTAATGTAAAGGTAGCAATTCCGGCAACTGCCAATGTTCCATCCAGGTCTGTTGCGCCGTCTACCTCAAGTGCATCTGAGACGATCAAATCACCTGTTGCTGTTGCAGTAGCTCCACCTGGATCGTCGCCAATTGAGACTAATGCACCGGTCATCTCAAATGCATCATCTGTAGTCTCGTCATATGTCATTGAAAGGTCATCACCATCTCCAAAGGTGAGTAGTAGATCATCATTAATCTGCATGTTTCCACCAGAGACAAGAAGCTCACCCGCAGAGTTTGTAACACCTCCTGCAAGATCAACAGTACTATCAAAATCAATAGCTCCATCAAACTCTACTGCACTTGCAAAGATTGTTGATCCTGTGATTCGAAGTTGATCTGTCCCATTTTCGTCGTATTCGATTGAAGCATCATCACCGGTTCCAAATGTTAGTAGAAGATCGTCATTAAACTGCATGTTTCCACCAGAGACAAGAAGTTCACCTGCTGAGTTTGTCAGACCTCCTGCAAAGTCAGCCGCACCGTCTGCATCTAAAGTTCCATCAAGTTCAATCTCACCGTCAACTTCGAGAGTGTCTTCAATATAAAGGTCGTTGTCAGAACCAACAGCTGCACTCGCGCCTGCAATTGAATCTCCAATTGAATGATATGCAACGTTTCCGTCGTTAGCACCAAGAACGATAACCCTGTTATTTCCTAGGAATAAATCATCGGCAGGATTCAAGATCAGATCGCCTGCTGCAGTTGAAATAGTCTCATTCACAACCAAATCCCCTGCAATTGTTGTATCTCCATCCTCATCAACAGCAAATACTTCAATCCAAAACCCACTTGAATCGTCGGCTGCACCATATCCAATTTCGAAAATCTCTGAATCAGCCACCATTCCAAGAGCTCCGTTGTCTGCAGCAAATGTATAAATTGCTGTGTTTATATCAAGTGAAGAATTTTGAGCTGTTTGAAAACCGAGTATTGAATTTGCGGAGTCATGATCAGCAACAAACTCCTGCCCAGCTCCCCATGTGACACCAACTCCATCGTCGCCTACGTAGAGTCCGTCCCATTCGTTTGCTGTTGTACCAAGGGTTCCTGTTCCAGCTGTTGCTGCTGCCCAATCATCAGTTACTAAGAAATCTCCTAGCCCGTCATCAAAAACAATTGTATGTGTGGCTTCGTCGTCACCAAAGTCCAAAGTCACATCCGTGTCTCCTGCTGGATCATCGGATTCAATTGTAAATGATGAACTTGTTGTTCCTGTTGTAACTGAACTTCCGGTAATTGATCCTATAACTTCCAAGTTGCCCTCAATAAACAAGTCGTCATCGCCAACCATTACAGCAGTTGCAGCAGCTGTGCTATCACCAATTACGTTATAAGCAACATCTGATCCATTTCCACCAACATTGAATGTCATCGTATCTGAATATGTTGTGTCACCACCAAATATTGTGGTGCTTGCAACGTTCAAAGTTCCATCCAAATCTGTTGCACCGTCTACTTCAAGAGCATCGGTTACAAGCAAATCTCCATCCCCGGTTGCCGTTGCTCCACCTGGATCTGCTCCAATAGAAACGAGCGGCCCAATCAGTTCAAGAGCGTCAGCTCCAGAGTCATAATTCATTACCATGTCTCCACCAATACCAAATGTGATACCAACTCCATCGTCACCAACATAAAGTCCATCCCATTCTTTTACATTATTTCCGAGAAGTTCAGTACCAGCATTGGCTGGAAGAATGTTGCCATCAAAAGTAGCATCAGATGCAACACTAAGTGTTCCATCCAAATCTGTTGCACCATCTACTTCAAGAGCGTCTTTTACAAACAAATCATCATCACCGGTTGCTGTTGCACCACCAACATCATCACCAATTGCAACAAGCCCACCATCAATTTGAAGGGCGTCGTTTGCTGCAGAATATCTAATATAAACATCTTGATCTGCACCCATTCCAATACCAGGGGCATCATCGCCGATATAAAGCCCACCCCATTCAAGAGCGGTTGTACCAAGAGTTTCGTCTCCTGCATTTGCTGGGTTAGCGCCACCATCAAAACTAGCAGCGCCTGTGAAAGCTGAAGTGCTCACAACACTGAGTGTGCCGTCAGTATAAACATTTCCTTCAACACCAAGCATTCCAGGAATAAAAGTATCATCTGTTCCCTGAACAAACCCTGCGCTTGAGATTGTCTCAGCTTCAGCAGAAGCTACTAAGTTCCAAGCTGTAAGCTCTTCTGAGTACACCATCAATCGTCCGGCTGTTGAGTCATAGTACATTCGTCCATCAAATGCATCATCAGATGGTGCGCCGGCTGAATTCTCAACTGCACGACTGAATTGTGCGTAAGCCACTGAGCTAATTGCCACACGAGTACTCATGCTTTCATATGCACCGGTTCCATCTGGTCTGACACTAATCAGCAACCATTGATTTTCTGCAAAATCAGAAATCGTGTCATCAAAGCTGAGTGATGTTGTAAAATAACCACTTGTTACTGTTACATCATCCTTTGTGACAGTTGCTGTTAAAGTTCCACCTGTAGAAGCATCGTACAGATAGAAAATAAAGTCGTACGTACCTGTTAAGGCAGCACCACTTGAATTTTTTAATCGACCCTGATACGTGATTGTATCTGGGATACCGGTTGTTGCAGCTTCTGCAGCAAGCGGTGTTGCCAGAATTCCAATGGCTAGTGTGTAAAACACCAGGGAGATTCCGACGAAAGTGTTTAGAAGTGTTTTGGCGACGCGCATACTTTTTTTTATTTGTATATGCAATTAATTTTTTAAAATTTGACTGAGCGTGAGTGGTCATACTCACACTCGGCTTGGTAATCAAGTCGGTTGATGAAAAATTCCTCAAACGACTCAATCACCAAGCCTTAATTTTTTAAGACTTGGTGATATTTATTATTGTTTATTAATTTTTTCTTTTTTTAATTCCATAAATTATTGTAAAGAGGATGAGAGCTCCCAACACAACAGTTATCAAAATCTTCATTCTATTTGTTAGGCCAGATTTTTCTGTTTCTTCCGGTCTAATTAATTCTGTTCCTTTTGGATAAACTCGTAAGGTGTTTGACCCAAAAATTTCATTACCTGCTTTATCAATTGCTTTGACTTCAACAAAATATGTTCCCACTGGCATGTTTCCTAAAGTAAGCGGACTAACATGTGGCTCAAATGCCCCACGATTAATCGCTGCCTCATAGTAGAGAACTCCGGAAGTATCGTCTGTTGTTCCAAAAAATGCTTCTGTTGTTTCTGTCTCAAGTAATTGAGAGTAGCTAAACGTTACTGCAAGTTCGTTTGGTGGTGTTGTGTCAACTGCCACGCGACGATGAACGGTTTTTGTTTGTTTACCATTCTCGTGCTGGCCTTTGATGTGGAAGTACCACACACCATCTTCAACGTCCGAGTATGTTCGGCTTAAAGTCGAAGCGCTTACAAATACTGTTGGGTCTGTGTCAGATTGTTGGTCAAATGTTACATAAAATCCTGTTAAATCTGTTGCTCCAGCTTGGTTAACCTCCCATGAGAGATCAACCGTGTTGTTGCTATACCAAATGGCAGGGTTTTTGTGTGAGTCTGAGCTCACTGCCAGTCTTGCTACTTCCTGATCGTCTTGTGCATCTTCCACAGTTATCTCAACTGATGAAACAAATGCTGTGTCAATCTTTTCTTCCCCTGCTGAAATAAGTCTTGAGTCCGGTGAAACTGTGATTGTTGCAGTGCCTGTTTGCTGTGCTCTGAAACTTGCTCGCGCATACTCTCCTGATCTTGTGATCGGCCCTTCAAGAGTGAAACCCCCTAGTGAAAGTTTCCCTGTTGAATTGTTGGCTGAATTCCCTGGCGAGGTTCGATTAAACGATCCTGTTAGTTCTGAATCTTCAATACTGAGCACTCCTGGAGTAAAGGTTATAACAGCTCTTGCTGTATCGAGCTCTTCGCCGTTTGGATTCACTCCGATCACTACATCAAACGTTTGTCCCCTCTGAATTGTCTGTACATCTGTACTAAGACTCATGGTTGCGCTTGCTGCTTGTGCCACTGGTGCGATCAACACCATGACACTCAAGATCATCAGTCCGGTTAAAAATTGTTTCATAATTTATTCATCTTGCCCCCTTTAAACCGATGTTCCCCAACGAGCAACTAACATTGAGAAGTCGTAATCATCAACTGTACTATCTTCATTAAAGTCCCCTGCTCTGTCCGAACCTCCCCACAGTCCAACGAACTTACTAAGGTCATAGTCGTCTACTGTGTTGTCCTCAGTAAGATCTCCAATCAATCGCCTGTAAATTTCATAGGTTGTTGTTGCCGCACTTCCACCACCACTGAATGCAACAATGTCAAATGAGTTGGATCTGTAAGAAAGTGAAACTGTTTTCTGCCAGGAAGTTGAGTTCGGATATGTAACCCCGGATGTTGAGGTGTTAATTTTTACACCTGATGCACTTACTGTTTTGCCTCCATAAAGAAGCATGCTTGAACTGTAAGTGAATTCCAGACCTGTAATTTCACTTGAAACAGTTGCCGGGTTTGGCACGGTAACACTACCGCCGCCTCCACCTCCGCCTCCGCCGCCTCCGCCGCCTCCGGAGTTACAGGAAGTGGTGACGTATGCACAGGTTGATGAACAAGTTAGTGTTCCGCTTGAGAATCCTTCGCTTACACATGTTCCGCCGTTTAATAAATCGTCACTGTCACAATCTTCGCCGGAATCTACGAATCCGTCTCCGCAAAAGAATCGAGCTGCATCACCTGATTCAATAGCATATGAAGTGGACGAGAGACTGCCGGTCATTGGGTCAAGAGAGCCGTCAATCGCATAACTTGTTGAGCTTACTGAGTGGTGTATTGTCGTAACGTTGTCAGCAGGATCCAATATGTAGCTTGTGCTTGATTTTGCTGCAAATACTCCGAACGGAAACATCACGAGTGCGAGGGCTAGGATGAGAATGTTGTATTTCATATCGCTTGTGCCTCCGTAAATTAACTAGTTGTTGAATAAGCGATTGCATCCATTACTCTCCAATCTGAATCACTTGCAGGAAGACTATTAAAGGTTGAGGTGTAAGTTTCAAGTGCTGCTGCTTCAGCATCCAGATCTCGTTCGCCTGTGTATCCATTCACAGCAATGTCAACGAAAGACCAGCCGCTATTTCCATCCCCTGGCAACTCTCCATAAATCTGTCCATAAAGACCGATTGCATCTTCATCAGTAAGTTCATCTGATTCTTCCTCAACAACTTCTCCTTCAACCACTTCCTCTTCGACAACCTCTTCGACTTCTTCGACCTCTTCAACCTCTCCGACCTCTTCTTCTCCTGCTTGCAACAAATCTGTGTAAGCAAGAACGTGGAGTGTGTTCCATTCAATTGTTGTTTCCGGCATCTTGCCGTACTTAGCTCCATAAGTTTCAAGAGCTGCTGCTTCTGCCTCTACATCTCGTGGATCACCTTGGCATCCGCCATAAGCCATGCAGTGCAATGCGTCCCAATCATTACCGGAACTTGGCATGCGTCCGTAGAATGCTCCGAAGTACTTAAGTGCTGTTGCTTCTTTTTCTACATCTGTCATTACTGAGTAGTCTTTTTCTTCTTCCTCAACAACTTCCTCAACTACCTCTTCAACAACCACTTCCTCTTCGACAACCTCTTCGACTTCTTCGACCTCTTCAACCTCTCCGACCTCTTCTTCTCCTGCTTGCAACAAATCTGTGTAAGCAAGAACGTGGAGTGTGTTCCATTCAATTGTTGTTTCCGGCATCTTGCCGTACTTAGCTCCATAAGTTTCAAGAGCTGCTGCTTCTGCCTCTACATCTCGTGGATCACCTTGGCATCCGCCATAAGCCATGCAGTGCAATGCGTCCCAATCATTACCGGAACTTGGCATGCGTCCGTAGAATGCTCCGAAGTACTTAAGTGCTGTTGCTTCTTTTTCTACATCTGTCATTACTGAGTAGTCTTTTTCTTCTTCCACGACTTCTTCTTCCTCAGCAGCCTCTTCCTCTGCTGCGGGAGTTTCCGTTGCTGTTGGTGTTTCCACTACTTCAGTACTTAATGGTTCAAGCCCCAGAATCCCTTGTCCAACACTTGTATATGCAAGTGCATGCACTGAGTTCCAATCCATTGCTGAAGATGGATTAGTTCCGAATACGTTGTTAAAGAAAGCAAGTGCAGCATTTTCATAACTAAGGTCTCGGGCATTTACATCAAGACAGGAGTCATCAATTATGCACTGGTGCATGTCCCAATCTTCTAGCGTTGATGGGGTGCGGCCTGCAAGAGCGGTGAAATATGTAAGAGCATTTTCTTCATCAGTTGCATCCTCTTCTGTTTCGCCACCAATTGTGACGTCTGCTGTTGGTGTGTCTGTAAGCTGTGTCTTATCTGCACTTCCGCCACTAACAGAAACGCTTGTTGATCCCAAGTTGCTTGTATTAAGTTTTTCAATTCCGTCAGAGATCAGCTTTGATGTGCTGTTCACGGTTACAGTATGGCTTCCGCCAGTCAGTGCGCGGAACGTAACAGTTCCTACAACACCAGAGCTTGTTACAGGAGATCCAAATTTGAATGCCCCATAACTGAGTTCTCCAACTCCATCGGAGTCGTTATCAATCTCGTTAGCTGGAGAAAGGAATGGAAAGAGGCTTCCGTTGTCATATGACAAAGCCTCAATGGCGTCTGAATCGTATCTGATATTCAGTCGCACTGTATCGAGCGATGCTCCATTTGGATTTACTACAACACTGAGCGTAAATGTCTCACCAGGGTCAACGGAAACATTCGTTGGCGAGAGATTCATAGTTGCGCTACCGGCTGCAAAAACCGTGGAGACGCCGATGCCCACAATGCCGAAAAGGGCGATTGCAAGCGTTGGGAAGAGGACGGCGATCTTTTTCATAATGAAAAAATTTTAAGATCGAAATTAAATTTAAATTGACGTGGTCGCGTCAAAAAAGTTCGATAAAATTATATCATGGTGACATATAGGGTACAAACAATTACCCTGTGTATAAATTCCCAAGAAAATCACCATAAAAAACTTGACGAAGTGTGGTATTTTGAAAGAAGATTTTTTCACAATTCTCATAACAATTTACCAACCCCCGGGGTTGGTAAAAAAATAGACGAATTGTTTATGAAATTTGGAAAAAATAAGTCTGCAATAATATTTTTGACCACATTACTGTAGACAAAAAATGTTATCCACTTACCTATTTACCAACCCCCGGGGTTGGTAAAAAAATATGAAACATGAGGAGGAAATTAAAAGAGTGTTTAAAAAAACCAATTCTCTTTTTTTTATTGATAAGTTTCTTAATGAATTTCCTAAAGCAGAACTCTATCTTGTTGGCGGTGCCGTACGTGACCTTTTGCTTAAAAGAAAAAATAAAGAATTGGATTTTGATTTTGTCATACGCAACTTGAATAAAAAGTCAATTGAGAATTTTCTTGCAAAAAACGGCAAGGTTCAACTGGTTGGAAAAAACTTTGGTGTATACAAATTCATGCCAAAAAATATATCAACACCTTTCATTGACATTGCACTTCCCAGAAAGGAAGCTACAAAGAAAAAACAGTCCGGTGGTTATAAAGATTTTAATGTTATGACAGATGCAACCCTTTCTATTACTGATGATTTGTCCCGTCGAGATTTTACTATCAATGCAATGGCATTCAATATAAAAACCAATGAACTGATCGACCCGTTCAAAGGAACAAGAGATTTAAAAAAGAAATTAATCAGAGCGGTTGGAAATCCATCCGATCGTTTTAAAGAAGATTACTCACGGATGTTGCGGGCACTTCGATTTGCATGCGAGTTAAATTTTGAAATAGAAAAGAAAACATTTTTGGCAATTAAAAAAAATATTGCGAGCATAAACAAGAAGCGTCGTGTAAACAACAAACTTCAGTTTATTGTGCCACGAGAAATTGTTGGCGCAGAACTTGCCAAAATGATCTATGCAAATCCGCAGAAAACTTTTGAACTCCTTCAGGAAACAAAAATACTAGATCTTCTTTTTACTAATCTCCGCACAAGCCCGAGAAATACAAAAATGCTGGGAAATATAAAAAATCATCGTGTGTCATTATTTATAATCCTGCTATTAAAAGATTTGACACAAAAAGACTTTGAAAAAACCGTAAAACTAACCGGCCTGTCAACACTTTCAAAGTCGTCTTCAAGAAGAATTGAGATAGGGCAAATCAAAAAAATTATTGAAAGATTAAACAGTGGCTTGTTAATTGAGAATGTAAAAACAATGAAAGCATCACGATTTGAAAAATGGTTTTTCAATGGGAATGGAAATTTGCTCTTATCAGCACTAGATCTCACCGGACAAAAACACATAACAAACGCTGCCCAAAAAAGAAAACACGAAATTCAAAAACGTTGGAACATAGAAGAAGGCGATCCTATCCCTCCCCTACTCTCTGGCGATGATGTGTTATCAGCCGGAACCAAAGCCGGACCAAAGGTGAGAATCATTTTGGACAAAGCACGCGACAAACAATTAGACGGAGACATAATGAATCGCGCATCAGCACTTGCATGGCTTAAAAAAAATACCGACGCTTAGGTCGGTATTTTTTGCCCCACTTCGCTCAAAGAGCTACGTTGGGGGCATCCCTCATAGCTCGACATTGTCGAGCGACGAGGGATGGTGGGCGTAAGAGGATTCGAACCTCTGACCTCCGCAATGTCAATGCGACGCTCTAACCAACTGAGCTATACGCCCTTAAAAAAACTTACTCTTTCCCTCTCGGACTTCTCCGACCTCTCCGACTTCTCCAGCCTCTTCCAATACAATCCATGGCTTTGCCTTACTCTTTGAAATTGCCAAAATCACAAACCCACCAAAAGTGAGAATGGCGGCTCCAATCAAGAATGCTCCAAATACTCCAGAAAAGCCACAACCAAACACCGCAGCTACTGTCTGTGCCCTATTAACCGCCTCTGAAACGCAAATACTCACTGATTCTTGTGCATATTGCATCCCATAATAAGCTGCTCCAAATCCACAAGCTGCTGACAATATCGTAAACAAACAGCTAAATCTCACCTTTTTCACTCGACCAAGCCGTAAAATGGTCAAAAGTGCAAACAACACACCTCCCAAAATCCAATACACAAAAAACCACAAAATCGAGAGAAATATTACAAAAGATGATAGATTGTATAACATATGTTTATATATGGTGGGGGCGGATGGATTCGAACCATCGACCACCAAGGTATAAGCTTGGCGCTCTAACCGCTGAGCTACGCCCCCGTGTAACCAAGTCACTCTATTATATCACCACTTCTTGTCAACCTGATATAATGATAACAAATACCAAATATGTCCTATTTTCTCCTTGGTGTCATTGTATTGATTATTGCGATAATTTTCTTACGTCGCGCCATTAAAACACAAGATAAAGAAGGAATCGTTGGAATGACCGGGCTTCTTATTGCTGCCATTATTTTAATTGTCTTTTTTGGACTCTTTTTCCGCGCGATTGCTTTGAGCTAATCTTATGCCAACAATAACTATTACAGAAGATCAAAATGGAAAACGTGTTGACCATATTCTAACAGATCACATGGAGCTCTCGCGATCACAAATCCAAAAGCTCATTAAAAGACAAAGCATCTTGCTTAATAACAAACCTTGCAAACCCAAATCACCTGTGCAAACTGGAGATGTTTTATTTTACCCAGAAGTCGAACAAGAAACACCAGCAACAAAAAAAGGCCGTACCCCACTTCTTGATGTAATCTATCAAGACGATGATGTGTTTGTAATTAACAAACCAGCCAGACTTATTGTCCATCAAGTAAATGATCAAGACACTGAGCACACTTTGGTTGATGGTCTTTTGGAAATCTTTCCTGAAATTGCAGACGTAGGCGATGATCCAACCCGACCCGGTATTGTGCACAGATTGGATAAGGATGTTTCCGGTGTAATGGTGGTTGCAAAAACACAAGAGATGTTTGAAAATCTCAAACATCAATTTCAAACACGAACTGTTGAAAAAGAATACTTAGCACTGGTCTATGGTGAACTGCCAAAAGATTTTGATGAAATAAAATTACGCATTGCAAGATCAAGAGCACGTGGTCGCATGGTTGCACGCCCTGAATCGCAAGAAGGAAAAGATGCCATCACGCAATACGATGTTATTGAACGACTCAAAAAAACAACCTATGTGCGCGTTAAAATCCTAACTGGTCGCACACATCAAATCCGCGTGCACTTTCAAGCACTTGATCATCCAATAGTTGGCGATAAACTTTATAAAAAAAAACGGATGAAAAATATTAAACCCATTAAACTTGATAGAATTTTCTTACACGCGCGAAAACTAACCATTAAACTCTCAAACAAAAAACAACGCAGCTTTGAAGTTGATCTTCCTCATGAACTAAAAGAGGTGTTGAATAACGAACGGTAGCTTAACTATAACCGCGCATCGTAATAAAATCTGAACAATAAAATATCCCTGTACTGATCAAGATCAGCTGAAATGAGAGTCTGTATTTTTTCTTCAAGTGTGGGATGGGTTTGAAGTGATTCATCTATTGCCTGTTGGATTAAATTTTTATCTTCGGTAAATTTCATAGCAACAAGACGTCGCAGATGAGAGTCAGGCACCTGCGAATCTAAAGCCACAGCTTTCTCAACAAATGGCAGCGCTTTCTTAATTTGATCTTGATCAATATAAATCGAAACAAGCGCCCAATAAGGAAGAGGACTGTTTGGATTTAACTCCAATGCCCGAATAGTAATTTCTTCTGCATCTTTATACATCACAGGATTATAAAATCGCGCTTCTGTTTGATATAGAAATCCAAGATCTAAATATGCCCGCAAATAATTTGGGCGGCGTTCTATTGTCTGTATTAAACCATTTTGCGCTAACCATAATTCTTTTTGAAATAATTCTTTGTTGTCTTGTAGTATCTTGAGATCTGTATCCCAAATTAGCGCTGTTGTCTGTGCTGCTAAAAAAGATCTCCGCTTATCAATACCCATCATAGAAATTCCCAAAGCTTTTTCATAATCTGAAAAACGCTCATTCATTGTCATGCTAATAACAACATTTCTTGTTGCAATGTTTGCACGAACAGGTTGAATGACAAAAAAGAAAAATGTAACAGGCATGACAAGAGTGGCAATAACTGGCACGAGCGCAGGAATAATTACCTTGCGCTTTGTGTGATTTAACTCTTGGTCAATATTTGATCTTGTTGTAACTTCAATAAATGCTAGAAGTACCAACCAGAAAACATAACTTAATAGGGTGTCAAAAACTGTTAAGTTCATGACAAAATAGGCAGCCAAGATTGCAAGAATCAACGAAACCACAATCCCGTTAATCATTTGTTTTTTATAAGATCTCCAAATCGTCAAAAGGGCGGAAACGAAAATACTCATATAGGCAATTAATCCAATTACCCCGGTTTCAACAAGAACATCAAGAATTTTATTGTGTGCTCGATCAAACCAAATTTCAAATCCGCATGCCTGTGATCCCAAACAAGGATTGTAAAATTTCGCAAAAAGATTTTGGTAATTTTCAAGACCCCAGCCTAATAGCGGCCGTTCCTTAATGCCTTTCCAGGCAATATCCCACAAAACAAAACGTGTACCGCTTGATTTATCAATAATGAATTCGCGCACAAAACTTTCAGGAACAAACGTAAGAACAAGAAAGGAAAAAAAAGCAACACCTAATCCAACAAGCAACAACTTGCCTGCGTTCTTCTGAAACATGCTTTTTTTACGAGTAATCAAAAAGAGTGCGAGAAAAAGAACAACGGCTCCATATAAAGAAAAAATCGCTGCATTTGCATGGGTTTGCAAAAGAGTAAAAACAAGAAAAATAAAACTGCAAATTCCGAACGTGCGTTTCCATGAATTTGTTTTGATAAAAGCCAAAAGAAAAGCAAAGCTGATTTGAAACAAAAGATACGCACCTAAAAAAGATGAATTGCCAAGTGTAGATCCAGATTTTGGTTTAACAAATAAATCAAAACCAGCAAGCGACAATAGATAGATCAGTGATACAACAACACCAACACAAACAGACACCAGCAATAAATTTTGCCAATCTTTTATTGTACGAAACACGGAAACAAGCACGATATACAGACCGGCTAAATGAATCCAAACAATTATGCTCAGAGACCGCATGGCACCTCCCCAAAAACTATAGACAGGATCATTGCCGAAAATTGATGCCAACAAAAGTATCCCGACAAATAGAAACAAGGACTTCCCCATTAAACTAAACCGTGGACGATACTGTGGATGAAAAAAAATGAGCCAGGCGTAACAAAGAAAAATCACTTCAATCACAGCAAGAAAAAAGAAGGTTTTTGTGCTTGAATATGGAAAATAAAAAACCTTGCCATGAACCAGCGGAGTAAACATGAGCAGACAAATTCCAACCTTTATGTATCCAAGCATTGAAGGATCTTTACTTATTTCGGCTTTTTGCATAACTATTGCCTACATTAATCTAAATAATTAAAAACCTCCATAAATTTCATAAAGAAGCACATGAAACTGTTCTTGTATATCCGCTTTCATAACATTATCAACTACATGTGCATATTGAGGAAAAATCTTTGAGATACGCTGAGCTTTTTCTTCCAGTTGATCCTGATCATCCAAAAATTTTGATACAACCAAATCATTTATTTGCGCTTCAATAACCATTGGATCTCTGGCAATAACCTCCTGTGTGAGTGTTAACGCCTCTTTGTATCTTCCCTGTTCAACATAAAGTGACGCTAGTGCCCAAAATGGATTTGGATGATTGGGATTTAACTGTGCGGCTTTTAGTAAAATATTTTCAGCTTTTTGAAAGTCTTCTGGATTTACAAAACGCCCGCTTAGCTGATAAAGAGCCCCCAACTCAATGTAACCTCTTAGATAGTTTGGTGTTCTCTCTAAAGTATCTAATAAATATTCTTCTGTACGCTTTATCTCATCCTCGATCAAAGGACGATTTGAAACAATCAATTCCGACCCATTGGCCCAAATCCACTTAATAGTTTGAAAACAAATATAACCTCGTCTTGTTCTTAAACCAAATGGGGAGGCATCTGCTGCGATTTGGAATAATTCAATTCGTCTGGCATGTGTCATTCTGCCATCGATCTTTAGCGCAGCCACAGACGCTCGTGCAGGCTGAACAAAAAAATAAAAAAGGCTGATTGGAAAAAGCAAAGAAGCAATCAGAGGTAACGCTATGTTCTTCTTTTTCATAGGATCAGAAAGTACTGGGCGCTTGTCTTGAAAAAACTGCTTGTTAATGGAAACAGAAACGAAAGATAATACTATAATAAAAAATAGCAAGCTTGTAGATACATCAAGAATGGTTAAATTCTGTATAAAGTATGCGATCACGAGCGAGGTAAAAATCGCAGGTATAAATCCAAGTCTTTTTCTGTTTTTTCTTTTCCAAAGCTCAAAAATTGCCGCTACAAAAATCATTAAATAAAAAACTGATCCAATAAAACCATACTCAATCAAAGAATCAAGTATCTTATTGTGAGCACGGTCAAAAGACATCTCAGGACCGCATCTTTTTGATCCAAAGCAAGGATCATAATATTTCAAAAAAACATACTTAAAATTCTCAGGCCCCCAACCAAAAAACGGGCGTTCCTTGATTCCTTCCCAGGCAATATTCCACACAACAAATCTTGCTTCAGAAGATATTTCTACAAAATGTTCATGCGACTTACTACCGGGCTGAAAGGCTGTAAATATTATGATAAACGAAAACAAAGACAAAATACCAAGAAGGATCCACCCAGACCAGATTTGCAATTTTGCTTTGCCATGACTAATTAGAATAAGCGCAAAGCAAAGTATCAATCCTCCAAAAACAGCATATCTCACTGCATTGGCGGGCACAAAAAAAAGCGCAACGATTAGAAATAAAAATGATAATAGACCATAAATTTTCATTTGTTTTGTTTTTGCATGAAGCGCAACAAAAAATGAAAAAAAGACATGAAACAAAAGGTAGACTGCAAAATATGATGAATTACCAAACGTTGACCCAGCACGATGATCCGGAATCAAATCAAATCCCAGCTTTGTTAAAAAATGTAAAAAAACAATAAAAAGTGCAATGCCGATTGAAAATGAAAATAAATGTAACCATTCTCTTTCAGACCTAAAAACACCAACTAACACAACAAAAATCGCAATAAGGTGAAGCCAGATAAACCCACCTGTCATTCGATCAACATCTCCCCAAAAACTGAATAAAGGATCTATTCCAAAAAACGATGCGAGAGAAAAAATTGCAATAAAAAAGAATAACGTTTTTTCTATTAAACCAAAAGAAGGACGATATTGAGGCGCAACAGAGATTAGCCACAAATAAAGAACAAAAACAATCTCGGCAATAACAATGATTAGCAAGCCCTTAGTTGTTTCAAAAGAAAACATGAGCGAATGCCAATTTAGCATGGGGACAACAAAAAGCCCGTAAATACCAAACTTCACAAGTTGTAGTAAAACATCAGCCTTTTTCACTGTGCTCATTCTGTTAGTCATAATTAAAATAAAACACAACAGGCTCTTTACTCATTCTGGCTTTTTGCATAAGATCATTCTGCTATAATACCAAGGTTATGTTATCAAAACACACCATTCTAGTCACTGGCGGGGCTGGGTTTATTGGCTCTCATTTGGTAAAAAAACTGGCTGAAATGGGTCATGAGATTATTGTAATTGATAATTTCAATCCCTACTATGATCCAAAGCTCAAAGAAGCTAGGATTAGAGAATTCTTAAAGGATGTGCCTTTTACATTGTATCGAGCTGATATTGAAAATTACACTGCCCTTGAACAGATTTTCAAAAAACACAAAATTGATTATGTGTGCCACCAAGCCGCACAAGCTGGAGTGCGCTACGCCGGAACCGTACCTTTTAAATATGCACGCACAAATTTCAATGGCACTTTAAATTTACTCGAGCTTGCTCGAATGTTTAAAATTAAAGGAATGGTGCTTGCATCAAGTTCATCTGTTTATGGTGATACCCAACAGTTCCCACTGAAAGAAGAACAAATGACCGACAAGCCCGTCTCGCTTTATGCAGCTACAAAAAAATCAGGTGAACTCATTGCACATGCTTACCACCGGCTTTACAACACTCCAATCACCTGCTTGCGATACTTTACTGTGTACGGTCCATGGGGACGTCCTGACATGGCATATTTTAAATTCACAAAAAGCATATTGAATGGAGAGCCAATTGATGTTTATGGGCAAGGTGATATGGAACGCGACTTCACATACATTGATGATATTGTAGATGGAGTTGTTCAAGCAATTCAAAAAAACAACTCCTGGGAAATTATTAATTTAGGACAAGGAAACCCAGATTCGCTTGGAAAATTTATTGGGTTGATTGAACAAAATTTGGGCAAAGAAGCTGTGAAAAATTATCTTCCCATGCAACCGGGTGATATGAGACGAACTTACGCAGATATTAACAAAGCAAAGGAATTATTAGACTGGCAACCCAAAGTAAGATTAGAGGATGGTATGAAACGATTTCTTGATTGGTACGTTAACTTTCATAATGAAACAAATAATGACAATGTACGATTTGAGGATCGCACATTAACCTTGCGTCATTTGTGAACCTTTCTGAAACTCAAAATTTAAAGAAAAAAAATCTCGCATTATTTTTTACCTGCGGGATTTCTTTAAAAATATGGGATGAGGTGGGAAACTTATCTCGCGAATTAAAACTGTACAAAGAACTCGCTAAGCACTTCAACAAAATTTATTTCTTTACTTATGGAAATAAAGAAGATCTGGAATATAAAAATCGACTTCCTGAAAATATTGAAATTGTTCCTAAAAAAATTAATGCACCTGATTCTCTTTACATGCTACTTTTGCCATTTGTTGAAAGAGAAACATTAAAAAGAGTCGACATTTATAAAACGAACCAAATAAAAGGAGGTTTGGCTGCGGTAATTGCAAAGTTGTTGTACAAGAAATCTCTTATTGCACGCGCCGGTTTTGAATGGTTTCTGTTTTCAAAGCTACGCAATAAACCTGTTTGGCAAAGAATAATCATATGGATTGTTGAAAAAATAGTCTATTCAATGGCAGATAAAATTATAATTAGTTCAAAAGAAGCCAAACAATTCATTACAAAAGAATTTGCTGTATCCGAAAGTAAGATACTCGTCATTCCCAACTACATTGATACAAAACTTTTTAAATACATGCCCGAGGTTCAAAAAGAAAAAGGACGAATTTGTTGTATTGCAAAATTCGCTGATGACAAAAACCTTCTCAATCTGATTAAGGCGCTGGAGAAAACCGAAATTCGACTTGTCCTTATCGGTTCAGGAGAAAAAGAACGAGAATTAAAAACCCTTGTAAAAAATCTACAAGTCAACGTGGAATTTCTAGGGAATGTTCCAAATGAACAATTACCTATTGAATTAAACAAGAGCGAACTATTTATTTTGCCATCATTATTTGAGGGCAATCCAAAGGTTTTGCTTGAGGCCATGGCATGTGGACTTCCAGTGATTGGTACAGATGTGGTGGGAGTACGAGAAATTATTATTCATAAACAAAATGGATATCTTTGTGAAACAAATGTTGAATCGATTAGCCCAGCAATAAAAGAAGTTCTGGCAAATCCTGATTTAAAAAACCAAATAACAATTGAGGCTCGAAAAACGATTGAAGAAAGCTTTGGCCTTGAATCTGTGCTGAGACAAGAACTTTCCCTTTATATTCAATAAATTCTTTTTATGGAAACAAGACAAATTGGTATTGTGGGAGTCGGAATGGTAGGAGGTGCGTTGCAACGATATTTTGAACAGCAACAAAATCTCCAATTATTTTTGTTTGACAAAGGAAAAAACCTTGGATCGATCGAGGAGGTCAATAAAGCACACATTGTATTTATTTGTGTTCCAACTCCCTATAATGAAACGCGAGGATTTGATCTATCATTTGTAGAAGAGAGTATTGGTAATCTGAAAGGAGAAAAAAATGTCGTAATAAAATCTACTGTTCTTCCTGGGACAACAGAAATGTTACAAAAAAAATATTCGCAACATACACTTTTTTTTAATCCCGAATTTTTAACTGAATCGTCAGCAGAAAATGACACACTGTTTCCCTGCAGGCAAATTATTGGTTACACAAAAAAACCGAATCAAAACAATTTGCCAATAAGATCCTTCGACTTCTTGCACGAGCACCGTATGAAACAACCATGCCAGCAACAGAAGCTGAAATGGTAAAGTACTTCAGCAATACGTTCTACGCACTTAAAGTTGCATTTGCAAACCAAATGTATGATCTTTGCGAGTCTCTCGGCATTGAATATGAAAAAGTGAAACAAGCAGCTGCAGCAGACAAATGGATCGAACCTATGCATCTTCAAATCTTTCACAAAGGATATCGAGGTTATGGTGGAAAGTGTTTGACAAAGGATATTCAAGCGTTGATACAACTTGCACAAGAAAATGGACTACAACTTTCACTCCATGAACAAGTAGAAAAATATAACTCTGAACTATTAAAAAGCCAGAACATTTCCAAAACAGGAACACCTTCAAAAGGAGATGATAGAAGAATATGATAAAAAACGTAATTAAACGTCTATTTAGCATACGTTGGAATCTTCTCTCAAACCTGTCGGGATATCAGCTGACTTATGTTGTTGAAGCATGCGATTGGTCTATTAAAAATGATGGGCAATCCATCACATGCGCACTAAACAGACAAACCTTATTACGCGCACGTATCTCCTACTCCCCGATCGGATTGCGAAATCAAATCGTTCATTTTGGTTCGGTTAATACTTTTTTTCGCCACGGCCGTTGGCACAAAGCCCATTCATCGAACAAGCCAATCCTAACTTGGTTTCATGTTGTTCCAAATGATCCACGACTAAAACTAATCAAACAAGCGCAGCAAGATCTACATCTGATTCATACGTCTTGCCAAAAAACCAAGAATGATTTAATCGCTGCCGGTGTTGATGACAAAAAAATCGTAGTGATCCCACTGGGTGTTGATACAACATTATTTACACCTGCAACAGATGAAGAAAAAAAGGGTGTTCGAAGTCGTCTTGGAATCAATCAAAATAGACTTGTGATTGGTTCATTTCAAAAAGACGGTGTGGGTTGGGATGAAGGACTTAAACCTAAATTGATCAAAGGCCCGGATGTCCTTGTTGAAACAATCGCGCGTCTTAAACACTTAAATCCCTTTGTGCTGTTAACCGGACCGGCCAGAGGATATGTTAAACGTGGGCTTGAACAAAATGGCATTGACTATAAACACGTTTATGTAAAAACAGTAGAAGAACTACCGAAAATGTATAATGCTCTTGATCTCTACCTTATTACCTCACGAATTGAAGGTGGGCCAAAATCAATCCTTGAGGCTTGGGCAAGCGGCGTGCCAGTTGTTTCAACACAAGTAGGTATGGTGCCGGATATTGCTGAACATAATAAAACCGCCCTACTCGTTGAAATAGAAAATCTGGCCGGTATTTCACAACAAGCAAATCGTTTACTCACAGATGACGCTCTTAAAAAACAACTGGCAAACACAGCTCTTGTTAAAGTAAAAAAATACGATTGGAATCAAATCGCATTTACGTATAATGAAAAAATTTATTCTGTAGTTTCACCTACTAGAATTTCTTTCGACCGATCATTATAAAAAAACCGCCTTCCCTTCCACCTCGAAACACCGTTTCCAATTGAACCAAAAAACGGTCCGTCAATGACCCCTTTGGTCTTTTTTTAAATAATTTTTTATCAGAAAAAAATGAATCTGTTATTGTAAGTTTTGGTAAACAATTTATAAATTCAAACCCGGATTGCTCAAACCAATCTTGTACTTCTCCAATTGTATGTTTTGATTCATGTGGATTTTTATATTGATCCATAAACCAAATATGCTTTCTTGTGTTGCTAACATCATGATCCCTCAGACGACTATCAAGAAACGTAAAACGGTTGTCAAAAACATTAAAAATAGCTCGTCTGATATCAGTAATCAATCTTCCAAATTTGTTATAAAGACCAATAATAATATATCCATCCTTTTTTACTAAATTCGCAATTGACTGAAAACCCAAAAACGGATCACTTGTATGGTGTAGAACACCATTACAAATCACAACATCAAAACTTTCTGGTTTAAATACTGGTCTAAATAAATTCATTTGTAAAAAAGTTGCTTGATCAATCTGATTTTTTTCTTTGAACTCCTGACCTAATTTTAAAGAGTTCAAACACATGTCTGTGGCATAAACGGTTCTTCCCCACTTTGTTGCTAAAAAATTACTCAATTGCCCGGTACCACATCCAACTTCGAGCACTTTTGCATTATGAGGAATCTGGTCATCAAGCAATCGAGCAAAAACCCCTTTTCTTGCTTTCACTTTCAAGCTCCATTTGGAATCAAACTCTTCATAATTTGGAAAAGGATTTTCTTCATAAAAAGACTTCATTGTATTTGTAATATCTTGCCTTGAATCGTTCCATTCATTTGACCAAAATAACAGCGGGATATTATCTTGAAACTTAAAAAGTAATCTGCAATTAGAGCATTGAATACTATCACTAGACAACTCCAAAATCATATTGCATACTGGGCAAATAAACGTTATTTCATTCTGTACCATAAACTGTAATTATGTCTTTAAAAAATACTTTCTCTCTGATCAAATTCACCTGGATGAAATTTGCTAACTTATTAGGCAGAGTTAATACAAAAATCTTGTTAAGTATTTTCTATTTTTTTATTCTAGGCTTTGTCGCAATTATACGTAAAGGAATTCATTGTATCAATAAAAAATCAAAACAAAGCACTTGGGGAAAAGTATCACATGAACCACCTAGTATGGAAAGAGTATCTCATCAATCTTAAATAAATATGGATTATAAAAAAGCAAAATACATTTTAGGCATTTCATGTTTTTATCATGATTCCGCTGCTACTCTTTTAAAAAACGGAGAGGTTGTTGCAGCAGCTCAAGAGGAACGTTTTACAAGAAAAAAACATGATGATTCGTTTCCAAAAAATGCAATAGATTATTGTTTGCATGAAGCTCAAATCAAAATAGATGATCTGGATTACGTCATTTTTTACGACAAACCTCTTTTAAAGTTTGAAAGAATCCTTGAAACTTTCATAACCTCATGGCCAAAAAGTTTTCTTTCGTTTCTTAAAGCAATGCCTGTTTGGTTAAAATCGAAATTATGGATTAAACAGATAATTCAAAAAAGACTCAATTACAACGGACCAATATTATTTTCAAAACACCATACTTCACATGCAGCCAGTGCTTTTTATGTTTCTCCGTTTAATGAAGCCACTGTTGTGACAATTGACGGTGTGGGCGAATGGGAGACAACCACGATCGGCTATGGACATGGTTCAGATTTGTCAATTTCAAAATGTATAAATTTTCCTGATTCGTTGGGACTGTTTTATTCTGCGCTTACATATTACCTTGGATTTAAGGTAAACGGTGGAGAGTACAAAGCAATGGGACTGGCACCTTATGGAAATCCAGAAAAATATTATGACAAAGTGAAAAAACTGATCCAACTACACGATGATGGAAGTTATTCTCTCAATCAAAAATATTTTGCATATACTTACGGACAAACAATGACAAATGCAAACTTTGATAAACTTTTTGATGGAAAACCCAGAAAGCCAGAATCACCTCTTACACAAAAAGAGAAAGACATTGCTGCGAGTATGCAATGCGTGTTAGAAGAAGCAGTATTAAATATTATCAAACACGCTTATCGTATTCATCCCAGTGACAATCTGTGTCTTGCAGGAGGGGTGGCGCTTAACTGTGTTGCAAATGAAAAAATTTTAAAAAACTCACAATTTAAAAATGTTTTCATTCAACCTGCAGCAGGAGATGCGGGTGGGGCCTTGGGGGCTGCATTATATTTATGGCATGCAATTTTAAAAAATCCAAAAGAGAATGAAATGAAAAATGCGTTTCTAGGACCATCATTTTCAAATGAAGAGATTGAACGTTCTCTCAAAAAAATGCAGATTCCATTTCTGAAAAAAAGTCAAGATGAAATTATTGAGATTGCTGCTTTACTCCTTGCTAAAAATCATGTGATTGGGTGGTTTCAAGGAAGAATGGAATATGGACCACGTGCTTTAGGTAATCGTTCGATCCTGGCTGATCCAAGAGACAAAAAAAATTGGCAGCGTGTTAATTTAAAAGTGAAATTTCGTGAAAGTTTTCGCCCATTTGCTCCATCAGTTCTTGAAGATCGTAGTCATGAATATTTTGATGGTTCATGCCCAAATCCATTTATGCTAATAACCGCACCTGTAAAAAGACCTGATATTCCTGCAGTCACACATGTTAATAATTCTGCACGACTGCAAACAGTAAATCGTGATGAGAATAAAAAATATTACGACCTAATACAACGATTTGAAAACTTCACAAACTGCCCGGTTGTTATTAATACATCATTTAATGTGCGCGGTGAGCCAATTGTATGTACTCCAACTGATGCAATAAAGTGCTTTTTAAACACAGATATAGATTATTTGTTTATGGAAAATTATATGGTTTCAAAAAATTCAAGAGTGGCTTAAAAAATGCTGTGTATGAAAATCGCCTTTGGCATGCATTTGCAAGACGGATCCTTTGGTGGAGGAAACCAATTTGGTAAATCGCTTTCCTCGTATCTCCAAAGCAAAGGTGATGAGATTTTTTTTGATTTAAACGAACCAAATCTGGACATCGTTCTTATGACCGATCCGCGAACATCACTCAAATCTGTTTCCTTTGGCCCTGTTGAAATTATGAAATATATTCGGAATGTCAATCCAAATGTTATTGTGGTTCATCGCACCAATGAGTGCGATGAACGGAAAGGAACCAAAACAACAAACAAACAACTCGCCCTGGCAAATACGGTTGCTGATCATACTGTATTTATTTCGTCCTGGCTTGCTCGTCTGCTTCAAGCTCAGCACACCTTTACAGAAAGTCAATCAGTTATTAAAAATGGTGCAGACCCAAATATCTTTACTTATCAAAAAAGGCAGCTGCCGAAAGACAGAAAAATACGACTTGTAACACATCATTGGAGTGGAAATTGGAAAAAAGGATGGGATGTTTATTTGTATATTGATCGTATGTTGAACGAAACAAATTTGGGTGATAGATTTGAATTTCATTACATAGGGAACGCACCCAAAAATATAGAGGTAAAGCGTATCCAAATCCATCCCCCCAGATCAGGAAAAGACCTTGCAAAGATGCTTCAGTCGTGTGATGTATATATAACAGCGTCCTTGAATGAACCAGCCGGCATGCATCACATTGAGGGAGCTTTATGTGGTCTTCCGCTTCTTTATAGAAACAGTGGTGCACTGCCAGAATATTGTGATGGGTATGGCGTAATGTTTAATAACAAAAATGACATTATCCCAAATTTAAAAAAACTCGTTGATCGATTTGATTTTATTGCAGAAAAAATGGAAAACTATCCAAATACAAACAATAAAATGTGTAATCAATACTCTCTTCTTTTTCATTCAATAAAGAAGAAAAAAGGGGCTTATGCAAAAACCGACATAACGAAAATGGATCTACTATTACGCTATTATCGCTTCGCATCAAAATTTAACAAGTCTTCATGAATGACATCGATTGGTTATTAAATTTAAAAAAAGAGGCTCTACTCTTTCTCAAGCGTCTTAAAGGAAAAAAACGTCCTGGTTTTTTTCATTACTCGCTTTCAGGTGATCTGTATGATGAAAATACTCACTGGGGATTGGGTAATACAGTCTTTGCTGTGAAGAGTTTCTATACACTTAATCTATTAAACAAATTACCAAAACAAGATCGCAAAGACATGGCAAACCTTATCAAGAGTTTTCAAAAGTCTGATGGAACTATCTTCGATCCTCTTGTAAAACAAAAAGCTTTTTGGCGCGAGAAGTTATCAGCAATCAAGCATAATGATTTTAATAACTTTTTTCATCAACAAACAATACGAGCAGAAACCCGTCAAGCAGTATCCGCACTAAAACTATTAGATGAAAAACCAGACATCTATCCAAAACAATTTCCAAAGTCAACAGAAGAAATACGCACTTACCTCTCTGTCTTGAATTGGACCAAGCCATGGGCTGCTGGAAGTCATTTTTCACATTTATTATTTTTTCTTGCAAACAGCGATCTTTCAAATAAAAATCACCTTATAGATTATGCAATCAATTGGATATCATCGATTCAAAATCCTAAAACAGGTGCATGGTACAAAAACGATCCCTCATTACAACAAAAGATAAACGGAGCCATGAAAATTCTAACAGGCTTGCGCGCTGTAAACAAAATGAGATTCAGTTACGCAGAAAAACTCATTGACCTGGCGCTTAAGACAAAAAACAATAAACACGCCTGTGACAATTTCAATGTTATCTATGTTTTAAAATATGCAAATGAAGCAACAGAATATCAATATCGAAACAAGGAGATAAAAGACTTTGCAACTAAGCTCTTGTCCTCCTATCGAAAATTCTATTGGCCTGAACACGGTGGTTTTTCTTTTTTTGAAAAACGATCAAATGATCATTATTATGGTGCAACAATCACTAAAGGACTTGCCGAACCCGACATTCATGGAACAACTCTGTTTTTGTGGGGACTCTCTTTACTTGCACAAATTTTGGAAATCAAAGACCAACTCGGATTCCAGGAATTTGTTGCTTAAATTTGTTGATTTTTTGTTCAAGTACGTATAGGATTGAACTCATGCGAATAATCAAGATTAGTATTGATATTTAATCTCTATGGACAAAAAAGCTTTTATCACGGGCATTACAGGACAAGACGGTTCATACCTTGCTGAATTTTTATTAAAAAAAGGATACGAAGTACATGGGCTAATTCGCCGTTCAAGCACATTGAACACCCCTCGAATTGACCATATTTATCAAGACCCACATGAAAGCGAACGACGACTTCATCTGCATTATGGAGACCTCTCAGATATGGGCACCCTTCTTGCTCTTTTGACTAAAATTCAACCTGATGAAATTTATCACCTTGGGGCTCAAAGTCATGTACGTGTTAGCTTTGATATCCCAGAGTACACCAGTGATGTTACCGGACTTGGAACATTAAGAGTGCTCGATGCCATTCGAGTTGTAAATCCAAAAATGAAATTCTATCAGGCAAGTTCCAGTGAAATGTTTGGGAATCCAATTTCTGCCCCACCTTATAATGAAGAAACTCGTTTTAATCCCCAAAGCCCATATGCTTGCGCAAAAGTGTTTGCCTATCATACAACACGAAATTATCGAAATGCTTACGACATGTTTGCATGTAATGGTATTTTGTTTAATCATGAATCTCCGCGCAGAGGAGAGACCTTTGTAACAAGAAAAATCACTCGTGGTATAGCAAGGATTCAAGCGGGGTTGGATAAAAAACTTTACTTAGGAAACCTTGATGCCAAGCGGGATTGGGGTTATGCAAAAGAATATGTCGAAGCCATGTGGTTAATGTTGCAACAAGACAAACCTGATGACTACGTAATAGCAACAGGAGAAACTCACTCTGTAAAAGAATTTGTTGAGGAAGCGTTTCGTTGTGCCGGATTAGGTGACTGGAATAACTATGTAGAAATTGACCAACGTTACTTTCGTCCCACTGAAGCACATGTGCTCATAGGCGATACTACAAAAGCAAAAAACGAATTAAACTGGGAGGCGAAAATGAAATTTCATGATTTAGTAAAAATAATGGTAGATGAGGATAAAAAACTTTTGGAAGATCAAATGAACGGAGTTGTGCTTTGAATATGCAAATCTTTATCACCGGCCCTTCAAACAAGCCAAGTGGTGGTGTCAAAGTGATGAATCAAGTTGCCGTGCTCTTTGAAGAACATGGTTTTGAAAGTTTTGTTGTTTGTGCAGATAATTCTCAAAAAGCAACATTTCTTGATCAACCTGCAAAAACAATCAATATTGAAGAATATTCTTCTCAACTAAAAAAAGAAGATATTACGATAGATTTTTGGGCAGACAAAAGGTTGGTTAATATTGCATCTCAAAAAAGGAATCAAACACGAGTCTTCTGGCAGCATGGTGCGTCTGTTCCAAAAGGCGGACTAACTATTGGGGATAGTGTGTTTTGCCAAGGAAATCCTTACACTCAACATTGGAATGTAAGCAAAGCGTGTGGGGATTATTTTCAGAAAAACCATAATCTCAAAATGTCTATTGTTCATCCTTTTTTTGATTCGCCAACAATGAAAGAGTTTCAGGAAAGAGCCGAGTTGGATCGAGATGGAATATTAATTCTGGCAAGACGAGGTCAAAAATATATCCCCCTAATACAAAAACATTTTTCCAGTCGAGAAAGAATTACCATTTTAACCCAACCATTTCATGAGCGCGATTTTTTTGAAGAGCTTCTTTGTCACAAATATTTTATCAGCACTGACGATGGTATTGAAAAACCAAAATTGAAACATCAAATCAAAAAAGGAATAAAGTATATGATCTCATCTGATTTCCGTGAGATACTAAAAAACAAAAATGACTGGATTGTTCCTAAAGGACATTTGCTTGGATTTCCAATGCCGCCAGTGGAAGCCGCTTGGTTGGGATGCGTGGTCATTGGTTTTGCTATGGGAGGAGGACTAGAATGGATGAATGAAGATAACTGCTTTTTAGCTAAGGACAGAAACCAAAATTCCCTTTTATCTCAAATTGATAAGGCAATCAATGCTCCTGAGAATGAATTGAATAAGATACGGCCACAAGCAATAATGGACACAAAACGATTCAATAAAAAAAATACTTGGGAACAACTTACAAATCTATTGGATCTTAAAATTTCTTCATCCTCAAATAATACCGATAAAACCTGTCCAGTGGATAAGTACGAACTGATTTCATTGAGTCTTAGAGCATATGAATGTTCTAAAACTCAGATGAGTTCATTTCAAGATATTATAAAGACAGCAGCCGTTGCGACGGCCAGAGGTCGTTAAAGATTCTTGGGTCAGCATCGTCCTTCTAAAAGAAGGGCGATCTGCCAGTTACCGATACGTGGTGACTCTTAAAGTCAGACTGTCTTTTAAAGAGACTGTCATACCACAGAATGCTGGTGGGGTGAGTGAAACCGCACAATTATGAAAAGCACCTAACGCGCAGAGCGGGTGAATATTATTAGGTGCGCACTTCACTATTCCCAGATCGTGGACGGTCCTCATATGGACGATTCTCCGTAAGGACGGTCCAGACGACTGCCAGAAGTTTTCTGGCAGTCGCAACGGCTGCTGTCTTTGTATCTTTTCTTGTCTTCATCTTGTTGTAGTACCACCTAAGGCCATGACTCTTTCTGAGTCTTCCTTGTACATGCGTTACTTCAATCATGGCAAGACGAAGCCAATTAGATCCTCTCTTGGTGATCCTGCCATGCCTGGTGTTTCCTCCTGATGAATATGTTGAAGGCACAAGCCCGGCATAGCTCATGAGCTTCTTGGCCTTCTTGAAACGAGCAATGTCTCCAATCTCTGCCATAATGGTGAGAGCCCAGATATAGCTAATGCCTGGAATGGTGGTAAGGAGCTTTGCTCCCTCGTGGTTCTCCACGGTTGTCTGAATGATTGTTGCAATCCTGTCTATCTGTGCATTGAGCTCATCTATGGTTTGCAAGTGTTCGCCAACCAACATCTTGTGATGGTTTGAAAGATCCTGATCCTTGAGCCATTTCCTTCCCGTCTTTCCCCAAAGTCTTCCTTCATAGTGAAGAGCGTTCTTGAACAGAATTGCATGAATTCTATTCATGTTCTGTGTTCTCTGACGTACAAAAGACACACGATGTCTTGTGAGTTCTTTCCACTCACGAACGTGTAGTGGAGACTGATATGCTTCAGGAAGCATATTGCACCGTAACAGATCTGCCAGGACTTTGGCGTCGATCTTGTCTGTCTTAATGCGAGCATTGGCTATGGCCTTTACTTGCATAGGATGAGCAAGATGGGTGTCAAACCCCTCACGCTCAAGTGTGTCACAGAACCAGGACCACTGGCTTACCGGTTCCACTGCAATAGAAGCCTGCGGGTGAAGGTCGTCCATGAACACCTCAATCTCATCACGATTGGTCTCATACTTCTTTGTCTGAGACTGTTGACCTTTCTCGTTGGTGAAGTGTGCAACAAAGAACCTCTTGTGCAGATCCACACCAACATACTCTTTAGTATTTAACATAACCTTAATGGGTTAGTGAGTTATACACTCAGTGTACCCACCTGAAGGTTTTATAGCATTATGAAGAACGGAATAAAAGAAAAAAAAGGAAGGCGGTTGTTTTATGATTCTGTTTTGATTCTTATTATTGGTTCTATTATATTTCTTATATTAAATTTGATTCTTGGTTTATTATACTTCGTAGCTGATGAGGAGTACAAAGAAAATCCAGGAGCATTATCTTATGGTATTGATAAAGCGAGGCTTGCTTATCCCAAGCTCCCTGACGAAGAGATTCGCGAACTTCTCAAGGAAAATTGGTATCCAAAATTAGAATATCACCCATACACACAAGTCATGCACACTAGTTATAGTGGTAAATACGTGAATATTAGTAAGGAAGGATTTCGGTACATAAAAAAACAAGCTTCATGGCCACCAAGTGAAAAAAATATTAATGTTTTCATTTTTGGCGGATCAACAACCTATGGAGCAGGAGTTGCAGATCACCAGACCATTGCATCACAGCTTCAAGAACAACTGCGTGACAAAATGGAAGATATTGCAATTTACAATTTTGGTGTTGGTTCCTTTTATAGCACCCAGGAAAGGATTTTCTTAGAAATCCTCTTAGAGAAAGGATTTAATCCGGATGTTGTAATTTTTATTGATGGAATTAATGACCTTTCTTATGACTATGCTCCAACTAAAATTTCCACTCAAACCAAAAAAACTCAAAAACTTACAGAGATGTTTAAAACCCAGGGAAGCTTAAGACATGAAAAAATCATTTTAAAAGAGATAAAAGATATCTTCACGCGCTTACCAGTAAACAGAGCCGTAGCGTCTGTTATGCGAAAAATTTCCAATAAAGAAACGAAAGATGCTGATGCTTCTGAAGACAATGAGCTTTCTGATGAAAATTTAAAGTTAACGATTCAGCGTTATCTAATTAACAAAAAAATCATTGAATCGATTGCAATGAACTTTGGATTCAAGACATTATTTATTTGGCAGCCAACCCCAACCTATAAGTACGAAAGAAAAAAACATTTGTTTTATCCTTATGGAATGGGAAGTCGGGCAAGCAAAGGGTATGAACTGATGCAAAAGCTGGTTGATGAAAAACATGAGGCATTACAAAAAAACTTTTTAGATCTATCGAGTCTTCAAGAAGCAGAAGAAGGTAACTTGTATGTTGATGCGGTTCACTACACTCCTTATTTTAACAATGTGATTGCCAAGCACGTTGCAAATAATTTAATAGAGCGTGGTATTTTGTATAAATAATTGAAAACAATGCATATGAAAAACTTTTGGCACAAAATAAAAAAAAGCAAGCTTTCAATCTTTGCAGAAATTTGGATATTAATGAAAGAACATAAAAAATGGTGGATTGGCCCAATAATTGTTTTGCTTGTTATGATCGGAATTGTTATCGTATTTGCAGAAAGCTCAGCAATAGCTCCGTTTATATACACAATCTTCTAAATATTCTGGTGCACATAATATTTATGGATGCCATAAAATTCCCCAAAATTTCAATTGTAACCACTTGTTACAATCATGGAAATTTCATCGCTGAGACAATAGAGTCTATCTTGTCTCAAAAATATCCGAACCTTGAATATATTGTTTATGATGATGGCAGCACCGACAATAGCTGGGAAATCATCAGTCAATACATCGATCAACTATCGTGCGCAGAACGATTAACTGGATATCGAGACACCCCTGTCATTACACTTAACAAAGGATTTGAAAAAACAACTGGAGAGATCCTGATGTGGCTCAATAGTGACGATGTTCTTTTGCCAAACAGTCTTTTTGTTATTGCGAAAATTTTTACAGAACATCCTGAAGTCGAATGGATGACCGGCATGGCAACAACCATTAATAAACGCTCCGAAATCATAAACTCTAAGTTGCGCCTCAAACATCTCTATGACTTCCTTGTTGGTAACTGGAAAATAATCCAACAAGAATCGACATTTTTCCGAAGATCGTTGTGGAACAAATCGGGTGGAAAATTAATTGAGGATCAAAAATGGGCGTTTGACACAGAGCTCTGGACACGGTTTTTTCAACACACGGAACACTACCATGCAGCAACACCAATTGGAGCCTTTCGCAAAGGAGAACAAAGCAAGACAGTAAAAGACATCATGGCTTTTCTTGAACCAAGCGAAATTTATCTCAAGGAATTGAAGCAAGCTGTTCCATTAAAAGAAAAAACTCTGGCGTATCTCTATAGATTATGTCGATTATTCCGTTTTGCGTTCACAAATATTCCAAATAAAATTTTTTGTCATGTTCCTATTCTGTCGAAATACTGTTACAAGATTTTTGAATATTCTTCATCTGAAGATAGTTGGATACTAAAACGACATAACCCGTTCCGATAAATATATGTTTAAATTTAAAAAAACCATCAAAATAATCCTGTCCTGTTTTGGTATAGAGAATCGACATTTAGCCTTTCCGATTTTTCGATCTAATATATATTCCCAAAATGGAGAGGATGGTGTTATTGAATTTATTTTAAATAAAGTTCCTCTGATCCCACGCTTTATCATCGATATAGGAGCAAGCGATGGTATTGAATTTAGTAACAGCCGTTTGCTTATTGAAAAATATCAATTCAACGGCCTATTAATAGAACCTAATGAACCAACTTTTGCAAAACTTGAAGAGCTGTATAAAGACCATAGCGGGATCGCTTTATCAAAAATGGCTGTTGGAGAAAAAACAACACAAGAAGGGACTATTAATTGGCACGGACATTTCCAAAATCAAAAGACAACAATAACAGAAGTAAACGAAGTACTCACAAAATTCAACACCCCAAAAGAGATTGGTTTTTTTTCTATTGATACCGACGGTAGTGATAATGAAATATTAAGCGCCATTGATTGGAATCGTTTCTGTCCCTTTTTTGTTATTGCCGAAATAGACTCCTCGTCTGACAAAAATCTACAAAAACAAATCAACATTATGGATTCAGCTGGATACTTTCCTGTTCTGCATATAGGAAATGTTTTCTATGTTCGCAAGGATCTGGCTGGTCAATATTTTTTTAATTGGAAAATAGAGTTACCTGGACGTCAGGGATTTTTTAAAAAACATACTACTAGGAGCTGATTGACATGGCTTAGAAAGCCTGCTATATTTGGATGTCTCCGCATATTCATGCTGTAAAAGAGGAAACGTGGAAACACAATACGGTCTTCCAATCGTAACATCAGACACGGTCTTTGCAGAGCTGGAACAACTAGGTATTCAAGCCTGGCGCCAACTCAGACCTCCGCAGGACTTGGTAACGTACGCAGAAAGCGATCTGAGTGATCCCCAACGTGAGGAGCTGGCACGTTTTGCTCCTCAAGCGCAGGCAGCGTTCTTTGAACAGCCCAACGGAAGGCTGTTCACTGGATTTCGAAGCATGGGACGAGATTGGGGAACTGTCTTTGCTCTGGTGCCCAACCAACACGAAGACGGTGAGGAGCTTGTCCCCATCATTGGTGAGTGGAAGCATGGAGCTGAAGTCCTTTCGCTTTCTCCACCGGCCGGGGTTCCAAACAAGAAAGATCAAACACACCCTTGTCCAATGGAACGATGCGCCAAGCGCGAGTTCGAAGAAGAAACCGGACTGGCTTTGGAAAGCCTGACACCATTGTCAGACCATGGCATTGCAGTCAGCTCTCGCCAAACCAATCAGCTCGTTTTCCCGTTCCTGGGAATCATAAAAGAGCCCATCCGTCCACAGCCGTCTTCGCTTGATGGGACCGAACACCTTGCATGTATACTTGTTCCACTTTCAGAGTGGTGGAAGCTCATTACTCAAGGACTCGTCCTTGAGGCCTCTTCACATGTCGTGACCTTGCTGGCTCTAAAGCAACTGGGACGATTGCAACTGATCTAAGACCCCTTGAAACCCTCGGGGTCTTTTCGTATTATAATTGTTGTGTATATCACAAATTTTGCTATTATAATTCAATCTAAGTCATGTCTTTATATTAAGTTATGGAAAAGGAATCAAAAATTTATGTGGCTGGCCATAAAGGAATGGTCGGATCTGCAATTGTAAGAGAGTTAAAAAAACATGGTTATGAAAATTTACTTTTACAAACAAGCTCGGAATTAGATTTACGAAATCAACAAGCAACCACTGATTTTTTTGAAAAGAACAAACCAGACTATGTGTTTTTAGCAGCCGCAAAGGTTGGTGGAATTTTGGCCAACAAAGAAGCTCAAGGTGAATTTTTTTACAACAACATGGCGATCGAACTTAATACAATCCATGCTGCGCACCTCACTGGTGTTAAAAAATTCTGCTTTCTTGGAAGTTCCTGTATTTATCCAAAATTTGCTGACCAACCAATCAAAGAAGAGAGTTTGATGACAGGCCATTTGGAACCAACAAATTTTGGCTATGCAACAGCAAAAATCGCAGCCATTAAAATGTGCGAGGCCTATCACGACCAATACGGATTCTCATACGTTGCGGTCATGCCATGTAATCTCTATGGTGAGAATGATAATTTTGATCCTAAAACCTCACATGTTATGCCGGCACTACTTCGCAAAGTCGTTCAGGCAAAGGAAAACAATGAACCAGAAATCGTAATGTGGGGAACAGGAAAACCACTAAGAGAATTTTTGTATGTTGATGACGTTGGTGACGCATGCGTTTTTCTGATGGAATCAGATGTTAATCATGGACTGTATAATGTTGGAATGGGAGAAGATATTGCGATTAAAGATTTGTTGCTGCTTATCTGCAAGGTTGTAGGCTATGAAGGAGAAATCGAACACGACTTATCAAAACCTGATGGAACTCCTCGTAAACTTATGGATGTTAGTAAATTACAAAGCTTGGGATGGAAACCAAAAACTTCTCTGGAGGAAGGGGTAAAAAAACTCTATACATGGTTTTTGGAAAATAGGAATGATTTCAGTTAAGTATGGATCCTTTGATCTCCGTAATCATACCCACATATAATTCGGCAGAGACAATCAAAGTGGCGATTGATTCTATTTTGCAACAGACGTATCCGAATCTCGAAATCATTGTGGTTGATGATAATAGTACTGACCATACTCAGAAGGTGGTAAAAAAAATCTCACAAAAAAATCAGAATGTGAAATACTATTCCCTTCCCTTTGATGACCCACATCGATGCAACAGAAAAGGAGTAAACATAAATGCCGGATGGATGGCGCGTAATCATGGAATCAATAAGACACAAGGCGAATGGATTACGTTTCAGGATGCTGACGATGCATCATTGCGGAATCGAATTGAGGCTCAGTATCAATTAGCACAAAAATACAACTCATCTCACGTCTGTATTGATTGGCAAAAATTTGATGAAAAACTTATTGAAAAATCAATTGATATCAATCGCTATTTAAAAAATAATCCAGGCGCAATTATAAAGACTAAAAAAATATTGGATTTGGCAAAAAAAACAAAAGGGGTTGGATTTTCTCTTTTTAAAACAACACACCAATATATTCCCTTCCCAATTAAAAGAAGATTAAAACTATTTTTTCGCAACTGGGATCCATACCCATGCGCAGCTGGTCCCACACTGGTAAAACGGAAAATTTTTGATACTATTTCTTTCCGGCCACGAGAATTACGAATCCGGCCATCAGACCGCGGTCGCGGTGCAGATCGAGATTTTAATTTTCAGGTTGTTGAAATGTTTCAAGATAGCATTTGCGCCAAAGTCCCACTCTATCTTTGGCGAGTGAAAACACAAAACCCATACTATTCAACATTTGATCGTTCTCTTTTCCTCAATACTAACGTAAAACCGCTGCGTTGATATTGACCAAATCCAATTTTTTTTATGAGTAAATGAAGAGCATATAGCACTTTGTTAAAGAACGTTTTTGTCTCTCCGTTTGCCCAAATAGGTACTTTCATCTGTGTAAATGTAAATCTCCAAACCAACTCAACTTTTTCGTAGTTACAGCTAATTATGCTACGAGTCGCACTGCACTCATTACCACGCACAAAGTATTTAAGAAAAACAGCTGGATTGTAAGGCTTCACATGCGATAAATCATTGTAAAAGCCATCATAAAGCGTGGGGGCAGAAATCACCAAAACACCACCAACACTTAACAATCGATTTATCTCTTTAAACAACGTATGTGCTTCCGAATTAGAAAGGTGTTCAATAATGTGACTACAATGAATAAAATCAAATGTTCCGTCTTCAAATGACAATTGCTCCGGAAGACGAGCGTTTATAACATTTGGATATATTAATTTCAACCGATCACAAGATCGCGGATTCCCTTCTATCAAATAAATATCTTCACGCCCAAGATAGTCAGCAAATTTTCCATCACCTGGCCCCATGTCCATGATACGTTTCTTCCCTTCTGAATATTTTTTTGCGATCTCAAAGAAAGGTTCACGCGCATACGTGGCATACTTTTTAAATTTAAGGTATTTGCTATTTAGTCTCCACATAAGTAACAGCATCTAACAATATTTTTTTAACTCCTCTAAAAAAAGAATCTTTTGGTAATGATTCAACAAACTGACGGGCGTTTCTTTTCAACCTTTTTATTTTTTCTTCATCCCTATACAAGACACTTATTTTCTCTTTTAAATCTTCTTTATTGCCTGGCTCATAATAAACAAGATGGTTTCCGTCTTCAAGTACATAAGTCTCTGTGAGCGCTTTGGTTTTTGCAGCAACAACCCCTTTGCCCATGGCCAAAGCTTCCAAAAGAGCCCGCTGCCCAGTAAAACGATTTATCTCTTGGAGATTTATTACAACAAGCCGCGCCTTTTTATACCAATCTAATAACGTAGGATAACTTACTTTTTCTAAATATAATTCAACATTTTTTGGCACCTCCAGACCTTTTATACGATTCGGTTGTGTTATGACTTTTGCTGGTATGTTTAATTCTTCAAGCACCTGAAACAATGATTGAAAATCTCTCCCAACATCTCTTCCAACACACAAGACATAATCTTCTAGCTCTATTTCGAAATTAGGTTGATAAAAATCAAGATCTGTTTCCAAAAGAACAAATTTTGCATTAACTCCAATTAGCTCTTTGTACATCTTTTCTTCAAGCAAAGACCAGCATACAATAAAATCCGCTTCTTTAAGAAACCATTTATAAAATCGAAAAAGAAAGGTGTTTTGTTGGAGCTCCAAATTATTAATAAGACCGGCAGAGAGAAATCCAACTTTGCATTTTATAAGATTGAGTTTTTTCAAAAGCACAATCGGTAGTCCGCAAGAATCCGTTTGAGCCAAAACAATGTCTTGTGAACGAATCTGCTTTAAGTTAATGATTACCTGATCAAGTCTAAAACCAACACCTGTTCGATAAATCAAAAATTTTTCAAATGGCTTCCATAAAAGCTGAAGCAAGCTGTTTCGTTTTGCAGAAACCGTTAACGTAAATTCATCGTCGTGTTCAAATCCGTAGACAAGACGATCTGGAGGATTTGAAAAACCTGAATGAAGATTGCCTGTTTGAGAAACATCTATTTCTTTTGTAGCAAAAAATGATAATGATATCTTTTTCATACTTTCATTCGTCTAAATAAAAAAATCTGAAGAGCCAAACCTAGCACATGTGTAATCACTGATGCAATAATAGCACCAAGAATCCCGTACTTAGGAACAAAAATCAGTAGGGAACTAATCACAATGATCGGCATTAAGGTTCCTGAAATCAGCATTTCCTTTTTTGATGCTTGAGCCTGATAGAGAATCCCAAAAAGTGATGAAGGGATTAATAATATGGTAACTGCAAAAAGTTGGGAATAAAAAATAACTTCTGTGTATTTTGGAAAAAAGATGTTATAGATCATCGGTGCAAGAAGGATATAGATAATTGTTGCTGGTATAAGCACAATGTACAGCTTTGCAACTTTCTTCAATAATGTTTGCTTAATTTCCTTTTTGGAACGTTCGCTAAATTTCGGAAACGATATTGGAAATGTTTCTGTAAAGATCCGTTTTATCTCCTGCGGGGGTCTGACAGCAAAGTTGTAAAGCGCCACTGGAATTGCACCGGCAAAATGCCAAATAAGAATATTTGCCGAATGGTTGGCAATCGTTGAAAGAATCCCAATGAGGCTCAAAAATTTTCCGTATGTAATTGTCTCAGAATCACGCTGCGTATTCTTTACTCTTCGAATGGTGAAGAAAAAGAACCCTGCTGCAGGAATCACCCAAGACAACAAATAGACAACAAAAATTGTGACAATGTTATCTGTGAATAAAAGAGTTAGCAGTATTGGTATCATTACCAATAATTCGTGTAGTACAATAAATTTTGCAAACGTATCGAATTGTTTTTTTCCTTGCCAATATGCTTTATAAATCGAAAAAGCATTTTTAAAAGGAAGAAAGAGTGCAAAAAGTATAAAAACAATCGTGAGCGTTGTATGGCCTTGAACATAATAATATAATGCAAGACCCAAGCCCCCGACGCTCCCTATGGCCCCCCATTTAAGTCGAGCATAAAAAACTGGAATCAATGAACCTTCATATCCTTTTGCAACAGATCGAATAAGAGATGGGTTCATTCCAGAAAGTGTGCTAATAGCCAAAATGGCGGTAATCGACAACACAAACTTATAGGTCCCATAGGTTTCCTGTGGCAACAAATTTGCAAAAGCAACAACCATTATGAGCCCAATGAAGGAAAGCGTAATTTTTTTTATCAGCATCCAAAAACTTCCTTGAGCCAAATAAACCATGTCTGTTTTTGTATATTTCTCTGACCATCGCAAGAACTTGTAAATATTCTGTTTTAATGTTGAAATTCTCATAGTTTACAATGAAAAAAGTTTATCAGATTTGACGATTCTATGCACTTATCAGTCATAATGTCAGTCTACAATGGAGAACGGTTTTTGAAACAAGCAATTCAAAGCATTCTCTCTCAAACATATGGTGATTTTGAATTTATTATTATTGACGATGGCTCAACGGATCGAACGCCAGAAATCTTGAGAACACTGGCTCATCAAGATGAACGAATTAAAATTATAACCAACCAAACCAATCTGGGATTAACCAAATCGCTTAACAAGGCGATCAGCCAAGCTCAAGGCAAGTTTATTGCTCGTATGGATGCTGATGACATTGCCGTGCCAAAAAGATTTGAGCGCCAGATCGAGTATATTGAAACGCACCCTGAAGTTGGAATCGTTGGGTGTGCTTATGAATTCATTGACGAATCTGGGGCTGTTATTGGAGAAAAGCATCCACCACTCACCAACAAAAAAATAAAACGGATTCTTATTCGATTCAATCCGTTCCTACACAGCTCAGTGATTATGCGAAAAAGTGTCCTTGATCAAGTCAGTGGTTATGACAAGAACTACTACAAAGCGCAAGATTATGACTTGTGGTTGCGTGCGGCAAAGATAACTGAGCTTGCAAACCTTCCCGAAATCCTGATGCAGAAACGTTTTACCAAAAACATGATCTCATTCAAAACAGAACGTGAGCAGATTCGTTTTGCGTTGAAGGCTCGACAAGCCGCGTTGAAACGTCAACAATATCCAGTTTGGAACTTGATCTTTTTTCTCAAGCCTTTTCTTGCCACAATACTTCCCTTGCCTATTGTCCGATTCATTCGAGTTCATATTTTCAAACAAAAAATGTACGCTCATAAAGCCACATGAAAGTCCTCTACTTCATAACAAAATCGGAACAGGGTGGAGCCCAAACGCACGTTGCACAGCTTGCAACGTATTTAACTTCACGCGGTCATGAAGTCACAATCATGAGTGCTCCAGGAGGATGGTTGGAACAACAGGCGAAAAAAAACAATGTTAAATTTTATCCCAACGCATTCTTGGGCAACACAGCAAATCCTTTTCGACTTCTTCGATCATCAAGTGAATTTCTAAAAGCTGTAAAAGAATTCCAGCCTGACTTAGTAGCCTGTCACAGCACAATCGCAGGTCTTCTTGGAAGATTTACTTTACGTAATCGAATTCCAACAGTTTTTACAGCACACGGTTGGGCGTTTACTCAAGGAGCACCTTTTTACAGAAGACTTTTCATAAAACCACTTGAAAAACTAGCTGGATTGTTTTGTGAAAAAATAATTTGCGTTTCGCAAAATGATTTACAACTTGCACAAAGATTAAAAATCGCACCAAGTAACAAGTTGACTGTCGTTTACAATGGGATCGATATTCCGACCTTGATACCTAAAAAACAATCAAAAGATATTCTGGACATTTTTTTTGTCGGAAGAATTGCTCTGCCAAAAGAACCAATCAAACTCATCCGTGCCTACCTTCAATTACCAAAAGAGTTACAACAGCGTGCACGCTTAACCATTATTGGCACTGGGCCTCAAGAAGGAAAGCTTTATGACTTTGTCAAAAAAAATTCAATCCAAAACAAAGTAACACTCACCGGATCAACACCTCGAAAAAAGGTTTTAGAATTATTGGATAAACAAGCTGATCTGTTTGTGCTTATCTCAAACTGGGAAGGATTCCCTTATACAATCCTTGAAGCAATGTCTTTTGGCATTCCAGTCATTGCTTCAGATATCGGAGGTGTGCGTGAGGCTCTTCAAAACAAAGCAGGCATCCTAATCCCCAAGGGAAACTTAGACAAACTCGTAAACGCTCTAAGCACTCTTATCCAAAACAGAGAGTTACGGGAACAAATGGGAGAAGCTGGGAAAAAAATTGCTGAGCAAGATTTCTCTGTTCAAATAATGTGTGATAAGACAATGAAGGTCTACGAATCAATTCTGTTCCATAAAACTCATGACTCTTAAACTCCGAAGTTGGATATTTCTTACAGGGGACTTTGTTCTCATGTATCTGGCCCTTGGCATCACATTGTATGTACGAGGTGGTTTTGAATTTGTGCAACTGGATTGGGATCGTCATGTTTTGCCTTTTACAATTCTTCATCTTTTCTGGATCGCCTCCTTTTATATCTTTGATCTTTATGCTAGATACCATTTTCGAATAAGTGGAATCTTTTTCCAAAAATTTTTACAAGCCATGGTTGTTAATACTCTGCTTGCAACTTTTTTCTTTTATGTAATCGCACCAATTGTAAAAATCAGTCCAAAAACAAATTTGTTCATCTACATTGTAATTTACTCAGCACTGTTCCTCATCTGGAGAAGTATTATTGGAAAAGTCTTTACTGACCAACGATTCCGAAAAAGAGTCTTGTTTGTAAACATTGACTCTGATTCAATGTCAATGGTGAATAAACTATCATCCAGTTCTCTTGCTCTATATCACGTTGAAGATGTTGTACAACTTTCCCAAGACAATGAATTTAAACTCAACACAACAATTGACATACTTGTGGTTGGAAAAAATAGTTATCACCCATTTCGAAAAGAACTTTACAAGCATGTGCTCCATGGCATAAGAGTTATTGATGATACATCCTTTTGGGAAGAGCTTAGATCAAAAATCCCTCTTTCCATAACAGACACCTCGTGGATCCTCAAACACTTCACAGAAGCCCACAAACGAGAATTCGAAATGTTTAAACGAGCATCCGATCTTCTGGTAAGTCTAATACTGTTAATTCTGCTCTCATGGCTTATTGTGCTCATCTCAATCGCAATTAAACTATTTTCCTCTGGTCCTGTTCTCTATCGCCAAATACGAGTTGGAAAAAACGGAAAACCATTTACGATTTGCAAGTTTCGAACAATGACGCATGCTCCAAAACAAACACAGCAAGTTTGGGCTCAAACAAACGACCAAAGAATAACCAGGATTGGATCTTTGCTTCGATACACACATTTAGATGAACTCCCCCAACTATTCAATGTACTCAAAGGCAACATGTCTCTAATCGGACCTCGGCCAGAACAACCTGAGTTTGTCAACGAATTTAATCGCATTGTCCCCTTCTACTCTTTGCGACATATTGTAAGACCCGGCGTTACAGGATGGGCGCAAATTAATTATCCCTATGGCCGCTCAATCGAGGACACCAGACGAAAATTGGAATATGATTTATACTATGTCAAATATCGAAATTGGTTTTTAGATTTCAAAATTTTATTAAAAACATTCTTGAAAGTGATTCAAAACTAATATGATCATTACTTTAACCGGGCTTCCAGGATCTGGAAAATCTACAATTGCAAAAATGCTCTCAGACAAACTTGCCATGCCATGGTATTCAATTGGTGATTTGCGTGGAAAAATGGCTGAAGAACGTGGAATGACAATTGATGAGCTAAATAAACTTGGCGAGACCGAAGACTTCACTGACAAAGAAGTTGATGCTTACCAAGCAGAGCTTGGTAAAACAGAAGATAATATTATTTTAGACGGCAGGACATCTTGGCATTTTGTTCCAAACTCACTCAAGGTCTTTTTAGACGTTAGTCTTGATGAGGCTAGTAAACGAATTTTTAATGATGCAAAACAAGGAACCAGATCAGATGAGGATCCATTTGAATCCCAACAACAAGCAAAAGAAAGAATAAAAAATCGATTAGACTCTGATAATAAAAGGTACAAAAAATACTATAATATTGAATATTTAGAGAAATCTAACTATGATCTTGTGATCGACACAACAAATTTGACTCCGGACCAGGTGGTTGACGAAATTCTCAAAAACATATAAGCTCTCGCTACTATGACTGAAGAAGACCAAAACACAATTGAAAAAAATACTCACCATGTCATCCCGAGCGAAGCCAGCGAAGCTGGCGAAGCCGAGGGATCTCGAGATCTCTCCGCTCCGTCCGACCAAGGGTCGGACTCCGGTCGAGATGACACAGACAAAAAAACTGAGCCTGCCTACAAATCAAAGCTTGTAAACTTTGATGAGCTCAAACCGGGACAAACCGTAAAGTTACATGAACGGATTAAAGACATTTCAGCCAAAGGCACAGAACGGGAGCGTGTTCAAATATTTGAAGGGATCATCCTTGGAATCAAAGGTGCGGGTATTTCACGAACACTCACCATTAGAAAAATCTCAACCGGTGGATACGCTGTAGAAAAAATCTTTCCAATCAACTCCCCTGTTGTTGCAAAGATTGAACTTGTGAAATCAGCAAAGGTTAGACGTGCAAAGCTAGGCTTTCTCAAAAATGTTAAACGCCGCTTTAAGAGAAAACTTAAAGAGACACAAGCCTAAAATCAAAACATGCGACGACCGTCGCATGTTTTGATTTTGATCTTTTAAGATCGTTTAAATTGTTTTCATTGCTTTTCCGGATGCAATATTTGTTCCGTGTGCGTATCGCCACAGATACTCAGGATTCACTTCCATGATTCCCTGATTCCAATCTGATCCATAAATTGAATCAGCAACGGTTTCAGAAATAATCCAGTGAAGTTTTCCATCTGTTCCAACAACGTAAACACGGGAATTGTTTTTTGCTTTGATTCGTGTTCCTACTGCAAACCCGGCCTGACCGGCATCTTGATACAAATCCTTATACACATCCAAAGTTGCACTTGTCACATTCTTTACCTGTGAATATGAGTCAAAGTAGCTGAAATAAACATCAGGGTTTGGAACATGTGAAATCTTATTTTCTGAAATAAGATAAATCTTGTCGCTGTTATAAGAACTATAGGCTTGAACCTCTGGCATCTGCACATCAAGAAGACCTGAGAAACTTACCTGATACACCTTTCCATCCACACCTTTCCAATACGCATGTTCGCGGTCAGAAAGAAGTGGCTCAGATCCATACCCCATATTGAGCATGTATCCACTTGTGGTGTTTTCGTACCAAATATTTTGATTTTCATCAATACCGACAACAATATCCTCATAAGTATCTGTTACGTGGAAAGCTCGTTTAACCCATGTACCTGTAGAAAAACTGTATCCCATATAGCCGTCTACACTCTGAAAATAGATATTATCATTTCCAAGAGCAAACAAACCGTTAAGAGCAATTCCGAATTTACTCACACCATTTACATCACTTACATAAAGCATGTTGGTGTCGTCAACCCAAGCAACCCGATCACCGCTAACCTGAATTACATCAGCAGGATCTTCCAACCAGTTTAGGTATGCGCCGCCGTGTTCAATTGGCTGTGCATTCTCTACTGATGGATCATATGTATATCGTCGAAAGTTTTGGAAGTAACTCACTGTTCCATCTGAACGAAAGTGTGGGGCAATAAGATCAGCATGGGGTTCTGTCCAGGTTTTCGGAATTGAATCCATCTGACGATTGGTTTGATCAACCAACCAAAGTTGCTTAAACCCACCTTCAAACTGAAACTTCACAAGCGCAACGTTTTCACGCACATCAACAATCTCCTGCCATGGAGCAGTTAGAGTTGAAGTGAAATCATCTCGCTCAAAACCATTTTCAAAGTCATTAACAGAAAGCATCGTTTCTACTTCATGTGACTCAGGCTCTTCACGAATAATCGATGTATAAACTCGATTACTGTCTGTAGCAAGAGTCATGAACTTGAGTTCCTTTTCTTCACGCTCGAGTTCTGTAAGTTCGTTTATTGTTCCAAGAACCGAATCGTATTCAAAAACTGTTAGCCACTTATCCTCGCCTTCTGATGGGATAAAATAAACAAAGTGATCATCTTGAGCTAAGTGCCAAAACGGTGAAGTAATACGATTGTCTACACCACTGATTGTTCGAGACGAACCGTCTTTGAAAACTGTTACGTCCACTTGGTTACACAAATCTTCGTACTCACACAACTCAGACGTTTGTGTTACAAACACAGCATCTCCAAGCTCGTGCAGGTCACTGACATTCTTATCAAAAGCAACCTGTTGAACCCGATAAAAATCGTAATCCCAACTTGACTCTGCAATCACAGAATGCCAAGAACCATCGTCCGCCTGGGCTGATGGAAGGAGTGGGCTCACAGCGATCGCAAGGACCGCGAGAATAGTAATTGATTTCTTAAGCATAATTTTTATTGATGATGGATGTGAGTTGATAAAGCTTGTTCCTGCTTATCTATACATATCTATCCATTTTTTTCAATAGTAGATAACGCAACAATATACACCAAAAAGCCTGTTTTGTCAATGCAAGAATCGAACTTGCAGGCAGTAAAACATCTATTTTTTAACTAAAACTAAACAAATTTCCTTGATTAAATAGTATAGCTTTCTCTCTGAAACGTGTTTGAGTAACCCAACATACGACTGAATCGATGACCGAAATTCCCCGTCTGTAATTTCACCCTTTTTGTACTCCAAAACCCGTGTATGTGTATTTCTAATAGCTCGTTTCTTTGTTTTCTTGCGCATTGTCCGACAATAAGGTCGCAAAATCTGACCTAAAAAATCAATCCCCTGCGAATATTTTCTGATAACAATTTTGTTTGGATGTAGTTGTAAATCCAATTCTCGAGTAAGATATTGTTGAATTGGTTCTAACAGTCGGTTAAGTAATTCTTTGTCTTCATGTAAAATAACAAAGTCGTCACAGAATCTAACGTGCCACCGCACGCGCAAGCGTTCCTTTATCCAATGATCAAATCGATCAAGATAAACATTGGCAAACAATTGACTTGTAGTATTTCCAAGAGGTAACCCACGTATTTTTTGTTTGTCTGACGAAAAACTATGAACGATGATTTCAATAAGAGCATGCATCTTTTCATCTTCGATACGATCTCTTATAAATGAGAGAAGGATGTCGTGTCTGATCGAGTCAAAGTACTTACTAATGTCACATTTGAGTGCATAGACGATATGTTGACCATTACTTGAGGCTTGCCTTAAAAATTTATCAAGACGATTCACAGCCGGATGAACACCTTTTCCAACCAAAGAAGAATAAGTATCATGAATAAAGCTCTTCTCAAAATGATGACCGATCGTATCTACAATCGCCTGATGAACCACCCGATCCCGCACGCTTGCTTTGCTAATTAATCGTCGCTTTGGGTCATGAACATAAAACTGTTTGTAAGTTCCATGTTGATATGTGCCTGTCGAAAGCTCTTGATGAAGACAAAATAATTCATCTTCAAGATGCATGGAAAACGCAAGAATATCTGCTTTAAACATCTTACCTTTCCGAAAATCTTCCCAAGCAAGATATAAATTTTCAAACGATATGCAATTATCAAATAAACTATGACAATTAAGCCCCCCCTCACGGGACTTGATAAATGGCTCACAGGATTTGTTGGTGAAGAGTTCGGATTGATACATAAACTCTATGAATGGTACAAACTATTACACATGGATGTGAGTCGATATCCTAAAACAGAACGATATGCCATTGGTGAAAAACTGAAAAACAACACACTCTATATCATCGAATCTGTGTGGGAAGCAAATAATCTTTCATTACCAGAAAGAATAATCTTGCTTGATAAAACCCAAAGAAAATTGGACTTGATGAAAATTTTCATTAGACTTATCCATGACCTTGGTATTTATAAGCTTCAAGGATACACATATCGACAAGAACGTTTGCAAAAAATTGGAAAGATGCTAGGAAGTTGGCGAAAGAATACAAGAAAAAAACTCGGCCTTGACCCATAGCGAAAACGTCCCACAAAGGGACGTTTTCTGTTTGGTTGACTACTACCGAGACACGACCGCCTTCGTTGTCGTAGTCGATCGACAAGTTCTCAGGCCTGTTCCTGTTGACGTTCACCCTGCCATTGTACTCGTTGACGTTGAGGGCACCGGAGCCGGATTGCATTGTGCTGTTCCCATCCGTAATCACCAAAGGAAACCCGCAGGTCACCTTCTGTACTCCGAGCTTCGGAGGAGACTGCAGTGGCAAGCCAGTTATGGCTATCCACACTAAAAACAGCACGAAGTGGTCAACTTTATTTCTGCTAGTTATTGACCTCTCTTTGCTTATTAAGCATAGACTCTCATCAATAACCAGAGGATGTTGGTAATCCAAATTCAGAAAACTTGAATCTACGAACCTTCATCAAGATGATTATCTCAAAAATTGAGCTTAATTGAAAATCCCCCAACGTCGAGCGCAGCTCGACGTTGGGGAACAAGAGACAGGTGAACAGGAGACCCAGGCTCTCAAGTCACAAGACTCAGAGGTTGACCACTTCCGAGACACGACCGCCAACGTAGTCGTAGTCGATCGACAAGTGCTCAGGCCTGCTCCTGTAGACGTCCACCCCGCCATCGTACTCGAAGACGTAGAGGGCACCGGAGCCGGAATCGGTCTGGTAGCGTGTTCGCAGCCAAGACCACGTAGAACGATCGATGAGCGTGTCCTCGAGCACGCGCATGGCATGCCAAACGATCACGTACTCCTCAATGCAGAGAAGGGTGTGCTCGGCAGTGAGGTCGTTCCAACACGTGCCCGTACGTGGGCAGCTGTCCTGGACCTCAGCCCAGAACCAGTAGCCTTCCTCAGTGGGCTCCCAGGCGATCTTTGCACGCTCGTCCTCGTCCGCGACCGTCCAGTGCTCGTCCTGACCCACGGCCTGCATGAACGCCTCGTAGGAGACGTCCGAAGTGGCCGGACGGTAAAAAAGCGCTTGGTTGGCCTTTGCTCTTCGACCGAACTCGCGGTTGGAGATTGGCTTGCCGTCCATTGTGGGCACAGGGATCTCGAGCTCGTCGAACCCGAGATCGCGGTAGAACGTCTCCATGGCCTGCTGGCGTTCCTGAGCGCGGTTGTGCTTTTGCTTTGCCTGGCCAAGTTGCGCAGGATCGACAATGTTGTGACCCTCGCCAACTTGCTGCACGCAGTAGCGCAATTGCGCAAACATGCCAGAGTCACGCAAAACCTGCTGAAGAACCTCATCCCACTGACGCCGAAGCGCCAGTTCGTCTCTGTTAGAGACGACTCTTTTGTCACTCATTGTGACTCTCCTTGTCTGATGCCCATGTAACGCTTGTAACGCCTAGACACCAGCTAATACACGGAACCGCCGTGCGCGGGTTTTCAAGAGATTAACTCCCGATGAACTGACCTAAAGTAAACCAAAAAGCCTGTTTTGTCAACAGGCTTTCATGGAAACTTTACTAATTTTAGCTAAATTACTTTGATTTCAGAGAATTTTTTAAATACTTTCCGGTCAAACTTTCTTTTACTTTAACAATTTCCTTTGGTGTGCCAATCGCCACTATTTCCCCACCCTTAATACCGCCCTCTGGACCCATATCAATAATCCAATCCGCGCCTTTTATCACGTCCATATTGTGCTCAATGATTACAACAGTATTTCCCTTATCAACAAGCTGATGCAAAACGCCAAGCAGCCGCTTAATATCTTCAAAGTGAAGTCCTGTTGTTGGTTCATCCAAAACATAAAGAGTACGCCCGGTTGCGCGGCGTGAAAGTTCTGTTGCAAGCTTTACGCGCTGTGCCTCTCCACCTGAAAGCGTGGTAGCAGGTTGACCAAGCTTAATGTAGCCAAGTCCCACTTCATGCAAAATATTAAGCTTGTCAAAAATAGCAGACTGATCAGCAAAAAAGCGCCGTGCTTCCTCAACTGTCATAGAAAGAACATCCGCTATGTTTTTTTGTTTGTAATGGATTTCCAAAACTTCTGTGTTGTAACGAGTTCCCCTGCACTCTGAACATTCAATATAAACATCCGGCAAAAATTGCATTTCAATACGACGCATACCATCTCCGGAACACGGCTCACAGCGCCCACCACCTTTTACATTAAAACTAAACTTCCCTGCGTCAAAGTTGCGCATCTTGGCTTCCGGAACGTTTGTATAAAGATCACGAATCGCTGTGAACACACCGGTGTATGTTGCAGGATTAGATCGAGGTGTTCGTCCAATCGGAGACTGATCAACAGCCACAACTTTATCAATGTGTTCGATTCCTTTAATTGCTTTGTGATCACCTGGATAAACTTTTGCTCGATAAAACTTTCTGGAAAGTGCCTTGCCTAAAATATCAAGAATGAGTGTTGATTTTCCAGAACCTGAAACACCTGTCACACACACAAGCTTTCCAAGCGGAATCTCTGCTTCAATGTTTTTTAGATTAAAAGCAGTTGCGCCTTGAATAACCAAATTCTTTCCATTTCCCTTTCGATACTTTTTTGGAAGTGGAATTGATTTCTTTCCTGACATGTACTGACCCGTAAGCGAATCTGGTTTCTTTTTAATCTGAGCTGCCGTACCCTCTGCAACAACTTCACCGCCGTATTCACCAGCACCAGGCCCAACATCAAAAACATAATCAGCGGCTTCAATCATTGCAGCATCATGCTCAACAACAATTACTGAATTTCCAAAAGCTTTTAATTTTTGAATGGTTGAAATCAATCGATCGTTGTCGCGTGGATGAAGACCAATTGATGGCTCGTCTAAAATATAAATCACACCGGAAAGTTGTGATCCAAGTTGTGTGGCAAGCCGAACACGTTGAGCTTCTCCGCCGGACAATGTCATTGCAGAACGATTAAGGGTCAAATACCCAAGCCCAACATCAGTTAATTGAGACAAACGTGCTTGCACTTCTTTTGAAACACGATCAACAACCATTTGCTCCTCTTCTGTGAGCTCGTCTTTACTTCTTCCGTTTTTAGTAAGATCTGAAAATAATGCAACAACATCTTCGATTGGCATGTTTACAACATCAGCAATTGATTTGTCGCCAATTGTTACAGCAAGAACTTCAGGGCTAAGTCTTTTTCCTTCACATGACGGACATATCATTCTACGCATGTATCCTTCAAGTTCTGATCGAACATATTCAGAATCAGTCTCGCGATACTTCTGAGAAAGTTGTGCCAAAATTCCAGGGAACGTAACAGTGATGCCATCAAATTTATATTCATCTTCGCCTGTGCCGAATAAAACAAGATCTAATTTCTTTTTTGTAATTTTTTCTATTGGTGTGTTCATTGAAACACGATGTTTCTTGCCAACCATCTCAAGCATGCGAATGTAGCTTGTCTGATTCCCGGCAATTCTTGTCCAGGGCCGCACCGCACCCTCTGCAAACGTGAGGCGCTTGTTTGGAATTACAAGCTCTGGTTCAAGCACTAATTTTTCTCCAAGACCGGTACATTCTTTGCATGCTCCAAACGGAGAGTTAAATGAAAAAAGTCTAGGCTCTGGTTTTGGCAGATTAAGCGAGCAGGTTCCACACATGAAACTTTGAGAAAGTGTAACTTCATCACCGTTTTCATCATTAACAAGCGTAATGAAACCATTCCCATAATCAAGAGCTTTTTTTGCAAGTTGCTTTATATGGTCTTTTGAATACTCAATCTCCGGATCAAAAGTAAAGATAAGAACATCAACATCATGAGGTTTCTTTTTGTCCTTGCGCATTGAAACCGCTTCATCAATATCCATTAAAAATCCATCAAAACGAACTCTTGTGAAGCCAGTGTTTGTTGCTGCTTTGAGCACGTGCTTGTGCTCGCCTTTAAGCTGTTGCACAACCGGTGCAAATAAATTGATAGGATCATTGCCGATCATATCAGCGACCTTGTCTACAATCTGATCAAGAGTTTGTTCTTTAACAAGTGTGCCACATTTTGGACAATGCGGACGACCGGCGCGCGCAAACAACACGCGCAAAAAATCATAAATCTCAGTCACAGTTCCAACGGTTGAACGTGGATTGTGCGAAGAGCTTTTTTGATCAATGGCAATGGTTGGAGAAAGACCTAAAATTTCATCTACATCTGGTTTGTCTTGGAGCTCAAGAAATTGACGTGCGTAACTGGAAAGCGACTCCATGTATCTACGCTGCCCTTCAGCATACACAGTGTCAAAAGCAATCGAAGATTTTCCAGAACCGGAAAGCCCGGTAACTACCACCAACTTGTTCTTCGGAATGTTGACGTCAATGTTTTTCAAATTGTGAACGCGAGCTCCGCGTACGGAAATATAGTCGGACATAGAAGTGCTGGAAATTGGTTGTTGGTTAATGGAAAGTAGTAATGGAAATTGGTTATTGGAAATTGGTTAATCTAATTTCTATTTTCAATTTTCCATTACCATTTTCTGTCAACCATTAACTATTTTCTAAAATAAACACTGGCCGGCACTCTATCACATAAAATAAAAACAGGCAAGAGACTCACCTCTTGCCTGTTTTTTTGTAATTAAAACTGATCTACCAATTTGATGCATGATCGCAATCATTTGCTTCAGCATCTAGACCAACCTGACACGGATCTGCTGCCTTTCCTGGTTTCGCTTTTCCAACCCCACATGGATCAGATTCACAAATCGTGGTTAAGTTAACATTTCCAGCACCCCAGTCGCTACTTCGCACATCATCCAAATCCTCTGTTAATTGATACGTCTTAACTTTAAGGTCTTCATATTTTTTACAATTGGTAATTTCCGAACAATCTATTTTTAATTCAGAACAAATTCCATATTGAAGATCGTTTGTTGCAACTTTTGCAGCAAGTGCAACACCAAGGGGGCCCGTACCAGCCCCAACAGCATATCCGGCTTTATCAAAATTATCAAAAAGTAAATCCAAATCTCGTGAATGCCAACAATAATTCCATTCTGTTGTTACACCCGCTTTGACAACATTGTCCTTTTTTAATCCTTGACAGACCGACTCACTTGGTTTAACACCGGTTTTTTCTACTGCATCAGGATATACGTCAGTGCAGGCTCCACAAATCGCATTTTTACCAATACCAAGACATTTTTTATCTTTTGGACAGCCAACAAACTGACAAGTCGCACCTTCTGAAACCTGTTGACCTGCTGCATCTGAAATAACCTTGCCCATGACCCCACATTTAACAACGCCTTTAAATGATGCTCTAAGTTTCTGTCCGTTGTCTTCACGCTCAATAACAAATCCATCTTTTATCATTTGCTCACAAGAATTCTCTGCCGCCAATATCACAGTTTTAATAATTGGAAAACTTGGAACCTTAAGTGTTACAAGATTTGGATTAATAGTGTAGAGAATTGTGTAAGCAAACACCAACAATACAAGTCCTGTAATTGAATTTGTAATACGTTTTTTTGCACTTGTAACTTGTCCGGAACCGGCAGCTAAAACATATTGAAGGCCACCTACCATTGTAAGAACAATGGCAATGGCAATTCCTGCACCTAATAAAAATCGATACATCTGGCTCATATACTCACCAATGTCAGCTGTGATTTCCAAATCTCCGATCGCTACATTAAGTTTTGTCTTCTTCCCCTTGGCAGGATCTGGATAACAATAACGCATGCTTTTCGGACATTCTGGTGGTTTATATTTTGCATCCCAAAGACCTTTATAATTTTTTCCAATACATTCATCTTCTGTAAAACAACTCAATCTGCGACTTGGGTATTCAGAAAAACTGTAAGCACACACTGCGACTCCAATTTTCCCTGTTTTCTTATCATTGCAAGCAGAACTACATACAGATGGAATCATTTTGGTTTTTTCTGCTACTGCACCATCTTCTTTTGTTTTACAAAAACAAGTGCAAGGCTCTGGAGGAGTTGCTTGTGCGTTTGCTGGTGAGGCAAATGAAAAACCAAGCATGATCGTCATTGCGATCATTGCAAGTCTTATACTTTTTGAAAACGATCTTGTCATAAACTATTCTTTACAATACTTTGGATGATTTGATCTAACACATCCTTTGGAATGCTCCCAGAAACTCTATTGCCATTAATAAAAAATGTTGGTGTGCCACGGACACCAGCCTCAACACCATCTTCATAATCTTTTTGAACCTCCTCTGTGTATTTTCCTGATTCAAGACATGACTTAAATAAACGAGTGTTCATATTAAGTGACGATGCAAAATCAAAAAGCGCTTGTTCATCAAGTCTGTTTTGGTTCTGATACAACTTGTCATGATACTCCCAAAACTTTCCTTGATCATGCGCACACTGACCTGCTTCAGCAGCCTTGTTTGCAAAAGGATAAAGCTCAACAAGCGGAAAGTCACGATAGGTGTAATTAATGTAAGTTGGATATTCCATTGCAAGTTCTCTCATCACCAAACTTGACCTACGAGAATAAGGACAGCCAAAATCTGCAAACTCAACAATAGTAACAGGCGCATTTGAAACACCCAATGTAGGATCATCCGTGCTTAATACATCAAACTCACCGTCTGGGATAGGGGTAGTTGAAAGGACAACACTGGCTGAATATGTTCCATCAAGTTCTTGAACAAGTGTATTTATTTCACCTGAACTAATTAGATCAGCATAACGAACAACTTTCCATGCAAACGCACCAAGACCCAAAAGCACAACGAGAGTTATGATCGTTGCAATCCAACTTCTTTTTTGATTCTCAACCACATCTGGCGTGGCGTTCATATAGTAAAAAGTATATCATATAAATGAAACCCTTATCAGAAATCAAATAGGTCCTATTTGACCTATAAGACCTATGAACAACGCAGAAGCAAAAGAAAAAAAACGTGCAGAGCGCAGGGAAAAGAAAAAGAAAACTAAAATGCGCATGAGTGGAAAAGGAATGAAACGCTTTGCTACACCAAAAAAGTTAAAGCATTGACGAAAAGCCAACGCTTTGTTAGAGTTCCTGCGTTAAAAACACCTATGAATCTTGAACTCATTCTCGATATTTCTCAAATAGTCCTTGCAGTGCTCCTTATTGTTGCCATTATGATACAGGCAAGCGGCACAGGACTTGGTGCTGCCTTTGGAGGAGGAGGTAATGTGTACCGCACAAAACGTGGAGCTGAGAAAAAAATTCATCAGCTCACAATTGTGATAGCGATTCTGTTTTTCGGCATCGCTCTTGCAAACGCACTGTTATAATCGCATTCTGCGATCGAATGAAATTCCTCATCCGTTTTTTTAAACGAAAACCAACTGATGAAACCAAAAACCTGACATTAGCTCAGGTTTTTTCCGTGTCCAAAACAAAATCAATGCCAAGCTGGGCGCAATGGAAACAACTTCCCAATATTCTCAATGGCTCTGAATCAACTGTAATCAAATTCGCGTTTGGCGTGATAGTGTTGTCAGTTCTGATGTTAATCATTGGATATGTTGTTATGAACCGTGTTGTAATTCCAGCTGTTGGAGGTGAATACACAGAAGCACTCATTGGTGAACCACAACTCATAAATCCTATCTACGGTCGCACAAGCGATGTAGATGCTGATCTTGCATCACTAATCTATTCAGGACTTCTTAAATGGGATCAGGACAAAGGACTTATTCTTGATCTTGCTGAGTCGTTTGAAGTAAGCGAGGACGGAAAAACTTACACAATAAAAATCAAAGACAACGCTCGATTCCATAATGGCGAGGAAGTCAGAGCCAGAGATGTTTTGTTTACTATAAGTGTAATTCAAAACACTTCTTACAGAAGCCCGCTTGCCAGTTCTTTTGCAAATGTCAGTGTCTTGCAAGTTGATGACAAAACAATCTCATTCATTCTTGAAGAACCTTTTTATCATTTCAAGGATCAACTCACTGTTGGTATTTTGCCTGCAAGTCTATGGGCAGAAATTCTGCCGCAAAACGCACCGCTTGCTACCTACAACATTCAACCAATCGGAAGTGGCCCATACAAATTCGCAGAATTTACAAAAGACAAAAAAGGTTCAATCCGATCATACACACTGGAACGAAACGAGGACTACTATGATAACCCAGCGTTCCTTGAACGTCTGACATTTAAATTCTACCCTGATTCACAAACTGCCATTAACGCACTTGAAGAAAAGCATGTTGAAGGTGTTGCGTATGTGCCTTTTGAATCTTTGGATCAAGTAAGAAACCTGCGTTCTGTTAACCTCTATGAACCAACGCAACCAAGAAATGTAGTGCTGCTTTTCAATCAAAAATTAAGCGAGCCATTAAAAAAGAAAAGCGTTAGACAAGATATTGAAAAAATTCTAGATGAGGTAGCCCCAGGCTTCAGCCTGGGCGAAGAGAAAGAAACAATAACACTCACAACAGTTGACAGCGAAGAACTTCGACTCCAGGCCGAAAGCATTAAGAATAAACTTGAGCCTTTAAACTTTAATATTGAGATTAACCTTGTTCCAAAAGAACTCTTTTTCACAAACGTGCTTGAACCGCGAAATTTTGAGATTCTCCTGACTGCAATACTGCTTACTCCAGATCCGGATTATTATTTCTTCTGGCACTCGTCTCAAACAAAAAAGCCCGGACTTAATCTTGCCGGATATAAAAACGACAAGGTGGACTCGTGGTTAGAAAAAGCCCGAACAGCAACAGATGAAGAAACACGAAATGAAAATATAAATCTCTTTAAAGAACAACTGGCAACTGATATCCCATACGTTCATTTATATGAATCAACATATGGATATGCAGTTACAGACAGAATTCAAAATATTGATCTTCAAAAAATTGGCGTTGCTTCTGACAGGTTCGCAGGAATTGAAAATTGGTATATCAAGACAAAGAAGGCTTTGAAATAAATGTTGGGCGAGTGGCGGAACTGGTAGACGCGCTACGTTCAGGGCGTAGTGAGGTTTCCTCGTGAGGGTTCGAGTCCCTCCTCGCCCACCACGAATCTTTGACAAAATAAACAATTCATGATAGTATTCTTTCCTATTGTTAGGAAAAAACGTATAATAAAAACACACTGCGTCATTGCGAGGAGGCCCGTCAGACGGGCCGACGCGGCAATCTCCGTAAAAAGTAGATGGTTTTTTATTCAGCGCACAAATGTGCATTGCAAAAAGATCACGTACATGTAAGGAGAGAGTATGTTCTTTAACAATTGAAGGAAAAAATTGGAAAGAGAAATATACAGAAATAAATTGAAACAAATAGAAATAGATTGTTTACAAACAACTTATTTCAATTTTATTTCTACTATATTTCTACTATATTTCTATTTTATTGATTACTAAAAAATATGGTTCAAAAAAAGAAACCTGCGCGACACAGCCGATCAGGCAGTCGCTCGGGTAAGAAACCAAGCTCTCGAGGAACACGCGGCCCTTCGAAATTCAAAGGCCGTGTATTTCGCGCAAAGCCTGGTTCTGCTCAAAGTAAAACAACCAAAGCTCCTGCAACAAAACAAGGGCAGGTGCAAACTAAAACATTCAAGGGGCCCACAGGTGACAAGCTTCGCGTCATGGTACTTGGTGGCTGCGAAGAAGTTGGTCGTAACTGTACCCTTCTTGAATACAAAAACGACATCATAATGATTGACATGGGACTTCAGTTCCCAGAGGAAGACATGCCCGGAGTTGACTATATAATTCCAAACATGTCATACCTCAAAGGAAAAGAGAAGAACGTAAAAGGTGTCATCATTACCCACGGTCACTATGACCACATTGGCGCAATCCCGCACACAATTCCAAATATTGGAAACCCACCGATCTTTGCGCTACCACTCTCGGCCGCAATTATTAAACGCCGCCAAGAGGACTTCCATACACAAAAGTTAAACATCAAACCAACAAAAACAAGTGACGTGCTAAAGCTTGGAAGCTTCACTGTTTCCTTCTTTCACATCAACCACAGTATCCCAGACTCTTTTGGAATCGTGGTTGACACACCTGCTGGAACTGTTTGTCACACTGGTGATTGGAAGTTTGACTTCCACCCATCTGGTACAGAACATGCAGACTTTCAGCACATTGCTGAAATTGGAAAAAAAGGTGTTCTGTGCTTAATGGGAGATTCAACCAATGCAAACAGTCCCGGACAGCAAGTGTCTGAAAAAGTCATTGGAGAAGAACTTAAAGCAATTATTGAAAATGCAAAAGGGCGCGTGATCATTGGAACATTTGCATCGCTTTTGTCTCGTGTAAAACAAATTATTGAGGCTTCAGAACGACTTGGTAAAAAAGTAGCAATCGATGGATACTCCATGAAAACAAACGTGGAAATCTCCAAACAATTAGGCTACATCAAATGCGCTCAATCAACTCTAATTACTCCTGAACAAATGGACAGCTATCCTGAAAATAAAGTCGTTCTTATTTGCACAGGTGCTCAAGGAGAAAAACGAGCAGCGCTTAACCGCATTGCAAACAATGAACATCGCTCTGTTAAAATTAGAAAGACCGATACCGTGATCTTTTCCAGCTCGGTCATTCCAGGAAACGAAGCAACTGTTCAACGACTCATGGACACACTCTATCGAAAAGAAGCCAAGGTGATTAATTACCGCATGATGGATGTGCACGCAGGTGGACACGCAAAACAAGAAGACATCAAGCTCATGCTTGCGTTGTTTAAACCTCAATACTATGTCCCAATTGCAGGAAACCATTTCTTGCTTCGAGAGAATGCCCAAGTGGCATACTCAATGGGATGGGATGAAGATCATGTGTTCGTTGTTGATAATGGACAAATCATGGAGTTCACAAAAAAACATGGGGTGCTGAAAAAAGACAAAGTGCCGACTCATTATGTGTTTGTTGATGGACTTGGTGTTGGAGATGTTAGTCAGGTAGTGCTGCGTGACAGACAAATGCTTGCAGAAGACGGCATGGTCATGGTGATCGTACAGATTCAAAAACGATCTGGAAAACTTGTTGGCAGTCCGGATATTATCAGTCGCGGATTCATCTTTATGAAAGAACACAAAGATCTCATTGATGCAACTCGCAAAGAAGTAAGAAAAATTCTTATAGACAATGATCCAAAATCTGTTTCAGATCCAAAACACATTCGTAATCAAATAAGAGATAAGATTGGAAAATTCTTGTTTAAGAAAACAGAACGCAGACCAATGATCTTGCCAGTGATTATAGAAGTTTAAGAAAATGCCCCGCAAGGGGTGTTTTCTTTTTAAAAAAGAACTGTTAGGATAATGGACATATGGCAAGAGTACTAACCGCACTACAACCTTCCGGAATGCTCCATATTGGAAACTATTTCGGAGCCATGGAACCATTTGTTGAGTTTCAGAATTCTGGAAACGAAAATTTTTTATTTGTTGTTGATTACCACGCAATTACTGTTCCACAAGATCCAAAAGATCTTCGCAAAAATATTCTTTTTGGAACAGCAGCTTATTTAGCTGCCGGGGTTGATCCTGAAAAAACAATTCTATTTCAACAGTCAGCAGTTCAAGAACACACTGAACTTGCATGGGTACTAAATTGCATAACGACAATGGGCGAACTCGAACGGATGACACAATATAAAGATAAGAAGTTGAAACTATTAAATAACTTCGTTGGCCTATTCGATTATCCGGTCTTAATGGCAGCGGACATTCTTTTGTATGACACTGAAATTGTCCCAATTGGCGATGATCAAAAACAACATATTGAACTCACAAGAGATCTGGCAGAAAAATTCAATAATCGATTTGGTGAAACTTTTGTTGTTCCAAAACCACAAATCAGAAAACAAGGCGCGCGCATTCTGGGGCTTGATGATCCAGATCACAAAATGTCAAAGTCGGCACCAAGTGAGAAAAACTTTATCTCCCTCATGGATGATGAAAAAACCGTTGCAAAAAAAATTGCAAGTGCTGTAACTGATTCTGAATCAACCATTGTCTACGATGAATCAAGAAAAGGTTTGGCAAATCTTCTGACAATCTACGCACTTGTGACAAATGAAGATATAAAAACGATTGAGAAAAAATTTAATGGAAAAGGTTACGGTGACTTTAAAAAAGACCTTGCAGCCCGCATAACAGAATTCCTCACTCCGCTCCAAGAAAAAATCAATGATTATCTAAAGGATGAAGACAAGCTCAAAAAGGTCTTAGCAGATGGAGCGAAAAAAGCGGAAAAGATGGCAAGCAAAAAGATGGTAGAAGTTAGAAAAAAAATCGGAGTTCAACTTTAAACAAAAAAACAGAGGTTATCCTCTGTTTTTGATTTGCATTGACAAAAATTGATAATTTCCCTAAAGTCGACCTTCGGAATCGTCCGAACGCTCTTTGAACATGGGAGCTTGAAATGCCACACGAAACTACACGCCAAAGGATCGAACGCGGCCACAAGGCAGTTGGCAAGACTCACGAGTTTGACGACAACCATGACCCAACTCGTCCGGTAAGGTTCTTCTTCCAGAACTCGCACGAGGGCCTGGTCCTGTTCGTGATCTTCCACACCCAAGCGTGCAGATGGCAAAGATGCATTAGCTGCAACCTGCCGTCAACAGCATCACGAAACCACATCGGTTTCGAGGACATCATGGAGCAGGTCAAATACCTGTTCAACCACCACGAGATCAAGACTCGAGCCCAAAAGATCAGAAAGGTAATCGTCAGCAACCAAGGCTCAGTCCTTGACCAGAAGACCTTTTCCTCAGCTGCGCTCGTCTACTTCATTGCAATGTGCAACAAGCACTTGCCCAACATGGCGGTTCTCTCGTTTGAGTCGCGTGCAGAGTACGTGGACGACGCTGAGCTCGAATTCGTCAGGCGGGCAGTGGACGAGGGGCAGACCCCAACCACGTTCGAAGTCGCAGTCGGATTCGAGGCCTTTGACAATCAAATCAGAGAGCGGGTCTTTCTCAAAGGACTTCCGCTCAACCAGTTCGAAAGGCTGGTTGCAAGACTTGCCAAGCACGGTTTCCATACCAAGTGCTACTTCATGTTCAAGCCAGTGCCTGGCATGACAGAAGAGGAAGCTGTCGCTGACATCCAGGCTGCAATCGACTACCTGAGCCGAATTCAGGATCGCATTCCTGGCGCAGTCATCTCCATGCACCTGAACCCAACGTTTGCTGCTAGCGGCACTCCGCTTGAAACAGCACTCAAGGACGGTTCGTTCACTCCGCCGCGTCTAGTCAACGTGGTCAAGGCAGTACAGTACGGCGAAGGACGCGGCATCACTATCTTCGTTGGTCTGGACGACGAGGGCCTGGCTTGCAAAGGCGGAAGCTTCATCCGAGAAGGTGATGGAGAGATCGTCCGAAGGATCGAAGCCTTCAACGCCACGCAAGACTACAGCCAACTGGAAGAAGCTGCCTGACAAAGACAGTTTCAAAAAACACGACCCCACTCAACGCGCCAAGAGCGCGCCTGCCCGCCATAGCTCCGAAGGAGCAACGGCGGGTTTTCGTTTTAACTTAATTAAAGTAAACAACCTTGACTTTTTGTCCTATCTTTGGTACTATCTCCGCGTCCCAGGAATGTCGGGTGGATACGTGTCCTTTGTGGATACGAGGAAAGTCCGAACACCTTTGTATAGGGCAACCTTACAAAAAAAGGAAAGTCGCTAACGGCGACCGGGTATACAAATCAGAAATCGAGGAGTTGGATTTATTCACTCCTTGGCATCTGAACTTAAGCCTAGGGAAAGTGCCGCAGAGACGATACTAGTTCAGCTTCGGCTGAATGAAACGTGAAAAGTGACATGGTGTGGTTGAGATTTATTTCATCTGCTACATGTTTCGTCCCATGGTGACATGGAGACGTGGCAAACCCTTTCCGGTGTAAGAGCAAATTTGGTAGCTCGCATGATCTGGCCAGCAATGGTCAGGCTAGATAGATTTCCACCTCCTCTTGGTGAAAACCAAGGGAAGACAAAATTCGGCTTACAGACATATCCTGAGACACCAAAAGACTCCCAAAATTTTGGGGGTCTTTTGTTTTCTATAATTGACAAAAGGCTGGGATGATGATAGCTTTTGTCGTTGGCAGGAACCACTCCAGGGGAAATGAATTGACAACCACCGCTACTAACGCTCTCGACATCAGGCGGATCAACGATGATGTTCTGACGTCACGTGTTCTGTACCTGTTCAATCTGCTTTCGCTGCAACCAGCACATGCTCGTTCGCTACAACAAAGGACCCAACGAATCATCTTGCTGCAACGCGTCCTGGCGCTGCTGCACATGATAGGCGTCATTGTCCTCATCGCGCACGTACCGCCAGACTACATGGTGGTGTGCATCATCACATTCATCATGGCCTTTGGCACAACCGCAGCAATCCTGAGCAGTCCACGGCCCGATGGCATCAGCTTCACAAGCTTCGTGAATGAACGTGCCTTTCCGGCACACATCTTGCTCGTGATGTTTGCGGCCGTGTTCGCTGGGTACTACCTGGCGTTCTGGTTGTCGGAAAAAAACCGACACCTCATGCGCAGGTTCATCGACATCAGCCCAGACTTCAGGTGCGCGTGGTTCAAAGGCCTGCGAACCCTCAGAGCCCGCTGGGCCAAAGAGGTCATCTGGCTCGAAGAAAACGTGACTCACCCTGAGTCATACCTCAACGACCACGCGGAATGGCTCAAAGGCATGCGCAAGATGCGTGGTCGACTGATCGACCTTCTCGAAACGCTCGACCTACACCTCCTGGCTGATTCACCCCTTCAAGTGCGATTCTCCGAAGGGCATCGTGGCGTAATCGTGCAGCTCAAGCTGATGCACACCTGGGACCAGAATCTGAACGAACTGATCCGGCTCCGCCCGAACCCATAGGCTCGCCCAAAAGGGCAACTCAACACCAGACTCACACCCGAAAAACTCCTCGGGTGTTTCGTATTGACAAAAAGCTAATTTTGTAATATCTTAACTCTCCGCACCTTACCAATACGATCAAGGAGAGTACCGATGCTACGTGCAAGAGTAGCTGCAGTAGTCGGAGCGGCCTTGATCTTGGCCGCAGCAGTTCTTCTGCTCTGGCGTTTCAGCCCGAACGCAGAAGCACCAAAACCAGTCGCGCAAACAGACATTGAACCTCAACCGCTTCCCAGACCAAGCAATGAACTCAAGGAAGGTGAGGAGTGCACTGAGGTGATGGCTGGGAAGCTTGATCCAGAGCACTCTGCATCATCCAAAAAAGAGTTCGAAGATGCTGAGGCTGCAAATCCCAAAAAAATCGAAGGGGTAAAAGCATCGTTGAAAAGCGCCTTTGAGCTTGGAAGGAGTCTTCCAAAAACTCCATTCAAGCTAAAGAAAAAGGTGCAGCTTGCAAAACCCGTCTTCTGGCTCAGTGTTCCAGAAAACTATCTCGAAACCTACGAATTCGAAATGGAACGCGAATCCGATGGTCTCGCATATACGACCTGCATAACCAATCACACCGAATACATGACCCACGAAAACATGGGGCAATTCTCTGGAAACCCGCGTGAACTCGCAGGGCTGGTACTATACAAAATCGAAGATTTTGGATTCGAAGACACCAACGAACAATACACGTACTACTCCAACTATGACGCAGAAGAAGGATTCGGATTCATCCCTTTGGTAACTTTCGAGCCTAATGGGTCAATTCATGATCCAATCACTGAAAAACTCAAAGAGCTCGTAGTGTCTCCCTTCTTCTTGCTACATGCTGGACCGTGGGTTCGTAAGGTGATCAAGCTTTTGCCCGAAGGGCAAAAACGAGTGTTGTCAGGGCGATTCGAGGAGTTGTGGAAGGCAACCGTCTTTGACTTTGACGAGTTCGCCAAGCAGGTCAACGCCGATAAGGACTTCACACAAAGTGACGGAAACGAAATGCACGGCCTCATGTACCGTCGCGCGCTCGCTTCCCGCATTGGCGAAGATCTCATGAGGATCTACAGAGCCTGGCTGATCACGTTCGCGCACGACGCAGGAGCAGAGGCCCAGGTTGCCAAGTGGGCGCACGTTGTCCGCGAGGATCTCAAGAAGCTCGAGAGGGACAAACACAAGTATAGGCTGCTCATCTCGCGCCTCAACCTTCCCAAGAAAGTGGAAGAGGAATAGACAGGACTTCTTGGCTCAACACACATACCCCCGCAACCAGCTGACCGCGGGGGTGTTTCTATTATTGACAAAAAGCTGATTTTGTAGTATCTTAACTCTCCGTACCTTATCAACCTACGTCTACCACAAGGAGACGGCCAATGCGTCATACCTACATTCTCGCAATGGTCGTTTCGGCCATGCTGTGCGCTTGCAGCGGATCGGATGAGTCATCATCGGACGAGTCGTCCGGGAAAGAACCGAAACTGTTGGGCTCGGCTCCAGACTATTGCGAGTGCAACCAATGCACCGTAGAGGTGGGGTCAAGGCTCCATCCAAACTCGGTCAATCGTGCAGAAGCTCAACTGCGCGAGCATGAAAAAAAGGCACGTACAGACTTCCAGGCCATCGAGAGTGACGTACATCACGGGATGATCCACCTCAACGAGCGGATCAAAAACGCTCCCAGGAATCTGCCCTTGCTCAGAAAAGGCAGGTTCCCTCAGGTTCCAGTGAACGTCACTGTCCGTTTCAAAAAAGGACTCGCTCCCAACTGTCCTGCCAAGACCCGTAAGGCAGACAACTATACCTATATCACCTGCGAGGTCGTGCCAGAATTCGACAAGTCAGGCGAGATCACACGCAACGTGCCATTCGATGGATTGCCCAGAACGCTTGCCGGCATGATCGTCAAGGGCCTGGCACATCATCCTGGCAACCACAAAGACGATGGCAGCTTTGGCCAACACCACTTCTACGCAAATGGGAATTTCATCCCGTACGGCAAGTTCCTCAGAGGAAGCGACGGCAAGGACCCGATCGTCATGCTGCTGCGAAAGCTCGTCGCCAACCCAAAGGCGGTGAAGAAGGCCGGGCCCTGGGTTCGCAAGATCGCGCAAGGCTTGACCAAAGATCAACGAACCGGACTCAACCGACGGCTTCTCGAGCTCTGGCATGCAACCCGACTCAAGTACTCGGGGGTGAAAAAAGCCAACTTCGGCAGAATGGATCCCATGTGCCTAATGCTCTACCAACGCGCCAAGGCCTCCAAGATCGGCGAGGACATGATCCGGATCTACCGGATCTGGCTGGCAGCGCTTGCGCAAGACATTGAGGCAGACCAGGCCGGACTCTGGATCCACGAAGTCCAAGAGGACGTCAGGAAGCTCCGGAAAGACAAGTCGTTCTACAAGCGGCTCGTCCAAGGCCTCAAGTAGACACCCCTCTCGGCCTAACCAGCCACTTCACCTGCCATAGCTCAACAAGAGCGACGGCGGGTGTTTCTATTTGGAAAACTGCAACTCGCGTCATTGCGAGCGAGAATAGCTTATTAAGCGAAGCAATCTCGTTTACGAACTCGAAAACGGGGTTGCTTCGTCGGCCGTCGGATGGCCTCCTCGCAATGACGCAAGAATATTGACAAAAAGCCTATTTTGTGGTATCTTCATTCTCCGCACCTTACCAACTTACGTCTACAAAGGAGACGTCTAGTGCTACGCACCTACATTCTCGCAGTGGCCACTGCGGCCATGCTCTGCGCCTGCGGCGCAGATCGCAAGCCAGAACCCGCAGCCAAGGTAGTCAAGACCCCCAAGGCACTCCCGGATCCGGACAACAAGTTCGACACCAGTACTGAGTGCACCCCTGAGATTGCACGGCGGCTCAACCCCGAGGAAACGCGGACTACAGAGCAAGAGATCCGCAGCAAAGCCCAGGCTGCACAGGACGAGCTCTCAGAGCTCGCAACAGACGTCAAGGACAGCTTCAAGTTGCTGAGAGGCAAGGTGAAGCGTGCGCCCAAAGACCTTCCGATCCTGAAGAACAACCGGTTCCCGCCGGTTCCCCTGGTGCTCAGCAGAAGCACGAATGTGCTGGAGGGATCGCAGGTGCTGGTAACCCGTCCTGCAGACGGACGGACCTACTGGACATGCAAGGTCAAGGAGAGCAGCTGGAGGAAGGACGCGGTCACCCAGACCGTAACCTTCTCAGGTAGGCCTCAGGATCTGGCCGGCCTGATCGCGTCTGGACTGGACAACCCGAAAACCGATCACGCCAACCCGGATGTGGACGTGCAGTACAGGTACTACCACGAGGGCAAGTTCATCCCGTACGGCAAGTTCGATCGCGAAGAGGGTTCGTTGTACGACCCAATCGTGGAGCTCCTCAAAAAACTCGTGGCCAACAGAACCGCCCTGCGCTTGAGCGGCCCCTGGATCAGAACCGCCATTCGAACCCTCAACGAGTCCCAGAGGAATGCGCTCAACCGGAGACTCACCGAGCTCTGGCAAGCAAGCGGGTTCGACTGGGAGACGTTCGACGAGGAGATCAAGTACGACGAAGAGGACGAGGACGACACAGAATCCTTTGCGAAGGACAACCCCATGCAGAGCATGCTCTATCGTCGGGCAATCGCGTCCAAGGCTGACGCAGACATGATCCGGATCTACCGGATCTGGCTGGCCGTGTTCGCACACGACATCGAGGGAGACGAGGCAGCGCTCTGGATCCACGACGCCCAGGATGATCTCGCAAAGCTCGGGGCGGACAAGAAGTTCTACGAGGAGCTGCTCGGCGAAGTCGTGGCAGCCACGGATCACGACAAAGCCCCGGAAGCCGACGACCTCCCGATCAAGGGGGCGAACCACGATACCCCGCTCAAGGGCGACAAGGACGGTGACGGACAGCTCAGCGCTTCCGAGCACGCCGATGCCGACCACCGAGCGTACCTGGAGGGGGTCAAGCGAGCCGGAGAGCTGGAAGATGCCCGAGCCAAGGCCGAAGGTGATCAGAAGCAAGGCGTCGTGGTCAAGGCCAAACGCTGTACGCTCCACGATCTCCCAACCGGCTTTGCCGCGGAGATCCAAAAACTCATGAACACAGTTCCGGAGGTCAAGCTCGAGATGCTGAGCATCCAGGGCCACTGCGTTCCCTCGATCACCCCTCGCGAGTAGACGACTCGTCGAGCTCAACGACGTACACCCCCGCGGCCAGCTGGCTACGGGGGCCTCGCCCGCCATAGCTCTACAAGAGCGACGGCGGGTGTTTCTATTAAAAAATTCCCAATTTTTGGGAATTTTTTGTTTTTAACTATTGACAAAAGCCTTATTTTCTGGTATCTTCACTCCCTGCACCTTACCAACTTACGTCTACAAAAGGAGGCGTTGTGCTACGTAACCGTTACGCAATCGCAATCGTCGTCGGGCTACTTGCTGTCGCAGCGTTCGCGCTCTGGGCCACTGGCTCGTGGATCTTCAGCAACAACGAAGAAGCCGCAGCAGCTCCGGTAGCTCAGGTCGAAGCCGAGCCAGAACTCGGACGACCCGCCAACGAGCTCAAGAAGGGAGTCGACTGCACGCTCGAGGAAGCCGAGAAGCTCAACCCGAGTGAGTTCGCAAAGGTCAAGGCAGAGGTCGACGCTGACAAAGCGGGCAAGGCAGAGCTGATCGCAACCAAGGAAGCAGCCGTCAGAGGCGCATTCGCGTTCGGAACAAGCTTGCCCAAGCTTCCGTCCAAGATCAAGAAGAAGCTGCTGCTTCCAGCAGCAGAGTTCGTCCTGGACGTGTCCAATAAGTCGATGGAACCGTACGGAAACTGGCTAAAGCGCGAGGCCGACAAGCTCGACTACGTAACCTGTTCGGTTCACGTAAGAGAAAGGCGAACACGGGATCACAAGATCGAGTTCTCGGGCGATCCCAAAGAGCTGGCGGGATTGCTCATGAAGGGCCTGGAAACAACCACCGAGCTCGAGACCTCGTACCAGCAGTTCGCGTACTACTCCAACTACCAGATGTTGGGAGACGGATTCACACCATTCGGGTTCTTCCTGGCGGAAGAATACGAGTTCGACCTGGTCACCGAAGCCCTCAAGAAACTCGTGGCAAACCCTTCCGTCCTGCTCAAGGTCGGACCATGGGTTCGCACGGCGATCAAGCTGCTGTCCGACCCGCAAAAGCAGGAGCTTGCAAAGAGACTCGAGCATCACTTCACGGCAACACAGTTCAACTTCGACGACTTCGCAGAGAAGGCCGACGAAGATGCGGACTTCATCCAAGCCTCAGGCCAAAAAATGCACGGCATGATGTACCGCCGCGCACTCGCTTCCCGGATCGACGAAGACCTGATGCGCATCTACCGCGCGTGGCTGATCATGTTCGCCCACGACATCGAAAACGTGGGTCTGGTCAACATGTGGGCTCATGTCGTCCAGGACGACATGAAGGCGCTCAAGCGTCACAGGCACAAGTACCGACTCATGATCTCGCGCCTCAGGCTTCCCAGGGAGGAAGACGGCGAGTAGACGAACTCCTCGACCACTTCACTCGCACCCCCGCAGCCAGCTGGCCACGGGGGTGTTTCTATTTCGATGAATGTCCCCCTTTTCAAGGGGGACTACAGGGGGTTAGAACTCTGAATCATAACCACCCCTTCAGCCAGAGGCTGATCCGCCTTTGGCGGAAACCCCTCCTTGAAAAGGAGGGGAATCTATTAATACCTCGCAAAAACACAAATGTTTTGTTAATATAGATTTCGTATGAAACGTTCAGAACTTGCCTTTACACTTGCACTTGTTCCAATTGACTTACTTGCACTCTTTGCCGCTGCTGTTGCGGCTTTTTATGCTCGCTTTCATCCATACTTCACAACAATGCGACCAGTTATCTTTGATCTTCAACTTTCAGGTTATCTCAAAGTAGTTGCACCAATCATTTTCATTTGGATTTTAGTATTTGCTGTTTCCGGACTTTACACAGTAAGCAGGAAATCAATTGCTTCAGAGCTTACGCGCATTGGACTTGCCTGCTCATCTTCCATGGCACTTGTTTTTGCAATCACCTTTTTCTCGCGCACGCTTTTTGAATCCCGATTCATTGCAATTGCCGCATGGGGTCTTTCAATTTTGTTTGTCTGTGTTGCACGACTTGTTATTAGGGCCTTGCAACGATCACTTCTTAAAACTGGAATCGGCGTGCACAGAATCGTAATCATTGGCAATAATTCAACCAGCTCGGCATTAAAAGAAGAATTCCAAAATAAAAAACGGCTTGGATTTAAAGTTATCTCAGAATTTAATGAATTCAATAAAAGTGTTGCTGATCGAATCCGCCGCATGAAACGCAGCGACAAAATTGATGAAGTTGTACTTGCCGATCCGGAAGTTTCACGACAAACAACTCTTGAAATCATTCAACTTACAAACACTGAGCACTTGGGGTTCCTTTATTCAGCAGATCTTTTTGCAGCAGCAGCCGGACGTTCAATCAATCATACTTACGCAGGTATACCTGTAATTGAAGTACGCAAAACTCCGCTTGATGGCTGGGGGGCTATTTACAAACGACTCTTTGATATTTTGGGCGCGCTTGTTCTTATCATCTTAACTTCACCAATCCAACTGGTCGTTGCCATTGCACTCTTTTTAGAACAACCTGGAGGTGTTCTTTTTTCAAAAGATCCAAAAGGTAAAAAAATCACGCGCATTGGCCAGAATGGAAAACCGTTTCATTATTTTAAGTTTCGCTCAATGATCAGAGATGCCCACAAACTTCGTTTTGATCCCGAGTTTATAAAAAAACATGGAAACGAACGAGAGGGTTCACCACTTTTTAAACTCAAAGACGACCCTCGTGTAACTAAAGTTGGAAAGTTGATTAGAAAATTTAGCCTGGACGAACTCCCTGAATTCTATATCGTACTTATGGGCAGAATGTCACTTGTTGGACCTCGGCCCCACTACCCGGAAGAAGTAAAAACCTACAAACCCGAACACAAAAAAGTTCATACTATTAAACCCGGTATCACAGGCATGGCACAAATCAGTGGTAGAGCTGATTTGGATTTTGATGATGAAGTGCGCTTAGATACTTATTACATTGAAAACTGGGGCCCTTGGCTAGACCTCATCATTTTGCTTAAAACGCCACTAGTGGTAGTTTTTAGAAGAGGAGCTTATTGAGGTGGACGGTTTTCAAAATCTCTTTCAGAAGACAACCCCCCCCTAAGGATTTTTGAGTTGAATAGGAGCCAACGATCTCCTCCAAAAGATCAATGGTCTTTTTTATTTGTGTCATCTCGACTGAGGCTAAAGGCCGAACGGAGAGATCTCTCGGCAAGCTCGAAATGACATGAGTGAGAATTCCCATCAACACCCCATGATCCACTGAATCAAAAAACTTCTTAATATCAAACTTCAAAGCCCAACATGAGCCTGTATGGTTCTTACTAACTTTACGAACAAAAACCTCAAGACGATTCACAGCTGCGTGAGTTCCTTTCCCAATTCGACAACTGTAACTGTCAAAAATAAACGATCGATCAAAAAGAGGATAAAGAATTCGATAAATTGCATGATGAACCAAACGATCCCGAACACTGGCTTTATGAATAATTCTGTGTTTTGGATCAAAGATGTGAAAACGGTGGTACGGGTCGTGATGGTAACGATTGTTGATCAAGTCGTTGTGAAGCTCAAAAATCCTATCCTCAAGATGCCGTTCAAACTCTTGAACATCTTACCTGGATCGTTTCCCTAAACGGAACTCGCGCCAGGCACCGAACAAATTCTCTAATGAAACAATCTGATTAAATAATATGTCTTCCATACATAATGCACCGCTCTTTCAACTAACCTATGATCTTTTAAAAGATTTGCACTCCGCGCGGTGTAAGTTTGAAAAATCCGAAAAATACTCACTGGGAGGAATGCTTGAAAATGCTATTCTCGAACTCTTGCTATCAATAATCGATGCGGGACATGCAAAACGCGAATGGAAAATCACGTCTATCGATAAAGCACTACAATCAGGAGAAAAGGCAAAAATTTTAATAAGGCTTTCTTTTGACTTAAAACAAATCAATGAACGACGGTACTTAAATTGGCAAGAGTCACTCAACAAGACAGGACGCATGCTCGGTGGTTGGAGAAAGTCTTTATAATTCAATACCGGGATCGAATCCCGGTATGAAACGGACATGGAAACTTCCGGCGGAAGCGCAGCGAACCATAGTTCGGGTTGGCCTTGTCAGAATTCCTGTTGACGTTAAGCTTGACCTGACCTTCCCACACCTTGAGGTAGGCACAATTGATGCGGTTGTCGCGGTGCACCGAGCTTTCAATCGCCAGTCGCCCTCCGTGGTCACCGTGGCTTCCACTTGCGCGGTCGCCACTGTATTTCATTCCGAGGCAGTCCTCGATAACGACCGGCAAGAAGTGTCTCGTCCGAATTGCTCACTTTGGTTGGTTCATAACCCACCAAATTCTGGCAATAACTCTTTCGAGGATTTTGGGGATGCCAAACCGTAATCGGACATACACAACCCTACTCTCAAAATCATTGTACAGAAAACGCCCCAGGTTTACGAGACCTCGGGCAAGGGAAAAGGGTTAAGACATGA
>CAYNRK010000004.1:0-114229 GCA_964399675.1 uncultured Gammaproteobacteria bacterium | reverse complement strand
TATTGACAAAACTTGCTTTTTGGTGTACTCTATTCCACGTGCAAAGCGTACTCAAAGTGGAAATCTGCCAAATTTCCCACAAGAGGCGAAGTTTGCGGATAATTCACTTTAATAACGCAACCTATGACCGGTATAATCAAACGGTTAACAGACAGAGGGTTCGGTTTCATCGCTCAAGAAGGTGAAGAGAAAGAATTGTTCTTTCACTCATCTGCGCTTGTTGGTGTAACATACGAAGAACTCAGCGAAGGTGATGCGGTTACATTTGAGACCGAAGACTCTGACAAGGGTCCTCGTGCAACAAACGTACAACGCGCAACCGACGAGCAGCCCGCTGCCTAAAAGCGAAAGTAAAAAACACGCCCGCAAGGCACGTCGTTCGCGAACGACCGTGCCAAGGGCGTGTTTTTGGTTGTTGTCTTGACAATGTAACTAGAATTTTAGTTAAATACAATTCCTACCAAACGGCAGGACGTTGCCTACTTCATGTAGGTGATAAGGGTGTTTTGTCTGCACTATCTCAGGCATTTACAACCGAAGGAGGCCTTCATGGCTTTCACAATGCTCCGTAAAAGACGAGCGATCACAAAGGGTCCTGGTGGCAAAGGCTGGTCTGACTCGACCACCGTAACCAACCAACCCGCCAGACTCTTGATCAGAGGACTCTTCAGCGAATGTGAGTGTTCGCGCAAACAAGAGTGCAGAGACTGTCGAGGAGGTGAGGCAGCATACCTCCACATCCTCGGAGTCTTCAACGCAGATCTCAACCAACGCGCCTTCATCTTCTGGGGTTTCCTTGCCTCGCGTAGGGACGCACTGATCGATCACACGCGTGACACAGACCCCTCTGCTGACGGATGTGTACACACCCAGCCTGAGCATGCACAGCTCGTCTGCGGCTGGTACACGCCATACCCGGAAAGGAATGTCCGGGGATGGATCGCGCCGTACCCAGAGAACTTCCCCCTTCGAACGCTGTTCATAACGCTCTACAACACAGCTGACCCCATCGAAGATTCCGATGTGGGCATTCCACAGCTCGGAAGACTGCTTCCACATAGCGCACTGCTCCGGATGATGCAGGAAAGGACGAACCTGCAGCTTCGACTTCGACACACTCACGATGACGTGGTTGGTGATGCAGAAATCAGCATCATGAGCATCGAAGCAACTCATGGAGGCCATGGGGCCTTGCGTTTCAACGTCGCGCTGCTGCACAAGCGTGAAGGACAGGATCCTCGCCCGGACTCACACCCGGAAGCATTGCTCGTGGTACGTGCGGATGGAACCTGGAATAGCATCACTGCCCGGAGAGATGGGGAAACCCACAGATTCGAACTGGCAAGCTAGCCAGACTACAACTTCAGACCGCATCCCACAGAAGCCGCTCGCGCGCGTTTCAATTCTCGGGGTGCGGCTTTTCTGTTTTTGTCATCCCGAGCGGAGCCCGGCAACTGCCGGGCGAAGCCGAGGGATCTCGAATATGCGAGATTTCTCCGCTCCGGCCCGTCTGACGGGCCTCCGGTCGAAATGACATAAAATAATATTCGGTCGAGATGACAGTTTGGAGTTGGCAAAAATAGATAAAAGATGTAGGGTCAAATCAAATAAATTTAGAGAATAATCGCTATATGCAAAACATTATTGACACAAAAAAGCTGGAGGATCTAAAAAAACTAAAGAGTGGTATTCGTACAATAATTTTTGTACTAATCGTAGTCGCTTTGCTATTTGGTGCAGTTGGAACCATTGGTGCTGGAGAGCGCGGAGTTCTTCTACAGTTTGGAGCTGTTCAAGACAAGGTTCTTGAAGAGGGCCTGTATTTCAAAATCCCGCTAATCCAAGAGGTTCAAAAAATAGATGTTAGGATCCAAAAAGATGAAGTGCCTGCAAGCGCCTCCTCAAAAGATCTTCAAATAGTCACGTCCAGAATCGCAATCAACTACCACTTAGAACCAAACAAGGTAAATGTAGTTTGGCGAGATATTGGAGCAGACTTTAATAATCGCATTATTGCACCGGCCATTCAGGAAGCAGTAAAAGCAACAACAGCTAACTTTACTGCTGAGGAATTAATTATCAAACGTGAAGATGTTAAAGAACAGATCAAAATCAACTTGCTTGAACGTTTGGCTCTTAATCACATAATTGTTGACGAGCTTAACATCACTTCGTTTGATTTCTCTGATTCCTTTAATCAGGCAATCGAAGCGAAAGTTACTGCCGAACAGTTGAAACTAAAATCAGAGAGAGACCTTGAACGAATCAGAATTGAAGCTGAGCAAAAAGTTGTGGAAGCTGAAGGAAAAGCAAAAGCAATCCGAACTGAAGCCCAGGCTTTGTCAGCAAACGCAAAAGTTGTTGAGCTAAGATGGATTGAAAAATGGGATGGAAAAACCCCAGAGTATTGGGGAGGAGCAACCCCGTTTATCGGGCTTGGTCGATAATTAAACCAAAAGCAACCTGGTTACAGTAACCAGGTTGCTTTTTTGTTTGACACACTTCTACTCACACCAAGATTGCGCAAAGTTTGATTTCGACTTCTTTTCCGTTTTGTAAAACTATAATTGTTTCACCAACTTTTCTTCCCATTAGTTTTGCACCAATTGGAGATTTAAAAGATATCCTGCCTTTCAATGGGCTTGTTTCTTTTGACCCAACAATCTGAAAAGTTTTCTGAATTCCATTTTGTTCAATCACAACTTTTGATCCCATCACAACTTTGTCAGACTGACTTCCCTCTTCAATTTCAATAACCATTTTGAGCTGCTCTTTGATTGATGTAATTCGATTGTGGCACCTTCTCATTCGAGACTTTGCTTCTTGATATTCTGCATTTTCAGAAAAGTCTCCATGCTCGCCTGTTTCACGAGTATCTGCAATTGCTTGTGGAAGCTGATTCTCCTCTAAATCTTTAAGGGTTCTTTTAAGTTGCTCAATCCCGGATTTAGTCAAATAAATAGGCTCATCGCCGTCTTTATCGATTTTTTGTTTTTGTGAACGTCTTGTTGGTAATCGCATAATAGCTTTATTATACTTGACAAAACCGTTTATTTATAGTTAAATCGACCCTCGTTTGGCCGGGTTTTCCTGGCTGAAAGAGAAGCTTGCAATCCGCTAAAGCTTTTGGACGCGTGGAGGTTACGCGTATGCGCCCTATCATGGGAATGGTCCCAATTCTCGGCATGCTCATCTGCCTGCTGGGAGTGGGCACCTACACGTACTTCGCAAACGATCACAGTATCGTTGCCACGTTGAACGCGATCGCGTGGACATACGCTGCCTACATGCTCATCAAGATCGTGGTCATCACGGCACTGGTACCAAACCAGGTGGTCTACCAAGAACCTCGCGTCCGCATCCCGCCTGGTGTAGACCGCGAAAACCCACCGGTTTTTGAAGACGAGAGTTTCGGACCAACCGAACGCGTGATGGCTGACATCATCAAGGCGCTCATCACCAAGATTGGGCATGCTGCAGACGAAGCGGCAATCCATGCGTTTGTGAGCAGCAAACTCGAAACACTGCGCCGCGTAGCCTACGACCGCTACCGCAATGTGTTGATCCACATCAACGTGGTTGGCTTCGAGGGTATCATTGGTACGCTCATTGGTCTGATCACGTTCATGGCGCAGGCAACAGTCCTGTTCGAGATTCCGGAAATGAACGGCGATGACTCAGGTGCGTTCATCTCCACGGTAGTCAAGAACCTGAATCAGATCGATCTGCTCACAGTCTCAACCGCTTTCCTCACCAGCATCATTGGTTGGTGCGCAAAGGCCTGGATCGGACAGTGGGTCGATATCAGGATGGGCGCAGAGGACATGAGCATCACCGATGTCGAGTCCTGGATCCAGGATGAGATCCTGGCGCGACTGAACCTGCCCACTCAGGTCAGCGCAATGATGTCGTTCGCCAATCTACCGGAACTCCACGGCCCCCTGCTCGAAGCCGTGCAGCAACTGACTGACACAAGTGACCTTGTACGAGAAAGTCTGCGAAGCTCCGCAGCTGTTGCAGAGCAGATGGACGATCTTGCAGAGAGGTTCACTGATAGTCTTGGCCCGCAACTGGAAAGGGTGGTGGGTGAGCTCGAGGCAATCGCACGACTTACATTCGACGTGAGTCACATCGAAGGCGGTATCCGGCTCGTGCCCAGAAGAGACACTGAGACGGAAGGTCTTGATACAGAGAGGCTTCCCGATGCCTCGTAACGGCCCTGCCGCACAATCGAGTCACGGTGATGCACAGTCCGACATCCTGGGCGGTGCATCGATCATCATGATGGTCCTGTTCCTCGGACTGGCCGCGCTCCTAACCGTGACACTCGTCATGATCCAAAGTGCGAACTCAGCTGCTAAGGTGGCAACCCAGAGAGCTGACACTGCTGAGGAAGCCCTTTCCGTGCTTGCCGGACGAAAGCTAACTCCTCAAGAGCTGCAGCTGCTCCTGAGTGCAAAAGAGCTCAAAGAAGAGATCGAGAGAAAGAAAAAGGAGATTGCCGCGGCCAAGAAGAAGCTCTCCACTGCAAAGGCAAGGTACAAGAAGGAGATTTCCGCAGTCAAAGCTGAGTTAAGAAAGGCCAAAGCCAGGGCCCAAAAGAAGGGCGTCGAAAACGTCAATCTCAGATCCGAGATCGCTCAGCTCAAACGAAAGAACAAGGGGCTTCACAAAAGGCTCAACGACTCAGACAAACCGGTCAACATCGTGAGCAATGGCATGATGCTCTGGATCCAAGGCAAAACAGCCTTGATCACGGAAGAAGACACTCATCAGTACAAAGGCCGCAACTACTGGCGCCATAAGTACAAGTGCAGGCGGAACAAAGGCCGTACACGAGCCGCAGAACCCGGCGAAGCCGGCGATGGTTCCCAAGGCTACCACATCGGTCGGTAATACGACCAACTCGCGCGCCAGCAATGGCACCTGCCCTCCTTCGCTCCTGTGGAGCTTCGGAGGGTGTTTCTTTTTGAAAAAAAATAATTCACTTATAAAATACTTCACGATCGTGAAGTATTTTATAAGTGATTTGCCAGTTTTAGTTTTTCTGCTAAAGTGCTCGAGGCACATTACTTCTTGCACAAAAGAGGTGTCCATGGGTCGCATTCGAACTCTTGGTCTTGAACTTCTCGGTAATCTCGCTGTTCAACATGCGAGAACAAACAGAGACGGCGCCATCCTGGGTACTGGCTGGTCAGATCCGGCAGTGCTCGAAGCAGAAGGCTTCCAGCTCGAGACCACGCTGACCTTTGAGGAGCTCGGTCTTCTCGTTGGCAGCGGAGCTGGCCACCCGAACCGCTTCCTCCTGGGAACCTGGCACGGCAAGAAGGTCGTGATCAGCCAAGGCCGAGTTCACCACTACCAGGAAATCCCTGGTCAGGAATCGTGGCTTCGCAAGTGGGCGGCGATCCTGCTCGCGCTCATGGGGTGCGGTGAACGGCTCGTGATCACGAGTTCGGTAGGTGGTGTTGCCGAACACATCAAGATGGGAATGGTTGTTCGGCCAACCGGTTTGGTGTCTGCACACATTCCCATGCCATACCTTTCTGGTGCTGATGGCGAGTTCGTGATGTCAGAGCATCTGCTTTGGACCAACCACGAAGAATCAGGCACAAAGCGGCCGTTGGTGGAAAAAACGTTCCGTCATGCTGCTCAGGCGGCTGACATGCGCTTTGCCCAGGGCTGCACACACCTTGTGGTGGGACCAGGATTCGGTGGGGCTGCTGAACGCACCAAGACCTGGAGAAGCTGGGGTGTTGACACGGTCGGCATGTCGCTCGACCCCGAACTCCGGCTCGCTGCTCTCGAGAACCTGGACAACGGTCATGGCGGACAGGCCGAGCTGCTCGGCCTGAAGCCGATCCGCGTGTTTGCAGCAGGCATGGTGACGGATGATCACGATCTTCCGAATCACGCAGAGATCACCGCTGCCGCACGGGAGCGTTCCCCGCAGCTCGGCAAGTTCCTCTCACATGTAGTCAAATCGGACTGGTAGCCAACAGGCTCGCCGATTCCCTACCTACACGCCAGCAATGGCGCTCGCCCACCGAAGCTTTAGCGACGGTGGGTGTTTCTTTTTAGTAAAATTTTACAACATCAATCGAACAAAACTTTCTCATATAAAAAATCTTAGACTATTTTACGACGATCGTCGTAAAATAGTCTAAGTATTTTCTCTGGTTTTCGATTCTACAAACATTTTTCATGTCTTTGCAAAAAGAAAACACCCTTTGAAGCCGCAGCTTCGCAGAGTGTGTTGAAGAGATGGATCAGTGAGCCATCCAGGACGTGATCCGCTCGCAGACTGCGTCCACGGTGAACCCGAAGCGCTCTGCGACCTGGTCGGCTGGACCGGATGCGCCAAAGCTGTCCATGCCAATCACGAGCCCGTCTCGGCCGGCAAACCTATGCCAGCCCGGATCGTGACTTGCTTCGATCACAACAGTTCTTCTGCTTTCTCGAAGAACAGATCTCTGCCAGCCCCTGTCTTGGCTCAGGAACAGCTCAACCGAGGGCATGGAGATCACACACAGGTCGAGCCGCTCAGCAACCTCCATTGCAAGCGCGACCTCAGATCCGGTTGCAATCAGATTCACGACAGGGCCATGAGCACTTAGAGATGCATCGCGAACGATGTACCCACCACGCCTCAGGTGCTCCTCGCGGAACCACTCCGGCCGAGTGAGAACCGGAACCTTCTGGCGTGTCAGCACCAGAGCTGTGGGACCAAGCCCCTTCTTGCTCCGATCGAGCGCGATCGCCCATGCAGCCGCGGTTTCCAAACCATCTGCCGGACGAAGCGTGACCAGGTTGGGCATGGCGCGCAGTGCAGCGAGCTGCTCGACCGGCTGGTGGGTTGGGCCATCCTCGCCCACGTAGATGCTGTCGTGTGTGAATACGAAGACGGTTCCCAGCTCCATGAGCGCAGCCATGCGAACCGCTGGCTTCATGTAGTCGAGGAATGTGAAGAACGTGCTGACGACAGGGGTCAGGCCGCTGAGCACCATGCCGTTGGCGATCCCGGCCATGCCGAATTCGCGAACGCCGAAACGAATACTGCGAGCAGCATCGAAGTCGTCAGCGGCGACAATGTCACTGCTGACAATGTCTGTCTTGCAAGAACCCTGCAGATCAGCTGATCCGCTCACCATGCCGGGCAGCAGCTCAGCAGCCACTTGGATTGCCACGCTTGAGTGAACGCGAGTTGCGCGAGCCTCGTCTCCAACTGCCTTGAGCAGCTGTTGCATCAGATCAGCAGGCACCTGTGCCTGATTGATCTTGTCCCAGAGCGCTGCCTTGGCAGGCGAGCGTTCACGCCAGGCTTGCTCTTGCTCCTCCCACTCCACGTGCTGAGCACGCAGCTCTGCAGCACGCGTTGCGAAGAGCTCGCGAACATCGTCAGGGACGAAGAACTCGGGCTCTTGCGGCCAGCCAAACCTGTCCTTCATACCACGAGTCTCTTCAACGCCGAGTGGCGAACCATGACAGGCCGCTGTACCCTGCTTGGAACTTCCGTAGCCGATCGTTGTCCGAGCCGAGATGAACGCTGGGCTTAATGCCCGCTGCGCATCCCCAAGCACCATCTGGAGATTCTGACGATCGTGCCCGTTTACGCGCATGGCAAACCAGTCGTATGCAGCGAATCGAGCAACCACATCCTCGGTAAACGTCTGCTCGGTTGACCCGTCGATCGTGATCTTGTTATCGTCATGGACCAGGAACAGGTTGTCCAGCTGGAGAACCCCGGCCAGTGCGCACACCTCGTGACTGATGCCCTCCATCAGGCATCCATCACCGCACAGAACCACCACGCGGTAGTCTGCTGGCGAGAACTCAGCGTCCCCGACCAATGCGGTGAGCATCTTGGAAGCGAGTGCCATGCCAACACCGTTGGCAATACCTTGTCCGAGCGGCCCGGTTGTGGTCTCCACCCCTGGGGTAAGACCGAACTCGGGATGCCCCGGAAGGATCGTTCCGAGCTGGCGGAACAGCCCCTTTCCCATGGGCACGTCGTACCCATACAGGTGAAGGAGTGCGTACAGCATGGCCGAGCCATGACCCGCGGACAGAACGAACCGATCTCGTCCTGGCCACTTGGGCGCGGTCGGATCGAACCGCAGGAACTTGTGGAACAGCGTGAACGCGATGTCAGCTGCTCCCAGAGGAAGACCAGGATGACCGCTGTTGGCATCATCGATCTGGTCAACAGCCATGCACCGAAGTGTCAAGACTGCTTTTTCTTCAGCGTCCATGTCCGCATACATTCTCATTATGCGCTCCTGGCTGGTGGCCCGATGTCATACCGGGTAGGGCAAGGTTAGCAAAAGCGAATTTTTTCTGCAAGAATGAAAAAAAATCCAACTTCGCGTATAATTAATGCATATGCAAAAATTTGATTATCTAATTATTGGAGGTGGAGTTGCTGGAACCACAGCCGCTGACACAATTCGAAAAAACGATACAAACGGCACAATCGCCATAATTAATGAGGAGCCTTATTTGTTGTATTCACGCATCATGCTTTCAAAACCACCCTGGTTTCTTGGAAAGGTGCCCGAAGATGCAATTTGGCTAAAAAAAGAGGATTGGTATAAAGATAATGCAATCGAATTTTTTGGCGGGAAGATTGCAACATCTGTTGATCCTGAAAAAAAGATAGTTAAACTAGATGATGGCGATCAAGTTGAATATAACAAGCTATTGATTGCAACAGGAGTCTGCGCTCGAAAGTGGCCGGTACCAGGCGCTGACAAAACTGGAATCTTTTACTTGCGAACACTTGATGATGCAAAATCAATCAAAGAAGCCGCTCAATCAGAATCAAGCGCGATTGTAATTGGGGGTGGATTTATAAGTTTTGAAATGGCTGACTTATTTAGGGCGCAAGATAAGGAAGTAACTCTTGTGCTTCGCGAATCATATTATTGGGAACCAATGCTTGATGAAACTGCCGGAAAGATGATTGAACAAGCAATGGAAAAAGGTGGTGTAAAAATATTGCGTAATTCTGAAGTTGAAAAAGTTTTGGGAGATGAAGAGGTTTCCGGTGTGACACTTAAGGATGGAACGGAAATTAAATCAAATCTAATTACTTGTGGAATTGGTGTGACATGCACATCTGATTGGATCAAAGCAGCGGGCATTGAAATGAACAAAGCAATTGTTGTTAATGAATTTTTGGAAACAAGTGTTGCTGATATTTGGGCAGCTGGTGACATTGCAGAATTTAAAGATGTGATTTTGGATGAAACAGTAATTATGGGCAACTGGGCAAATGCTCAAAAGCAAGGCCAAGCCGTTGGTAAGAATATGGCCGGTGAAAAAGAAATGTTTAAATGTATTACAACTTATGCTGCAAATGGTTTTGGTTTGAACATTGCTTTTGTGGGTGATGTTCGCGCGCTTGATAGTCGTAAGATTGTAAACAGAGGTTCGCTTGAAGAAAACTCGTATGGCAGGTTAGTGATTGAAGGAAAGGAATTGGTTGGTGCCCTTTTGGTAAATCGAACAAAAGATCTTTCTCCTCTAAAAAAATTAATTGAGCAAGATAAAGATGTTTCAAGTCACCTTGAACAACTTTCTGATTCAACCTTTGATCTATCATCACTTTTATGAAAAAAATAAAAATCGGATGGTTCCATTTTACTTGTTCAAACGATAGCACTGTTGTTTTTACAGAACTTTTAAATGATCACTGGCAAGATTGGAAAAAAATCTTTGATTTCAAATATGTCACCTCCCTTCAATCAAAAAATGATTATGATGAACTGGACATTGCAATTATTGAAGGAGCTATCACAAGTGAAAAGCAAGCAGATCGACTTAAAGAAATCAGAAAGGTCTCAAAAAAACTAGTGGCAGTTGGAGCGTGTGCTGTTACTGGAATGCCATCTGCGCAAAGGAATACTTTTGATGAAAAAAAGATGGAGGATATTGATTTTATTTTGACAAGATTTGAGGCTTTTCCAAAAGTTCTCAAAGTGTCAGATGTGGTTGAAGTTGACGCCTCAATCCCAGGTTGCCCAATGGATGCAAAGCTATTTGTAAGCGCTGTTAATTCACTTGTTGAAGAATTTCAAAAATCATAAGTATGCATCAAGTATCTGACATTACAATCGATGAGCTTACAAAAGTCGAAGGTACGGCTTCTTTGGAAGTTAAAATCCGAGACAATAAGGTTGAAAAAGTTCGTTTTAAAATCCCTGAGAACAAACGCTTCTTTACAAAAGCAATTGAAGGAAAACCTGTTGTAGGGCTACCGTCTCTGTTGTCCCGAATTTGTGGCACATGCTCAAATGCTCACATTATGTGCAGCATTGAATCATGCGAAAAAGCCCTAAAAATAGAACCAACCGAGCAAACAATACGACTAAGGCATTTAACAATGTATGGCCTTAATATTAGAGATCATGCACTTCACCTTTACCTTTTTGTAATGCCAGACCTGTTTAATAAGGATTCGTTTTTGGATTTTGATGAAACTGATGAGCAACAAAACCAATTGCTCCACGATGCTTTTGCAATTAAAGCTGCTGGAAATTATTTGTCTACAATTATTGCTGGCAGAGCCGTGCATGCAACTTATGCTGCGGTTGGCGGTTACACACACTTCCCCACTGAAGAAGAAATAAAATCAGCAATTGAAAAACTAAATGAAATTCGTCCTGCAGTTCTTCGCCTTATCAAAGTGTTTGAGGAATGTAAGTTTAACTTTGACAGAAAAACAAACTTCATGGCACTTGTTTCTGAAAAGCACTTTGGGTTTTTAGAAGGAAAAATTTTAGCAAGTAATGGCGAAGAGATTAATGAAGCAGATTTCGCCAACCATCTTGAACATGTTGTGCATCCATACTCAATGGCATCTGCATATACTCATGAAGGTGAATCCTACATAGTTGGATCGCTTGCAAGATTAAATGTAAGCAAACATCTTTTGCACAATGAAACAAAAAAATCCCTTGGAGAATTGCTTAGCAGATTCCCTTCTACTAATATATTCGACAACAACCTGGCCCAAGCAATTGAAATACTTCATTCAATTGACCATGCGCTTGAACTCATGACTGAACACAAAATTGTCTCAGAGCCGGTTATAAAAAAAGTACCTCAAGCTGGTGTGGGTGTTGGTGTGATAGAAGCTCCAAGAGGCTTGCTGTTTCACAAAGTGGAAATCAATGACAAAGGACTTGTTGTAAAAGGTCAAATTGTTGTTCCATCTGGCCAGAACCAAATCAGCATTGAACAAGATATTCACACGCTGGTTGATCAGTTACTTAACAAAAAATCTGAGTTAGAAATTAAACATGAGATTGAAAAACTGATTCGAGCTTATGATCCGTGTATCAGTTGTGCTGTTCACTTTTTAAAGATGAACTGGGATGTAAAATAGAAACGATTTCCTTAATTGCTTTTTCTTTAGAAATTGTCGGCGGTATGCCGATGATTTTTATTTTCTTTAATCGCCCAAGTTTTTTCAAAAATAATAAGTTGGTCAAAGCGTCAAAATCGTGCATTGAAAAATTTGGAGCTTTTGTAAAATGATCAAGATTATCAAATGCCGTTACTTGGTTAAGGCCGACTGCAGTATCAATCATTACTAACTCTTCAGGAATCCCCCACTCTTCGTTTGGATCTTTTATTACAAAATCAATGTTAGGCAATGCTGCTTTTAAATCATCAATGATCTGGATCGGCAATGAATCAATTTCAACCTCTTCATTTCCAAAAATAAAAACTTTCATAATGTCTGATTTGCAAGCGCAAGGTGTTTTAGTGTGTATTTCTTAAGTTGTGAGGCTTGTGCTTTTGTGATTGATTCGCAAGGCACACCCCAATGCATTGTAATTATATCGCCTACTTTAAGCTCTTCCATGTTAATATCAGCTTCAAACGATCGCATAACTTTGATTGATTCAGAATCTCCAAAACTAAATTTTCCATTACTATAAACAAGTGGCTCGCGATCGATTTCAAGAAAAGGTCCATCAATCTTTTTTACAACACCAGAACTTATTCGACACGCATCAATGCTCTCAAGCGTGTGCTCCCACTCAGTATGACCGGTTCTTTTCCAAATACTAAACACATGAAACGAATGATGAGGAACAGCGCCTTGAACAATTTTTTCCTCAACTTGTCGAAAAGGTTTCATTCCCAAATGCTTATCTATCTGTTTTTTGTATTTCAAATGTTTGTACAATTGTTGCTTTTCAACAGCATCCAACAAACTGTTTCCAATCCAATACGCTTCAACAACACGCTCATCAAACGGATCCTTAATATTGTTTGCGTGCGCAATGAGCTGAAGATATGGGTAAAGAGTTTGAAATCCCTCTAACAATTTTGTAAGCCCAAAATCTTCAGTGTTTGTTTTTATGTATGCCAAGAGTTCCTGGTTTGCATCAGAACCACAATAGTGAAGCCGGTTTGGCCCAAACGCATATCTGCTACATTGCAAAACACCATCCATGCAATTATGTTGATGAATGAAATGCGTGCTTTGTTTCTTTTGACTTGAGCGTCTTCTTTGCAAAAACTATAAGAAGAACAATCCCTGTGAGATATAAAAACGTGCTTGCAAATTGTGTTCCTGAAAATGCGTGCGTGATAAAAATTGCAGACAAAACATTTGTAACCAATGTTGCCGGAACAATCAGCGCGGCAACATATGAAGCAGGTGCGTACTTAAGTGCTGTGTACCAGGTTGTAACATAACCAAACAAGAATACACTGGTCAGCAATGTCCAACCCCACTGATCAAAACCTAGTCCTGATAAAAGTGTAACATCACCTCTTAACAAAACAATAAACAAAAGTATTACTGACCCCAAGACCATGCGAGAAGACGCAACAGTTATGCTGGACAGGTCTCTAAGCGCGGTCTTTGCAATTACGTTTTCAATTGCCCATAAAATTGTGGCAATTAGAATTAGTAGCTCGCCCATTCCAAAACTAAACCCTTGAAAACCACCAATTAGCAAATTCGCTCCAAAGATTGCAGCAATCCCAAGCCACTGTGGCTTTGTAAGTTTTTCCTTTAAGAATGGGATTGCAAGCAAAAGCACCCAAATGAAAAGTGTTTTGTGAATCATTTGAGCATTCATTGCGCTTGTCATTGACAGCCCATAAAAAAACAAAGCAAATGGAATTGATCCACCAATCACACCAATTGAGACAAGTTTGATGATTTGTTTTTTTGTTAATGACCGAATTTCGGGAAGTTTTTTCATTAGTAAAATTGCTCCAATCAAGATGATCGCAACAATTGAATTTTTCAAAGTAGTAAACAGTATTGGATCTGCTACAACTTTCACTGCAAATTTCGAAAGAAAAACACTTGTCCCGGAAATAAAGGCTGTACCAAGCGCAAGATATGTTGCGTAACGGATTGATTTTTTCATATGCAGCAATTCTAACAAACTTGCCCACTTTTGAAAATGCAAATTTTGTCCTATACTAGGATCAATAACCATACACATATGAAAAAACTTTCCTGGATCTTTCTTGCACTTTTAATCTTAGTATTAGCGCTGGCCGGCGTTTTTTTATCGCTGCAATCATCAAGGTCCGAAGTTGATGTTGAAAGCACTCTTACAGAAGAACAAATTGAATCTGCGGAAGCAAGTGCAGAAGCTGCTCTAAATCCTATTGCACTGCCGGAAATCGTGCCAACAGAAAGCGCAACCGAATCTGTGCCAGAGCTTAATCCCGTTAAAAAAACAAATCCGTTTGCTGGCGGATATAAGAATCCTTTTGGATCAAATTGATGTATGACTATTTCAAACCGTTTTCTTATACTCCCAACCCTGCTTGCTGTTGGTGTTTTGTTTGTCATGGCAGGTCTTGTAAAAGCTGCAATTCAGGATATTCAATTTCCAATTACAGAACTTGGAAATTGTGAAAGTGAAGATGCGTGTTTTACTTATTGTGAAATTCCAGAAAACCAGGATACGTGTTTTGCTTTTGCAAATTCAAACGGACTTGTGGATGAAGAGGATATTGAGGTGTATGAAGAAATTGATGAGGTTTTAGATCAAGGTGGACCTGGAGGATGCAGGTCGCATACTGAGTGCGAAGCATATTGTAATGATGTTAATAACATTGACGAGTGTGTTGATTTTGCTGAACAAAATGGACTCATGTCCAGTACGGAACTGGAAGAAGCAAAGCAGGTTCGCAAGGCATTAAAATCAGGAGCAGCTATGCCGGGCAATTGTTCAAGCAGAACCGAGTGCGATGCGTATTGCATGGAAGAGGAGCACATGGAAGAATGTTTTGCTTTTGCCGAAACAGCAGGTTTTATGAAACCAGAAGAAAGAGAAGAAGCAAAAAAAGCAATGAAGATGATGAGGAAAGGAAAAACTCCCGGTGGGTGTAAATCAAAAGATTCATGTGATGCATATTGTCATGATGAAAGTCATATTGATGAATGTGTTGAGTTTGCAGTTGAAGCTGGCCATATGACAGAAGAAGAAGCACAGTTAATAAAATCAAAAGGCTCTTTTGGTGGGCCAGGCGGATGCAACTCGCGCGAGTCTTGTGATGAATATTGTCAAACTCCTGGCAATGAAGAGGAGTGCATGGAGTTTGCTGTTGCTTCCGGACACATGAGTCAAGAAGAAGCCAAGATGTTTAAAAGAAGTGGATTTGGTGGGCCTGGTGATTGCAAGGGTGAAGCAGAATGTAAGGCATTCTGTTCTGATCCGGAAAACGAAGAAGAGTGTATTAACTTTGCGGCGTCGCAAGGATTAATCTCAGAAGATGAGGCTGGAATTTTAAAAGAACATTGTGTTCAAACTGAAAGTGGAATTCATTGTTCATCTAATCAAATGTTGCATGAAGGACCTGGCGGATGCACAAGTAAAGAAGAATGTTTTGAATACTGTGAAGATCCGGCAAACAAAGAGGAGTGCGATAAAATGATACAACGCACCAAGGAAGAAATAATGATGGATGATGAAGATATGATGCGTAGAGGCATGATGGAAGACGATGAAATGATGCGTTATAAAGAAGGAATGATGCTGGATGATGAGATGATGAGTGATGAAGATATTATGATGATGGATGATTATGAAATGATGAAGCGTTATGAAGACGAAGGAATGATGGATGAGGAGAAAATGATGCGTTATAAAGAAAGAATGATGCTGGATGAGGAGGAGAGTGATGATTTAGAGTATGAAAAAAGAACGATTATGGATGAAGAAGATCACAGATATTTAGATTACGAGGATAAGATGCACAGACCTGAATTGAGCGGACTCAAGAATTATTCTGTAAGTGAAGGAGGTGACACATTGGATATAAGAGATATGCCCTTACTGGATGGCAGTGAAGGAGATCTTACACAAGAAGAAATGATAGAGCGAATAGAAGCAAAAACTGAAGAGACTGGAGTAGAGGCGGACATTGAAAACAGTGAAACTTGGGGTGAAATGGACTCAGAATACAGAAGACCTGATCTTGACCCAGAAGATCAAGAATCTGAAAAAAGTTTTTATCAAAGATACCCTGAAGACGAAAATAGGTCCTATAGGTCATATGAGACCTATGAAGAAAGCGTCAATGAACAAGAACAAACAATAGACTATGACGATGAAACAAAATCCGAACACATGGAATGGGATGGTTCAAATTCAACTGACAGGACTCATTCTGACAACACGTATCAGTCAGATATAAATGTCGGAAATGGCTATGAAGATTTTTCTGGTCACCAAGACCAAGGTTTTATGGGTTCGCCAAACGGAAGCAACTTCATGGAAGTTGCTCCAGACTCAAGAGACAATTCGATATTTGTTGAGCCACAAAAATTCTATAAGTTAGAAGCTGAAAAACAAAATGCAAGGCCAACAATTTGGCAACAAGTACTAAAAGACGTTACAAGAGATGTAAGGGCGCTGCTAGAAATTTAAACAAACAAAAAGAAATCCGCCTCCCAGTTTGGGGGCGGGTTTTGAGTTGGGATCAGCCAACGTGGTTGGCAATGAACCTTGAGATCGAGGGGGCGAGGCTGAAGACGTGGAAGCGGTCGTGCTCTTCGAGCACGTCCATCATGTGCGGACACGAATCGCTGGCGTACACACGCTCGAACGGGCCGTCCAGGAAACGTCGCCAGGATGCCTCGTTTTCGAAGTCGGGGTGAGTTGCGAATGAGTCCACGGAGACAGCACCTGCCTCGAGCAGCTCGTTGCCGCAGGAGATGAGTGTGCCGCCAGTGCGAATCAAGTCATCCACGATAACGACGTGGAAGCCGGAAGGATTCCCTTCCTTGATCGTGATGATCCTCTTACCACCATCACGGCGCTTTTCGCAGATGATTGTGGGAAGAGTCCCAACCTCATCTTTGTAGCGCTTATACGCACCGTCATCAGGAAAAGCCACTGCGATCCGCACCCCGGTCTTACCCAGGCTCCTCTCCTTGAGGAATGATCCGACAGCGGACTTGGGAAGCGTGACAACCCGATCGTCAACGTAGTGCAGCACGCTGAGCGAGTGAATATCGTAGATGAGCACTCGCGAAGGCCCAGTCCCACTGCACATCGGAATGATCGACAGAAGACGCGCGACCGTATTGGCCGTTACCACTCGACCGGGTCGATCAACCCGCTCCATACCAGCATCTGGAAGGTACGGAATGACTACGTTGAGCGACCTGGCGCCATAGCACGGGATCGCGTAAATCGCGCTGAACACATCGAGCGTCCAGGCGGGATCGGTCAGATCCGCGAGAAAGACGACGTCCCGTCCGAAGAGTGCCTCGGCATCAGGAATGTCGAAATACGTGTCTGGTCTGCGATTGGGAAACCGCCCCCAGTGAATCCGCACCAGCTCCAGCTCTTGGGCTGACTGCGCGACAACAGCGTCTGCAAGCTTGCCCATCTTCGGAGCTGCCATGAGAATCGGTTTCTGACTGGCCATTGTTCTACCCTCATCATGGGTTCGGGTTGAGGTTAGATTACCAGCATAATATTCAAAAAGTCAAAGACCAATTAGAAAACCCCGCCGCAGAACGGACGAGGTCAGCTTTGAGAACGGGCGTCCTGATGGACAGTTCGCGACTTGCGCAAGACTCTTCTTGCGCGATGCGCGAAATACCCGGTGATAACATGCCCTCCCAGCGAACAAAGGGCAAAGAAAAGCGCGATCGTGAACAGTGAATTGACAACGATCACTGCTGTTGACAGCTTCACGAACGGCGCCAGAAACACCAGACTAGCCATTCCAACAATCTCGAAATAGACCTTGAACTTGCCGAGACGATTGGAACCAACATGATCCAGCTCAAGCCACTGCTTGATTGGCCGCATGATCGTCAGGACGAGTGCTACGCCCACAATGGCCACAATGAGCCAAATGTTGACGTACTTCAGCCCAAGTGAAAACAGAACGGCAATGAAGCGCACCTTATCCGCGAACGGGTCAAGCGAGCGCCCCAGATGTGTGACACCACGATAGTTGATGCGCTGCAAGAAGCTGAGTTGCATCTCCTCTTCGAGCGTCATCAGAGGACGATCTCCCTGCTGGTAACGCGCCAAGGCACCATCCACCCAGTCTGTGAGCAGACTTGCAGTGAGTAGAATGGAACCGACCAATAGGCCGTTCTTCCAGTAGTAGACTGCCATTGGGACACACATGATCATCCCAAGAATGGTCATTTGGTTTCCGGTCAGTATGTCCTTAAACCAACCGGCCACCTGACGAGACAGGCCTTGAATGGCCTGGAAGTGCTCGCTACGTAGCCATTTGCGAATTGGTTCCATACTAAAAGGTCCACATGAAAAGGTTCGCTGTATAGGCAACAAAAAAATCACCCGCTCAATTATTAACACAAATAAAAAAACTCGTAAAGAAACTTTTTTTAATAATACACAATTCACACTTTTATTTCGTAACATTATCTTGTACAATAAAAACAAGATTCACTTTCAAGAAAAAAACCTATGGAGGTTACAATTTTCATGGCCAAGATATTTGGCTTTTTCCTGGTTGCAAAGTCAATCATGGTCTTCTTGCGCGCAGAGGAGATTAAAAAAATCATCACACAGTTTAAAAAATCGCGCGCGCTTCAACTTATAGCAGGATCCTTTATTCTGATTTTGGGAATCGTTGCTGTTAGTTTCCATAATGAGTGGGGCTCTATTGAACAGACGTTCGTTTCACTTGTTGCGTGGGCATTTGTTGCAAAAGGCCTTCTCTTTTTGTGGGCACCTGAGGAAGGCGAACATCTTATGGATGACTTCATGGACCCAGAATGGCTTCGTGTGGGTGCAGTGATTGTATACACAGTTGGTGCTTACTTGTTGGGAATTGGATTCGGACTTGTTTAGTAAAAACGGGATAAACCATAAAATATCGTTACCTGGTAACGATATTTTTTATTGCTTGTATTAAAAAAACTTGTTAACCTATTTGTGTAAAATAGTAAAAAACAAAACTATGGGATTTTTATCAAGAATGCTTGGAGGTGCAGAAAGAGGTGCTGAAAACAAAAGCGCAAAAGCAGAAGCCAAAAAAGCTGATCAAGCAACTCAAATAGACACAACTACTGAAGAGGGTTGGATGGCTGAAGGTGAATCTAAAGAACGGCTGTCCTTACAAGACAGCTGGGAACAAATGGGCTCTTTGGACGATGTACCAGGAGTTGAACAGGTTGATAAATTTCAATTTGTTCAAGAACAACTTGATGTGGTTGATGCACGAATAGAAGAACTTGCACAAACTGACACGCAAGATCAAGAGCAAATCAAAACCATTTCTGATGAACTCACAGCACTTGATAAAGACAGGGCAAAATTGGAAGTTTTGTATGATCAGTATCAAACAGATGAAATAAAAGATAAAAGAAGAATTGAAGCAGAAAAACTTTTAGGGCTGGACTTTGGTGATGTTCCTGTTGATTCAGATGATTTCTTAGAAGTCGAAGATGCAGGAGTGGGTGACGCAGAAGTAGCAAAAATTAATGTTAATGTTTCAGAAGAGGCAATTAAGTTTGATGATGAACTTCGCGCTTACTTGGATCAAGATGCATGGACAAGAGAATTGTGGGACCAAATGAAAATAACTAATTTTTGGGGAACCGAAGAGCACAGAATTTGGCTTGAAGCCTCTAACGCGCAAAAAGAGATGTGGGATCAATGGCCAGAAGAAATACAAGACAGACTCAAGGAACTAGACATCCACAGAAAAGAAGGTGGTAATATTTTAAGACAAGCACTGGATCAAAAAAGAGCCGCAATTTTATCAAATCAATTAAAACAACAAGCCGCTTAAAAATCCAAAAACAAAAAACGGCCTTGCGGTCGTTTTTTATTTAAATACCCCACACAAACTACCTTTGGCTGCGGGTAATCGGGTACCAGGCTCTGCCTGACACGCTTCAATTCGCTAAGTCCAGAATATGAACCGAGGTCCTGCCGAAGATAACGCCTTGATTTGCTAACCCCAGACCAGAGGGGTATACCGCGGGGCTCACATGCTGCCGCATCAGCGACAGCGGTTCCAAGCCCACAAGCCATTTACTGCCCAAATTAGTTTAATGTGGAGTAAATTAATGATATCAAAGTGAAAAAAATTTGCAAGTAGAAACAGAAAATCGGGTCGGCTGAGAGACAACCTTCCCGATCAGTTGGACCGACGACGCCAGCGACAAAGGGCGCGAATTCCTCCACAGAACTCACAGCCATAGATCCTGACGATGGCAATGACGTTGCTCGCAATCCCCCTTACGATCGTGCGACTTGGCATGGCTTTTTTAGCACCTTCTTTATTTGGACAAACAAAAACTACCAGTTTCTATCTGGCAGGTCAAACATCTTATTTAAATTTTGACACTTTATCTCACACGTGAATACGCAGCTTGTTCAACCGGCACAAAGCGCACAACTTGCTCAAGTGGGACAACATTATCATATTGAACAAACTGAGCTAAGTGATCTTTTGATGATTCTTCCACTAGTTCAAAGGTGGGCTGAACAGCTACTGTTTTAAAATCAACTGTCTTTTGCGTTGGCCCTGTTGTAAGAGAGTTTCCAAATGAAGCAAAAATAATCACCATAATACTTCCGGCAAAAAGTGGAATCGTGAACGTAAATACCCGATCGCGCTTGGGCTTTGCTTCGCAATCATTTTCAAAATAACTTGAACACAAAAGCCGACGCCTAAGCTCATAACGATGCTCGGAATCACCTGGAACTTCATGAGAACCAATCCCTTCCAGAAGATCTTCAATTTTGCGCTGGCTTTGCTTCATAACGAATATTGCCTGAGCCTGTCGAAGGCTTGCACCCCTCGACAGGCTCGGGGGATAAATTCTCCTCTAACATCAACACCTGAAGTTTTTTAATTGCACGGTGAATATGAGATTTAATAGTCCCCTCTTTCATGTTCATTGTTACTGCAATTTCAGGAACAGTCATTTTAGAAAAATACCTTAAGGTCAAAACGGTTTGTTGTTTTTGGTTTAACTTTTTCATCATGCAACACAAAACATCTATCTGTTCCTTTAACTCATCCTCATCTTCACCCATTTGCATTGCAACATCTGGACGAAACTCATCTCTTGCAACCAGCTCTGGCGCCTCATCTGTTGTTACCTGATAGACCTTTGATACAGAACGGTAATAGTTCCCAACCTGCGCAACCGCTATCGCAAACAACCACGACTTAAAACTGGCTCCTTTTCGCGGCTTGTATCTGTGTAGATTTTTTAGCGCCTGAAAAAAAGTTTCAGACGTTAAATCTTTCGCAACTTCAGCGTTACTAGTGCGCGAATACATGAACCCAAAGATGGGCTGATAGTACGTATCGTACAGTCGCCCAAAGTCTTCGGGATTGTAGTGTGCATTGGCAGTAAGCATGGTTAATTTTTATTTAACGACCTTACAGAAACTATATCACCACAATATGCTTTTCGTTGCACTACTCAAATCTAAGCGCGTCTATTGGATTTAAAGAGGCTGCTCGACGGGCTGGATAGATTCCGAAAACAAGACCAACAACTGTTGAAACGATTGCTCCTAAAGCAATGGCGTTTGGCGGGATCACAATTGCCCAGGAAGAAATTATAAAACTTTTTAAAATAAAACCAATAAGAAGCGATAAACCGGCACCACACAAAATTCCAACAATGCCACCGACAAACGTGAGAAGAATTGCCTCAATTAAAAACTGATACATGATTTCTTTTTCTGTAGCGCCAATTGCTTTTCTCAGCCCTATTTCTCGAGTACGTTCGCTTACTGAAACAAGCATAATGTTCATGATTCCAATTCCACCAACAACAAGTGAGATCGCGGCGATCGAGGAAAGTAGAATTGTTAAGACTCCACCAATAACACCAATGATCTCTGTTGCATCTGTTTGGGAGGAAACAAAGAAGTCATCTTTATCTGCAGTTCCCTCCGGATTATCAAGATCATGCGTGTCCCTAATGAGCCACTTAAGCTCTTCTTTTGTTTCTTCAACATCCCCTATTGCACGAGCAGAAATATAGTTCACAGTATCAACACCTAAAATATCACGCATCATGGTTGTAACAGGGATGCTAATTTGCTGGTCCAGATTTTGGAAAAAACGTGTTCCTTGTTCATCCAAAACACCAATTACACGAAACGAGTGGGATTTAATCTTGATTTTTTCTCCAACCGGATTATTCTCTCCAAACAAATCTTCTGAAACTTCTTTTCCAAGAACAACAACTTTTGAATACCCATCAACATCTGTTTCTTCAATAAAACTGCCATAAAGAATATCCGCAGGAAAAATATCAAGTTGATCCTGATCGGTTCCTGTTGTTTGATAAAAATTTGTGGTATCCCCACGACTTGCCGTTATGGTACTGATGGCTGTTCCACTCACAGCAGAAAACAAACCGGACTTTCTCATCGCCTTTACATCATCAAGTGTAATGGTTTGTTCCATAAACGGATTTGGTGGTCCAGCCATTGGGTCACCACTTGATGGCTCAATAAAAACCAAATCTGAACCCAAATCTGCAACCTGGTTTAAAATAATACTTTCAGCACCTTGACCAATCGAAAGCATTAAGATTACCGCACCAATTCCAATAATAATTCCAAGAACCGTTAAAACAGAGCGAGACTTTGTTCGCCCAAGCGATTCAGTTGCTGTATAAAACAAATCTCTAAACTTCATACCTTTGTATCTGCTTCTAATTTTCCATCACGAAATCGAAGAATTCGTTTTCCATAATCTGCTGCTTCTTGCTCATGTGTAACCATTACAATAGTGCGCCCTTCTTTATTCAGATCTGATAACAACTCTAAAATCATTTCCCCGGTTTTTGTGTCCAGATTCCCTGTTGGCTCATCAGCAAAAATTATACGAGGATCATTTACAAGAGCGCGAGCAATTGCAACGCGCTGCTTTTCTCCGCCTGAAAGTTGATTTGAATAATGCTCGGAACGATGATCCATGGACACAGCTGAGATTGCTTTTTTTGCTCTTCGAATACGTTCTTTAAAAGGCAATCCAGCATAAAGTGTTGGCAAAAGAACATTCTCAAGCACGGTTGACTTTTGCAAAAGATTAAACGCCTGAAAAACAAACCCAACTTCGCTTCTGCGTTTTTTTGCCAATTCTTCTTCTGTTAAATTTCCAACGTCCTTGCCAGCAAACAAATACCTTCCTCTTGTAAGCACATCTAAGAAACCCATAATGTGCATTGCCGTTGATTTGCCTGAACCAGAAGGTCCCATGATTGAAACAAACTCTCGTTCCTCAATATCAAATGTGACACCTTGAAGAGCAGGTGTCACAACATCACCGTTTACATATTCACGATGAACTTCTTCTAATTTAATAAGTGGCTGCTTACTCATGAATTTCTCTAATAATAACCTCTTCGTTTTCAGATAGCCCACTTGTAATTTCAACTCGACCCATATCAGCCAAAAGCCCGGTTGTTATCTGCCTTTCTTCAGGGCCTGAATTTGTAAGCACGCGAACATACTTGCCATTATCTTTCTGTTTCACAGCCCTTTGTGGAATTGAAATAACAGCCTCTCTTGATTCTGTTGATAAAACAATATCTGCTGAAAGCCCAGGCCTTAAATTCGCAGTTATTTCAGATGACTCAAAATAGATTGTTGCTTCATAATAAACAACACCTTCGATTAATTTTTCCGCTGGATCAATCTCGCCAATAAATCCTTCCAGCACAAAATCATCACTATAAGCATCAAAAGTAATCTCAGCAACATCGCCCACCTCCACTTTAACAATGTCTGACTCTGAAATATCTGAGACAACCTGGAATTGTTCAGTTGTTGTTTGAACAGTCACAATTGGAGTGGAACCAACAATATGCTCACCTATGTCGCTTGTAATCTCTGTTACATTTCCAGCAATTGGTGATCGGATCTCTGCTTTTTCTAAACGCGCAAGTGCTGCCTGATTTGCAGCTTTTGTTCGCTCAACTTCTGCCTGGTAAGAAGCCAGGTCAACTGAACGAGGAGCTGCTTTTGTTTGTGAAAGACTTGCTTGTGCTTGCTCTGCATCTGCCTGGCGAACAGCAAGTGTTGTTTTTGAACTTGCAAAAGAATTTTCTGCTGATGTGATTTGTTGATCTGCGGTTGCCTCAGTCAAAGAAAGGTTTTTCTTTGCTTGATTATATGCATTCAAAGCATCAGTGTAATTTTCATCTACTGACAAATTTGTGCTTTGTAAAGTTTGAAATGCATTTTCAAGTGTAGCCTGATCCACTTGAAGTGCATTGCGTGCAGAATCAATACTGGCGCGAAGTGTGATTAATTCAGAAATTGTGTAATCGCTTGTTTGAAGTGTTGCATCAGCCACCTGCTTTGTATAAAGCAAAAGTTTTACAGAATCAAGAACCGCCTTTTCTGCAAGTTCAGATGCATAAGCAATCGAAGTATTAGCAGAACTGTAAGAAAGATATAAAAGTGCTGACTCAGCTTTGTCGCGACTTGTTTCTGCTGTATAAAAAGCTGTTGTTGCATTTGTCAAAGCCGATAAGTTGCGAGCACTTAATCCTGATTGAAAATCGTCATTGGCCAATGAATCTCGAATTCCCAACACTTCATCAGCTTGTGAAACACTCTTTCTAACTTCAATTGCAGCTGCCCATGTAGCACTTAATAAATCTTTATATGCCTCGTTTTTACTTTGCTCGTTATCTTTTTTAGTTTGCGTTAAATTGTCTTGCGCTGTTTGAAGAGCAGCTTGTTTTGTTTCAATCTCTGCTGAATAACGATCTTTTGTTACGCTTAACAAAACTTCAGCATTTGACAAACCAATTCTTGCGCCTTCAAGCGTAGCGCCTGCAGAGTCTGCTGCCGCCTTTGAAATTGCAACCGCTTCTTCTGTTGAGCCGGCACGCTGTTTTTCCAAATTTGCTTTTGCGTACTGAACAGCCTGGTAAGCACTTTGCACATCTGCCTGAAGCTCGGTTGTATCAAGTTTTGCAAGAAGAGTACCAACTTCTACAAACTCATCAACCTTAACTAAAACCTCTGCAAGCTCGCCACTTACATCAAAAGCTAAATCCACTTCACTGATTGATTCAACTTCACCACTTGCATCCACTGTTTGTTCCAGTTGCTGCAACTGTGTTGTTTCGGTTACATAACTGATCTTTTCTTTGGGTCTAAATATAATTCCTAAAACCACAATTACAAAAACTAAAAACAATACCCAAAACCACCACTTTTTATAAAAACGTTTGTTTGGCATAACAATTAGAATTATATCACGTTTAAAGTTCTATATCACCATTTTTTTGACTCGCCAAACAATATCAGTTATAACAAAGCTGCTCAACCGGAGGTGAAAATGATTCTTAGAGGGATCTCTTTCGGGCCTGTTCTGGGAGCTTCTGGTGTGCAGGGGTTCTTTGGAGAGGGGTATCCGTACCATCACTGGGCTCACTTGCTTGGCCTGAACTTTACTGGGATGACGTTTGTGGCCAAGACCACAACACTTCAGCCGCGAACAGGCAACATGAAGCTTGCTTCCGACGGCATCACGCCTGTTAGGCTTTTGCCGGATTGCATTCACGTGAGTGCACGTAGCTGGCTGCAAGGCGCAGCTCTCAATGCCGTGGGTCTTTCAGGACCCGGAGCAGAGGCTCTTTTCAATGATGGTCGCTGGCAAAAGCGCACCAAACCGTTCATGCTCTCGTTCATGAGTGTGGCAGAAACCAAACAAGAACGGATGCAGGAGCTGCGTGGATTCGTTACGCTTCTCAAGTCCTTCCTTCCTGGATTCAATGCGCCTATAGCGCTTCAGATCAACTTCTCGTGTCCAAACGTTGGACACGATCCATCGGAACTCTTGGGCGAAATCGAAGAGGCGCTCGAGATCGCTACTGTTCTCGACATCCCTCTCATCCCCAAGCTGAACGTTGACGCCCCACCTGAAATAGCGGTCACACTCAGCTCAAACCCGCGCTGTGATGCCATCTGTCTGTCCAACACACTTGCGTGGGGATCGCGACCGAAACAGATCAACTGGAAACGGCTCTTCGGCACAACCACCTCCCCGCTTGCAAAGTACGGTGGTGGTGGACTGTCTGGTGCGCCACTCTACCCGATCGTGAAGTCGTGGATCCGTGTGGCGCGAACCATGAGGGCAACAATCCCAATCAATACAGGCGGAGGAATCCTGAAACCAAGAGACGCGATCTCTCTCTTGCAAAACGGTGCTGACTCAGTCTTTATCGGCTCAATGGCATTCCTGCGTCCATGGAATGTGCAGATAACCATCCGCATGGCCAGCAACAGAGCCCTACTCAAAACCGCCCCCTAACAGGAGCGGCTTTCTTTTTCTTTTTTCTCCTCCCACACAACATCCAATGATTAGTAAAAGCTAACAAAATCCTCCGACGAACCTCCAGGTCACCATCAGCAGATATGGCCTTTCACAACCTTCCGACGAACCCCCAGGATCTCCACAACAGGTACGTTGTATATAATTTCGCCAGCACGGAACGATAGTGAGTACTGCCGAAATTATATACAACGTGACTGTCCCCCATAATTCTCAACGGAGATTGCTTCGCCCCGTTTCACGAAAGGGGGCTCGCAACGACGCAGGGTGCTATTAGTAATCTCTCAATTTATCAATCATTGGATTTGCCTGTATTTTTTCAAGCGCCTTTGCTTCAATCTGACGAATACGCTCACGCGTCACATCAAATTCCCTTCCAACTTCCTCAAGTGTATGACTAACTCCATCTGTTAATCCAAATCTCATCTCAAGAATCTTTTGTTCACGCGGTGTCAAATCCTGCATTGAATCCATTACATAATCCCTTAAAAGCTCACGCGCTGCAGCACGATCTGGAGAAATTGTTTTATTATCCTCGATAAAATCTTCAAGTCTTGAATCCTCATCATCATCACCAACAGACGTTTCAAGCGAAACAGTGTCTTGTGAAATTTTCCGAATATGACGAACCTTTTCAACAGGTTGATTCATCTCAGCAGCAATTTCCTCTGGCAAAGGCTCGCGACCTAAATCCTGAATCAGTCGACGTTCAATTTGTGTAAACCGATTAATTGTCTCAACCATGTGCACAGGAATTCGAATTGTTCGCGACTGATCAGCTAAGGCACGAGTAATAGCCTGTCTAATCCACCAGGTTGCATAAGTTGAGAACTTGTATCCTTTACGATACTCAAACTTTTTTACTGCCCTAAACAAACCAACATTTCCTTCCTGAATAAGATCAAGAAGCGACATTTGTTTTCCAACAAACTTTTTTGCAATTGACACAACAAGTCGTAAGTTTGCTTCAATCAAACGTCGAACAGCTTCACTTTCATTTCGTTCTTTTCGTTTTGCAAGCGCAACTTCTTGCTCTCCGGTTAAAAGAGGAATTTTTCCAATCTCCCGCAAATACATTTGAATTGAATCTTGAGTGATCTCCGGAATATCACCTTTTCGTTCATTTGTAACACGAATTTTTTCGTATACTTCATCGCGTTCTTTTTCACGACCCAAAATCCCCTCCTTCATTTCAATAAAGTGCACGCCAACACTATCCAACTCTTCCATAAAACCAATAAGAGCATCAATATAATCTTCAGCTTCAACAAACGTAAACACAACCTCGTTCTCGGTTATGTATCCACGCTCCATTCCTTTTACCAAAAGTCGATCAATCTTATCTCGTGTAGGTGGAGCTGATCGTTTGTAGCGAGGCTTTCGAGGCTTTTTTGTTTTCTTACTTCCAGCAGCTGGCTTTCGCTTACTTACAGATTTTTTCGTAGTTTTCTTGACAGCCTTTTTTGGAGTCTTCTTTTTACCGGCAGCTGTTTTCTTTGTCTTAACAACTTTTTTTATTTTCTTCTTTGGCATAACGAAAAAATTCTCGCAAATGTAAAAATGCAAGAGGGGTCCTAACTTTGATTAAATTCTTTCAGAAGTTTTTCCACAAGATCCTTATCGCCAGCAAGTTCTGCTTGACGAATTTTTGTTGCAAGCTCTTTTTTACGAGCACGCTCGTTTTGAGATTGCAAGATTTTTATAAGGATTTGAAGTTGTTTCAGCACCTGTTGTTGCGACATTTTTAGAAAAGACTTCTCGGCAAATATACATGACTTGTTGAGAAGCGATAGCATGGATTCGCTTTCACTTTGGCCTGCGATCCTTTCTTCTAGTCGCTTAAAATATGATTTTTGTGCTGATTTGACAGGAGAATTGTACTCTTCTTCCATCAATTTGTAAAGTTCTGACAAATCCTTTGTGGGTAAATCAAATTGATCCAATTGTCCTAAAATAAACTTCTCATCTGTAGAATCAAGAAAACAAGCACCTAAAAGCATTAAAACAGCTTGCTCATATTTTGAAATTTTTCTAGATTTTGTAGCCCCCTCACGACTAATCTGCTTTGTTTTTACGGGCGTTTTTGTTTTAGGTGACAATGATTGACGAAGAACAGATGACTCAACACGCAACAAATCTCCAACCACCTGAAGCCAATGCTCTCGCTCCACAACGTTTTTTATATCCTGAAGAAACGGAAGAAGTTCTGCAGCAATCGCACGCTTGTCATCAACGTTTGTAAAATCCTTTCCGGTTGTTACATGCGAAATCAAATATTCCATTATTGGCACTGATTCGTTAACACACTGCTCCCAAATGCTTGGACCTTTTTGAATAACGTCATCAGGATCCTTAACATCATTTGGCAAAATAATCGCGCGAACATCAAGATCAAGTTGTTTAGCAAGTCTGATACCTTTTTTCGCAGCTTCAAACCCAGCCGCATCTGAATCAAGTGCAAACAGGATCGAGTTTGTGTAACGCTTAAGTAAAGTTAACTGATCTTCAGTAAGCGCGGTTCCGGAACTTGCAACAATATTTTGCACTTGAGTTTTGTGAGAAGCAATAACATCAAGATTTCCCTCCACCACAACAATCGAACCTTTTTCTTTTGCCGAACGTTTCGCAAGATGCAAACCAAACACAAGAGAACCTTTATGATACACAGGTGTCTCAGGAGAGTTCATGTACTTTGGTTTATCCTTTTCAGAAAGAACACGACCGGTAAAACCAACAACGTTTCCATGATGGTCACAAAGCGGAACCATTAAACGATTACGAAACCGATCAATAATACCTGAACCGGATTTTTTTCTAAGTGCCAATCCGCTTGTAACAATTTCAGATTCTGAATAACCTTTTTTTATAAGAAACAACGACAGTGCATCCCAACTATCAGGTGCGCAACCTAATTGAAAGCGCTGAGATATTTCGTCACTTATATTTCGTTTTGTAACATAATCGCGTGCATGTTTTGCTTTTGGCGAATCAAGCAAAACTTTTTGAAAATATTTTGCTGCAAGTTCATTGATTGAAAGCATTCGGCCACGTACATTTTGATCTGCTGACGAATACCGTTTAACTTCAACACCAACTCTTTTCCCAAGATGCATTAAGGCCTCTGGAAAATCCATCCCCTCCATTTTCATTACAAAACTAAAACAATCCCCACCTTCTGAGCAGCCAAAGCAATGCCAAATCTGCTTGTCAGCGGAGACATGAAACGACGGTGTTTTCTCGCCATGAAAAGGACACAGGCCCTTAAAACCGTGTGAGCCTGAAGGTTTTAACGTTAAATATTCGCCAATTAACTCAGCGATATCAATCTTTTGTTTAATCTCATCCTTTGGATCCATACTGGCTGAACTCTATCCAATTTAGGACAAACATTCAACCGCGCAGAATCGCAAACACAATATAGGCAATGTATAAAAAAACAAATACCATGCCTTCATGTTTATCAATTTCGCGACCTTTTCCTGAAAACAATGCAAGAAATAGAACAAGTGTTGCAACAAGAACCGCAAGCGCGTCTGTTGTATTAGCTGTTGCAAAAGGCAATGGACGAACAAGTGCGGTAACACCCAAAACAAAAAGTGCGTTAAATATAATAGTTCCAACAATTCCACCAACAACAAAATCAATATGTTTTTTCTTTGCTGCTGTGATTGCTGTAATAATTTCCGGCAAAGATGTTCCGGCAGCAACAATTGTAAGTCCAATCAAGTTTTGTGAAAGTCCAAGTGTTGCAGCAATCCCAACTGCACCTTCAACAGAAATATATCCTCCAACTGCCAAACCAACGATTCCAAATAAAATAAAGGATCCTGTTTTTTTCTTACTATGAACTTCAATATGTTCCTCTGGTTGCTCTCCTGCTTTTTTTACTCCAAAAGTATAAACCAAAAAGATAATAAAAAGTGCAAGAAGAGCTAGACCATCAATTCGAGTAATTGCGTTTGGTAATTGTCCATCAATAATAAAGTCACTTCCAAATATCAAAATAAAAAGAGCTCCCAACAATGAAAAAGGGATCTCTTTCCAAACTGTTCCTTGTTTTAGTGCAAGCGGAACAAAAAACGCAGCAATACCAAGACCAAGAAGAATGTCTGCCAGGTTACTTCCTAAAATGTTTCCAACCGAAAGATCTGTTGCACCTTGCATTGCTGCGATGATGTTTACAAAAAACTCTGGTGCAGATGTTCCTATTGAAATTACTGTAAGCCCTACAACTAACGATGGAATGCCAAACCGTCTTGCAAGAGACGCAGAGCCTGAAACAAAATAATCAGCTCCTTTGATTAACAAAAGAAATCCTGCAAGCACCATTAAAACATTTGTCAACATAGTAGATAAATTATATCATAAGACCACTATGCCAACGACATTATTTTCATCGCTTACAGAGCAAGACAAAACAGACGCAGTCAAACGTCTTATTGAAGAAAGTACTCCTCGAGACGATTACTTTCTCATGATACTGCTGTCAATTACTATGGCAGCGTTTGGACTTCTCATGAACAGCGAAGCAATTGTTATTGGATCAATGCTTATTGCACCGCTTTTGTCCCCGATTTTGAGCATTTCATTGGGAATTGTTATGGCTGATAGTAAACTGATTTATCGATCAGTTTTTACTTTGATCAAATCTTTAGCCTGGGCAATTCCAGCTGCTGCTATTGTTACGCTTTTATTTAGCTCACAAGCTGAACTTGGAAACGGGCTTAATGAAGCAATTCTTTCTCGAACAGAACCATCAATTTTATATATCGCAGTTGCAGTAATTTCTGGTCTTGCTGCTTCGTTTGCGCTTATCAAACCTCAACTAAGTGCGAAGTTGCCTGGTGTTGCAATCTCGGTCGCAATCATTCCACCAATAGCTGTTACAGGAATTGGCCTTGCTCGACTTGATTGGGTAATGATGTCAGATTCATTTATTTTATTTGTTCTGAACGTGATTAGTATTGTCTTTGCAAGTATGATCGTTTTCTCTCTGATGAACTTATTTTTGAAACGGCCAGTGGCTGAACGAGCGCTTGAAAAAGAAGACAATCAACTGAAAAAAGAAAAGCAAGAAGCAGAAGACATTGTTGAAAAAAAGAAAAAGGAAAAAGAGAAAAATCAAATTTTAAAAGAGGCTGATAAAAAACTGGAAAATAATAATAAATGATTACAAAGTCCTTGCTGTGAAAGTAAGGACTTTTTTATTTGCAATTTTAAATCCCGAGCCAGCAGAGCCGACTCGGGATTCGTGAGAGGTTGCTCAAGCGCGAAATGCGCTAGAGCACGTCGTTCGCGAACGACGTGCTAGAGGAAGATGTGGAAGCGGGTGAAGAACTCGGGCAGCCACTCGCCGTCGACACCGCGGTAGTGGACGGTCACGTCCACTCCGACCTTGCCGAAGTCGAGCACGGCGTTGGGGCCGAAGCCGTGGCTCCAGTCCTTCATGTCCGAGTACTCGCCCCAGCCCTCGCCTTCGACTCCGATGCTCAGCCAGGGAACGACTCGGTAGTCACCCTGACTGAACCAGTAGCCGGCGCCGCTCGGGAACTGAACCTCGATGTCGGTCCAGGTCCACACGTCACCCCACTCGGGCATGAACCGCACGGACAGGCCGGGATCGTCGGTGCCGTAGCTCCAGTCCGCGAGGATCTCGAGCTTTAGCTGCTCGTAGAACGCGCCCACGTACAAGTACGGGGCGAACCCGGACATGATGTCACCGGCCGGCACGAAGTGAGTGCGCAGCTGGACACCCTCGACGATGTCACGCGAGCCGTGCACGAGCATCCTGGCACGCGACGAGCGGAAGGTGTCTGCCTGGGCGGTCGAGACCGCAGCCGTGACAGCCGAGAGCACGAGAACAGCAGCGATCATTCGCATCGCAAGTCTCCTTGGTTATCCCCGATCCAAAACGAATCGGAAGAGAGAAGTATAGCACAAATCGGCCAAAATGTCAATGTTTTAAGGGAAACAAAAGCTTTGAATTTCCCTGAAAAAATGGGGTCTTTTTAAATTTGTTTAAAGGTTGACAAAACGCCGGGTTTTCACTAAGATCCGACATTCAGAAAACAGTCAAATACATGGTATTTTAGAGCTGCGTTCTGAACGAACATTCCGATAGAATCAGCATCGACAACCCAAACGGAGGACGAGAAGATGCGAAGACTGACAACGTTCCTGGCTCTCATGACCGGCATGCTGTTCATGAGCTGCGACAGTCCCACGAGTGCACCACAGGCCACGCCCACCGCTGGAAGCGGTGCGGCTTCGCAGGCAGCGCCACCGAGCGCACAACCCACGGCCAAGAAGGTCTCAACGGCCAAGGCGCGACTGCCCGGACATGGACAGCCGTTCATGGACGGCGAGCCCAAGCTGGTGCACGTCATCGGCTGGGGTGGCGACTTTCCCCTGCTCTACTGCGCAGGCGGAGAGCGAACCCGCAAAGGCACGATCTGCGAGAAGTACGGAGTCAACATCAAGATCAAGCGTGGCGACGACATGGCAGCACAGCTTGCCTCCTACGAGGCCGGGCAAACGCCACTGTTGCGCGGCACCTACGGAATGGTCGGCAAGTACTGGCAGCGCCTGTGCAAGAACCCGGACCTGTGTCCGAAGTGGCTGTTCGCCGAGACCAAGAGCGCCGGCGACTACCTGACATGCCGCGATCACATCAAGACCGTGGCGGATCTGCTCACCTGCAAGGGTTCGAGCAATCAGGATCGCAAGTGCCGTATCACACTGCAGAAGGACGGTCCCTGGGACAAGTTCGTGCTGCAGGTGATCGTCGAGGACGCCAAGGGCAAGTGGGATGACATCGAGTTCGTGTGGGCCAAGGATCTCACCGGACCGGGTGACTCCCCGGACACCCGCTTCCGCAACGACCCCACGATCGACTGCGCCATGGGCATCACCCCGGACATGATCAACGCCACCGGTGGCGTGACCAGCAAGGGAACCGGCGCGGACAAGACGATCAAGGGCGCGCACGTGGTGACCTCAACGTTCCACAGGCGCGACGCCGGCATCATCGATGGGTTCGCCGTGAGCTCCAAGTTCGCCGCAGCCGACTCCAAGTGGATGCACGCGTTTGCCGCCGCCTACGAGAAGGCCTCCGAAGACCTCAAGCGTCTGAACAGGGCCAACCAGGCAGGCGGCAGCGAGGAGTACGAAGGCGTGATGCTGGCCATGGTCGACTTCTACGGCAAGGACACCTTGCCGGACGAAGTGGAAGCCGACGGCCTATACCAGGACGCAAGCTTCCTGGGGATCGCAGGCAACGTGCGCTTCTTCGATCGAACCAACAAGACCGGTATCGCCTACCACGAGAAGTGGGCCAATGCGCTCGCCAAGATCCAAGGAACCGCAAGCAGTGCGGTCACCATGGAAGGCCCAGCGCTCGACTTCGGCCACTCCATCTTCAACGCCATGGCAAGCCGCAACGTCAGAACAGCGCCCAAGCTGAACATCGAGGCAACCCGCAAGGAGCTCGATGCCATGAGTGCCGGCGGAACCTTGGGCACCAACATGATGGTGAGCTACACCGCACTGTTCGGAGTGGACGAAGACGTGATCAAGGACTTCAAGCCCTATCACACGGCCTTCAACGAGATCATGGCGACTTCGGCGCGCTACAGCCGCGCACCCATCGTCATTCGTGGCCACTACGACTCAACCGGTCTGGTGGTCGAAATCATCCTCTGGGGCATGCGGGAAGGCTTCATCAAGAAGCAAGGCACACCGGGCAACTGGCGCTACTACAAGGACGGTGCCGAGATCTCGCTCGACAACCTTCGGCCGTGGATGGACGTACTCCAAAGCGGACAAGGTGTAGACCGGCAAGGCATTGCCCTGACCCAGTACATCACCGAAGCCGAAGCGCGATCCAGGAAGCGAGCCGAAGCACTCGCTCGTGGACTGCAGTCCTACGCCAAGAAGAAGAACGACCCTATCGACCCAAGCCTCATCCAGACCGAGGCAGTCGGCATGCGCGAGCCCGTGGTCGTGAAGGCACGTTCGCCCGAACAGTCCGCGCAGAACAGACGCGTCGAGTTCTCGGTCGTCAAGACCAGCGGCGAGTCCCTCAGCGCCAGCGACTACGAGCTGTAGGAGGAGGCCATGCACAAGCTACTCACACTGACTTTCATGACCTTCCTTCTGGGCTGCGTAGCAGGGCCGGGTATCGCACTCGGCCAGACCAGCAGCTCAAACGTCAACATCGTCTTCGCGGTCGATGTCTCCGGCTCAATGGAAGGCCACAAGATGAAACAGACCCGCGATGCGCTCCAGCGCGCCGTGGACCTGCTTCCGGACAACTCCAACGTCGGCCTCCTGACCTTCGACACCTCCACCCGGTGGGACTACTCCATCAGCACTCTGAACCGCCGGGTCATCTCTTCGGTGATTCGCCGGATCAGCGCCCGCGGTGGCACCAACATCGGTGACGCAATGCTGGCAGCCTCCGAAGCGCTCGAGCAACACAAGACGAGCTTCCGTGGAGACAAGTCGTCAGCCAAGTTCCAAATCGTGCTCATGAGCGATGGCCAGAACACCGGCGGCGAGAGTCCCGAAAGAGCCATTCCCAGAGTGGTCAGGCGTGGACAACGACTGGACGTGATCGGCATCGAGATGAACGACCGTCGATTCCACGCAGCACTCAGTGCCAACGGTCTGGAAAAGAACTACCACACAACCGACCGTGTGGAGCAGCTCTTTGCCACACTCAAGCGAGTACTCAACCTGGAAAAGGTCAACGTGAACGCCCAAACCGGCGAGAGCGACCTGACGCTCCTGACGAACGTTCCAACCGACGTGCTGCGCGCAGCGCTCGCGGCCGTGGTCATGGGCGCCAAGAACCCGAAGCGTGCGAACAGTTCCGGAACACCCGGCACGGTTCACAGCCCACTGGGCGCCACTGGCGGCTCTGGAGGGTGCAACCAGGTGGCAACCGACCCGAACACAACAGCCGCTGTGCTGCTCCTACTCGCGCTCTGTGCACTCGCGGTCGTGCTCCTGCGCAAGCGGCAGCAGCGTTCATCGTCTACCCAGGCGGCATCAGACGGGCAACCGGTCTATACCCATCAAGAGAAGAACGCGTTCTGATTGGTGCGTTTGGAGCGTCTACAATGGGTCGAAGCTTGCTCATGCAACTGCTCGAGCGTGAGACAATCGATCCTCTGACACAGCTCCTGCTTCGTGCGCCTGGCAAGGAAATGATCGACCACTTGATCGATCTGATCTGTGGCGGTCAGTATCCAGGGTCTGTCTCAGCACTGGTGATTGACCTGGATCACTTTGGCCTCTTGAACAAGCGGTATGGCATGTCAACTGGTGACGCTGTACTTCAATGGGCGGCTCACATTCTACGCAGAAAGGTGCGAAAAGAAGACCGCTCTGTCAGGTGGGGTGGCGATGAGTTTGTGATCTGTACTCACTCATTGCATGTACCAAAGAGCCAGGGTTATCAGGACGAACGTCGTAAAACACCTCGCCCTTCTGTGCCAGGTGAAGATATCGACAGAAGGAGAACGCCCGATCTAACTAAAACAGGCCAAACCGATGCGGATCTGGGTCGTGTTCTGCACAATGGTCAAATCGTTGCAAGCCGTATCATGGCAGCAATGAAGGCTGGACCCTGCATGGTCGGTGGCGAAACAATCCACCAAGAAGCAACGATCGGCGTTGCAACGCTGGTGTTTGAGCCAGGCAAAGAGACACACGATATCTTTGACCGACTCGTACACGCTGCAGATCAGATGATTGCGCAAGCAAAGAGAACAAACCAGCGTGGTGAGATCCACGTTGCAAAATCCACGCTGCGCTAACGGCCGACCCCACTCTAAGGGTCGGTTTTCTAATTGAAAAATAAAAAAGAAAGCTGTTTAAAACTTTCTTTTTTATTTTTTTAGTTAGGTAAGCGAAACAGTGCCACCACATGTGCACGTAAGAGTTTTCAAAGCAGATCCCCATTTTTTTCCACAACCAGAACATGTCCCGAGTTCAAAAGTATCATCGCCTCTTCTTTGCCAACAATACCCGTTAAAAACCACATCTGGATCTTTTGGATCCTTTTCCATTGCATCCCATCTTGCATCTTCAAGACGTTTTAGTTCATTTTTGTCCGTTGCGTTTAATACTTCTAATGCCGTATCAAATGGCACTATTTCAACCTCACCCTTATCAAAAACAAGCGCAAGATCTTTTGGATTATTTGGATCTTGTTCCCCTTCAGCCCACTGAACACTTCCTAATTTTCCATCTCTTACAAAACGAACATCAGAATATTCATCCGAGAATTCTTGAAGAAGCTCATATCTTGTATATCTTAAATCATCACTTGGCATCTTCTTTCTTTCTGCTAATGGTGGAATACCGCCTTCTTTAATATCTGACATATTTTTTTATTTAAACTGGTTATTTTTCTTGCAAACATCCTATCAAAAATTGATACAAAAATAAAATCATCTGCTTAAATTTCTTGACAAAAAACAGTATTTTTGATAAAAACATTCTCTGTTAGCAGAGCTCGGTTGCGGCAATGCTTGCAAAAAAAGGATAAGGACCATGCCCCTGAGAAACATCCTGGTCATCTTGATTGCAATCCTGGCAATGGCAAGCCCAGCGTTTGCAGACGACGGCTGGCTGACCGAAAGAGAAAACGAACGGCTTTGGCAGCTTGTTGCCAACGGCAAGCTTGCAGAGTTCAAAGCCGGACTTCAGAGGGTATCGTCTGGTGGCGAAGCTGGTGTCTGGGACAAAGACCCTCAAAGGGAATTCTCGATCGTGGTTTGGCTTAGGCCCAAGTTCACGGACAAAGAGGCTGAAATGGCCTACCATCTGATCCGTGCTGCAAAGGGATTCTACAAGCTAACCAACAAGAGAAGTGCACAATCAGGATCACGCAAAGCGCGTCTCACCCGAATCTTCATCTGGATTGAGACAGAAACCAACAGCGCAGACAAACCTGTGGAGTGGAGCGAAACCTTGGATCAAATCCTGGTCAGGATTCCGCCAAACAACACAGTCAGTGCAGCCAAGAGCACAATCAGAAAAGCAATCAGGAGTATCGAACGCCTGCCAGTACATCGCGCTGGCCCCTAGCCCGGCTATTGCGCCTGTAGCAACATCTCACTTGGAGCATTTGTCCTAACAATGCTCCACCCTTTCCTTGTGAACATCAGTTTCTGGTGTTTATAAAGAAAGGGGTTAAAAAAGAATCTCAATTGAGATTCTTTTTGATTGGTTTAATAATTATTTTCTTTTATTTGAAAATAGGATTGTGGATGCAAGCACGCTGGACATTTTTCTGGAGCTGATTCTCCTTCGTGTAAATAACCGCAGTTCAAACACTTCCAGATTATTTTCCCTTCACTTTCAAAAACTTTTCCTGATTCAAGATTTTCATAGAGTTTTCGATACCTTTGTTCATGAGCTTTTTCAACTTTTGCAATCATTTCATATGTTACTGCAATTTCATCAAAACCTTCTTCTCTAGCAACTTTTGCAAACTCTGGATACAGTTTTGTCCATTCTTCATTCTCGCCTTCAGCTGCTGCTTTAAGATTTTCTAGAGTTGTTCCAATTTTTCCAGCTGGATAAGTTGCTGTGATTTCAACTGGTCTGCCTTCCAAAAACTTAAAAAACCTTTTTGCATGTTCTTTTTCATTTAAAGCTGTTTCTGCAAAAATTGCTGAGATTTGTTCTAAGCCGTCTTTTTTCGCTTGTTTGGAAAAATAATCATATCTCATTCTTGCTTGTGATTCCCCGGCAAAAGATTTTAATAAATTTTTCTCGGTTTGAGTTCCTTCTAGGCTTTTCATAAAAAAATATTTAATAAGTATGGCGGTGAGACAGGGATTCGAACCCTGGAAACCTTTCGGTTTACACGCTTTCCAAGCGTGCGCCTTCGACCACTCGGCCACCTCACCACAACCATCGGAATATACAACATTCAAACTTTTTTTTCAATTTGAAAACCGCCCATTGCTGAGCGGTCGTGGTGGACTTGCGGGTAGTTGTTGTACTACTCGCATTCCTTGGCAGTGAGCGCCTTGTTGATCCGGAGCTCGTTGAGCTGATCCGCCGAGGTCATGCGGCTGGGCAGAGCTGCGTCGTCGACTGCAGGATTCGGCTTGTACCACTCCTGAGCAAGGAGCTTCCTGCGCACTTCCATGTCTTCCGGGACATATCCGTGACGTGCACGCGGCATGATCTTGAGCATGCCCAGTTGTGCACAATCCAGCTCGGCGAGCACGTGGTCTGTGAGCTCGGTTCCCGCGAACATGCCCTCGAGGATCCACTCCAGGTGGAACTCTGAACGCCTGCCTGCGAGAGCCCTCTTGACCTTTTCCTCGGCTCGCTCCTCTTCGCCCTTGTGAAGCTCTGCGCGAAGTGCTGTCTCGGCCTTCTCGACCGCAGCCCTGATGGCTGCCTCTTGCTGCTCTCCAGCGGCCTTCTTGGCCTTCTTCTTGGCCTTCTTGAATCCGTCGCGTGCTTCCTTGAGCGCGACTCTGACCGCCTTCCGACAGTCGCAGTCGCTCCCGTCAGCGCACTTGCCCTTCTTGACCTTCTTCTTGGCCTTCTTGCCACCACCGCCGGTGTTCGACAGAACGACGTCGTCCGTTCCTCCCCCTGTCAAGACCACCTCGGCGGGTTCGGCTCCGTCCTCGCCCTCACCTTCGCCCTCACCTTCGCCTTCGGCTCCGGCTTCGGTGTCGGATTCCTCAGCTGTTGCGACCATGGGAACGGAGAAGGCGAACACGATGGCGATTGCCATCCAGCTCGCCGCAGTGCTCGTACGATTTCTCATCGTTTTCCTCCTCTCGGTTCATCTTTTTCCGAGTGAATACCCTACACCAAAAGCCTATTTTTGTCAAACGAAAGAGCCGCCCAGTGGGCAGCTAGTGTGAAAGCGATCAGATCGTGTTCCTGGGGCCATGTGATGCCCTAGTCAGTACAACCACTCTCAGATCTCATTGCGGCGATTGCACGCCGATTGCTCCGGTCGACCTTGGTGAACCTCTTGATGGTATGCGGGTCGTCCTTGAAACCATGATCGTCCTCTGCGATCCAGGCCACACCCTCCCGACGCAAACAGATCTCACCCTCCTTCAGACAGGTGCCGAGGTTTGAGTGAAAGTACTTGCTGAAGAGTGCTCGCCAGAGCAAGTAGAGATCGTCGCAGGAAAGATCGACCATGTCGTCTTGTCGAAGCTCCTCCTTGCCCTTGTAGATCTTGGCGACTGTCTTGACGATCGGATCGGCACGGCTCATATCGAGCTCGGACTCTTTCTGATCGGAAAGGTGATCATCGCCACGCAGGAACTCGAGCGGCGGTCTGCAAGCCACCACCGACAGGAAAAGCAGTGCGATCAGTGTCAGAATGCCTTGCAGTCTCATTGTGCCTCCTTGGTTCCCCAGACTCTGACAAGAAAAAAATATACTACAAAGTGTTCTAATTGTCAATGCTCTTTCTTTTATTCACATAAAAACATTTGACTTTGCAACAAAAAAATGACCTACTATAGAAGTAGGTTGTTTTATGAAAACTCTTATCCCAGGACCGCTTTTAGATCGACCGGATAAACTTATGCAAAACGCTGGCTATGTTTTTCATTGCACAGAGGATGGTAAACCGTGCTATCATCGGCAAATAAGTAACGAGCCTTTTCCACGATTTCACGCATACGTCACAACCAATAATCAAGGCATGGAAATCGATCTTCATATTGACCAACTAAATCTTGACCATTCAGGTAATCATCAGCATGAATGGGCATATGAAGGTGGACGGGTTCGAACAGAAATGAATCGCTTAATCGGAATTATTAGTGGAGCTCGCGGTGGCAAAAAAGTTAATCAACCAAAACACTCACTTAACAATCCGGCAACAGAAAAACCAAAGCGCAAAAAAAATCTCTTTGACCTTATTTTCAAATCATAATTGCCTCTGCGTCTTTGCGAGGGAGCTTTGCGACCGAAGCAATCCCCGTGTACGGAGATTGCTTCGTCGGCCTTCGGCCTCCTCGCAATGACGCAGGATAACAGATATGAAACAATTTTTTTCAGGGCCGCTTGCTGACCATTCGCGCAACATCTTAAGACGTCTTGGTTATGGTGAACAGCGCACTCGGCAAGGACAAATCAGTTATGTTAAACGTGTGGCATCTGAACGATTTCCTCGCTATCACGCATACGTTGAAGATCGAGATAATGGAATGCAAATAAATCTACACTTAGATCAAAAGGCAGCAACATACGAAGGCACAAGCGCACATGGCGGCGAATATGAAGGTGTGCTTGTTGAAAAAGAGATGGAACGACTTGCGCAATTTATTAAAAATCTAAAACCTGCAAACGACTCCCAAGATACAACTGACAGTAAATCTAAAAAAGGATTTTGGGGTAATTTGTTTAGGTAATCATTGCGTCGTTGCGAACCCCCACTTCTGAAAAAAGTGGGGGTGAAGCAATCTCCGTTGTTACGGGGATTGCTTCGTCAGCCCGTCTGACGGGCTTTCTCGCAAAGACGCAAAATAATAAAAAGAAATGAGCGCTGGACCGAGTAGATGGTCTGGCGCTCTTTAGTTCGCGGCTACAGGAGCCGCGAGTGCACGTTCCTGTGCTGGCTTTCCGTACGGCTTTCGTGTGAGCTCGTGGCTGCCGTAAGTGCCAGCAAGGTAGTGCATGATTCCCTGCCGCTCTCCGAGAAGCTCTTCATGAGGCGGCTCAGGACACCGCACGTTCACGATCTGGATGTCAAAGCGACGCTCTGGCATCAAGTTCTGAAGCTCCAGGGCGAGCATCACGAACGAACGGGGCATGTGCCACCAGTCCGTGACCAGGTAGATCGTGGTGACTCCGCGATGCCTGTGCTCGCGAAGCTCTTCGATGAGAATCTGGACGTCAGCGAGCGTGTTGGCGCGCTCGTCGTAGAGCTTGACAACATCCAGGGCGGGAGAACGGCGGTGTGCGCGACCGGCAAACAACTCCAGGTCCTTGCCATCGTTCGCGTCCCCGGCGATCATCAACGGTGCCTTCAGACCCATGGCCGTCTGGATCGCTGCGTTGATGCGACGGGAGGTAGGCCTTCCGTCCTCGTGCGGGCCACAGAACATGGCAACAACCGAGTTGTGCATTCGCACCTCCTTACTTCCTTGTCATTTCGACCGAGCGCAGCGAGTGGAGAAATCTCGGATATGCGAGATCCCTCGGCTCGCTGCGCTCGCTCGGGATGACATGAGAAATTTCTGAAGAGGTTGCGGCAAGTCGGATGACTCTTGGTCATACCACTCGCCACATCTCTTCACAAATTTCCAGCACCCAAGGCGCGCGCCTAGAGCGCGGGATTTAAAGATGCTCCCAAAGGGATTCAAATATCATTTTTTGCGTTGAAGCAATTGCTTTGTCGTCAATTATCACTCCAAACAGTTGTCTTTTTTCGTCAATAGAAACGTATGCTGTCTTTCCTGGATAAACAAAGATGTAAGTTGGAGCGCGATGATCTTGACTTAACCACTTGCGCTCGTCAAGTCCTGCTGTTCTACCTCCTTCACCAATAGCAATCGCGTTACAGTGCACTTTCATTCTAATACGTCTTTTTACAAATCCAGGCCAAGCGTTTGCAATCAGATCACGGATGCCAGCAGAGGAATACACATTGAAAGTCCGAGACTTGGATTTATCACATACATCCAAAACGTCTTGCAGGATATCATGCACACCTGTCTCGCCTTCGTAGTATCGAACAGTTGGTCGATGTTTACTCCAGCCTAGAAGTTCCTGAAAATGCGGAATCGCTTTTTTAAGATCCTCGCGAGCTTGTTCGAGTGCGACTTCCTTACGCGTTGCAACACCTGTAAGTTTACGCGGATCCTCTGCTGAAAAGTAACGATGCGTTTTTGCATCAACATAACTTACAAGACCCAGGTGCATTAGATGTTTAATTGTGTCGTAAGTTGTTCCACGATTCAGACCGCTTTCATCAGCAATTTTGCGAAGCGGAGCTGTTCCAAGCTTTACAAGCGCTGTATAGACATCGATGTCTTTTTTCTTAAGCCCAATTGCATCGAGTGTCTTCTCAGATATTTTATGTGCTTTTTCCATATGTCACAAAATTAGTAAACAGAATTGTGGATAAATAAAAAATGACCTATTTTTCAAGTCATATCTTAACACACTTTTGTCAATTTTTTTTCGTCAACAATCTAAATTCGGCTACTAACTTCTAAAAAAATAACTTTTAAAAAAGTTTTTAATTTGACATAATCGAAAAAATTTGATTTAATAAACTCAGGTTGATAATCCTTGTGATAATAAAAATGCTCCCTTCCAAAATTTCGGTTGGGAGTGTTTTAATTTAAGCCCTAAAATCTGTGGGTCTGGCAGGTGCGTCGCAAGGATTATCAACCTATGCGACTGGGGTTCGATTCCCCACAGATCCACAGATTTTAGGGCTTAAACAATATTTTTCTTTTTGAGAAAAAATATACTCCTGCTGCAACCATAACAATTGAAAAATACTGAGCAGGGGTTAAGTTGAAATATCTAGTATCTACGATTGCGCCGTCTGTTGCTCGTAAAAAATCTAAAAAGAAACGTATTACTCCATACCAAATCAAAAATACAACAATATAAGTTCCAGTCTTGACTTTCCTTTTTGCAAGCCAAAGAAAAACCAAAAACAGAATCAATCCGTTGATTGCCAGATACAAACCATGATCATGTCTAATGCCATCCATGTATTTAACACCCAATGAAAAGTCAGTAAGAGTTCCTGGGTGGTCGTGAATTAAAAAACAACCAAGCCGACCAATAAATAATCCAAGTGGTAAACCAAAAACCGCAGTGTCAGAATATGCAAAGACATCAACTTTCTTTTTTCGTAAAAACCAAATCCCAACAATAATCGCTCCAACAAATCCACCCATGATAGATAACCCACCATGCCAAATCTTAAAAATCTCAAGCGGACTTTCAAAATAGAATCCTGGTTCATACAAAACATAAAACAACCGAGACATAACAACAGCACCCAAAATTACCCAAGCTGCAAGATCCCAAAACATTTGTGAATCCTGTCCCCTCTTCTTTGCCATCTTGGCTGCAACCAAAGTTGCTGCAACAATTCCCAAAGCAACCATAAGACCCCATACCTGAATCGGAATGGGGCCTAATTGAATGGTTGTTAATTGAAAATAAGGAATCATCTTTTCCCGTGTCATTGCGAGGAGGCCGAAGGCCGACGCGGCAATCTTCGTATACGAGGATTGCTTCGCTTCGCTCGCAATGACACAAATTAAGGAGTCTTATTGTGCCAATCTGTAACAGATTGATAATACGCGCCCATGCGATAAAGCGTATGCTCATCAAACGGTCGCCCCATTAACTGAAGTCCAACCGGCAAATTTTCAACAAATCCACACGGAACAGACATCGCCGGAATCGTCGCTAAATTGGCAGTAACTGTATAAATGTCAGAAAGATACATTGTAATTGGATCATCAAACTTTTCTCCAAGCCCCCAAGCAACAGACGGGGATGTTGCAGTTAAAATCACATCAACTTCTTTTAGAGCCTTATCAAAATCTTGTTTAATAAGCGAACGTATTTGAAGTGCTTTTCGATAATATGCATCGTAATAACCGGCTGACAATGTATATGAACCAAGCATAATTCTGCGCTGTACTTCCCTTCCAAAACCTTCCCCGCGTGTACGTGCGTATGTATCGATTAAGTTTGAACCGCTTGAGTGATATCCATATCTTAATCCGTCATAACGCCCCAAATTTGAACTTGCTTCTGATGGCATGATGATGTAGTACGCTGCAAGCGCGTATTCAGCATGCGGTAAAGACACTTCCTGTACAGCTGCTCCGGCTGACTCAAAAACTTTCACAGCATCCATTACAGACTTTTTAATCGCTGGATCCATTTGTTCTACAAAATACTCTTTTGGTAATCCAATTTTTAAGCCCTGAACATCTTTTTCTAAAAGCTCGGGAATTGTTGTGCTTGAAAGATCAAACGATGTTCCGTCTTTTGGATCAATACCTTCGATTGTTTCCATTACAAGCGCTGCATCTTCAACAGTTCTCGTAAGAGGCCCAATCTGATCAAAACTTGATGCCATTGCCATTAGTCCATATCTGGAAACTCGTCCATAAGTCGGCTTTAGTCCAACAACACCACACAACGATGCTGGCTGACGAACAGACCCACCAGTATCTGATCCAAGTGCACAAGGCACATATCCAGCCGCAACCGCTGCTGCCGGTCCACCACTTGAACCTCCAGGGATTTTTGTCTGATCCCAAGGATTTTTTGTTGGACCATAATGAGATGTTTCATTTGACGATCCCATTGCAAACTCATCCATGTTCGCGCGCCCTAATAAAATTGCTCCAGCAATTTTTAATCTTTCAATAACAGTTGCATTGTAAGCGCCTTTATGGCCTTCTAAAATCTGTGAACCTGCTGTTGATCCCCAATCTTGAACCAAAATATTATCCTTAATCGCAATCGGTACTCCGGCAAGTAGTCCAAGACTTTCACCTGCTGCGCGTTTTTTATCAATCTCTTTTGCTTCCTTAATTACTGTTTTAGAAACATCCAACATTGCATTCATTGAATCGTTTGATGATTCAATTGCAGAAACATAACTAGATACAAGCTCTTCACTTGAGATTTCTTTTGCTTCCATTTTCTGCTTTGCTTCTTTGATTGTTATTGATGATACATCCATACTTATTCTGTTCTTTCTTCAAAAACCGATTGAACTTCCAAGAGGTCACCTTCACGATTTGAAAAATTATCCAGCGCTCGCTTTCTCACACCATCATCACATCCCTGCTCAACATCTTCTCGAAACACATTCTCAACATCAGCTGCATGCCGCAATTCCGGCACACCTTCTGTATCCACCTCTTGCAACTTTTCCACATACTCCAAAATCGATCCAAGCTGTTCACGATAAGTTTCAAGCTCTTCCTCAGAAATATAAAGCCGAGCCAATTTTGCAATGTGTTTAACTTCGTTTTTTGATAAAGACATAAATCTATTTAAAAAAATCCACAATCCTCCGACGAACACTCAGTCTGCCATCAACAGGTACGTTGTATATAATTTCGCCAGCACGGAACAAAGCGAGTACTGCCGAAATTATATACAACGTGACTGTCCCCCATAATTCTTTACGAAGATTGCTTCGCTTCGCTCGCAATGACACAAGGTGCAGGACACGAGGGAATTCTTTACGGAGATTGCTTCGCCCCGTTTCACGAAAGGGGGCTCGCAACGACGCAGGGGAGAGCAATGACACAGGATGAAGGAACGGAGCAAAGACGCGAGTGAGATTGAAACTACTTGCCAATCATAGCGAGAAATTCTTTCTCGGTCAAAATTTCAATACCCAATTCTTTAGCTTTATCGTATTTAGACCCAGGACTTTCTCCAGCAACAACATAATCAGTACTTTTACTCACCGAACCTGATATTTTACTACCCAAACCCCGAACCTTCTCTTTGGCCTCATCCCGACCCATACTCTCAAGTGTTCCAGTAAGAACGAACATTTTTTTCGCATATGGGAAATTAATGTCCGGCTTTTTTTGAGATTCAACCTTCACCCCATGCTTAATATACGATTTAACCAAGTCGTGGTTGTGTTCTTGATTAAAAAACTCTTTTACACTTTGCGCAACAATTTCTCCAATTCCTTCAACAGACTGTAATTCTTCCTCAGATGCAGCTATAAATTTCTCAAGCGAACCAAAATGATTTGCAAGATCCACTGCTGTTTGTTCTCCAACGTTTCGAATACCGAGCGATAAAATAAATTTTGGAAGTGAGATTGTTTTGTGCTTTTGAATTTCATCAACAAGTTTGTTTGCGGAAATATCTGCAAACCCCTCAAGTCCAAGCATGTCATCCGGTTTTAATGAAAACAAATCAGAGGGTCTGTTGATAATATTGTTTTCAAGAAGCGCTGCAATGGACTGCGGACCAAGTCCGTCGATTTCAAACGCACGCGCTGCGTGTAGAATCGCTTCCCTGTCCTGAACAAAACACTTTTTGTTTTCACAATACAAAACCACCTCACCTTGCTTTCGTTTCACAGACGAACCACAAACCGGACAATCTGTAGGTGATTTTGTTTTAACTGTTTTGTTTGGACGCAACTTAATTAACACCTCTTTTATTTTTGGAATAATGTCACCAGCCTTATACAAGATGACTGTATCGCCAACACGAACATCAAGCCGCTCGATCTCATCAACGTTGTGCAGTGAAGCATTTTGAACAGTTGTGCCACCAACCTGCGTTGGCTCAACCAATGCAACTGGAGTAAGCGCACCGGTTCGACCAACAAACCATCTTATATCTTTTATAACTGTTGTAACTTCTTCAGCTGCAAACTTCCACGCAACAAGTCCACGAGGAGTTTTCCCAACAACACCCAGGTCTTCGTAGAGTTTATTTTGATTCACACGAACAACCATTCCATCTACCCAATATCCAAGATCTTCACGTTTCTTTTGTAACCAGTTCCAATGTTTTTCAATTCCTTCAATTGAGTCAAAGCACTTTGATTCAGGAACAGAACAAAAGCCGAGTTGTTTTAAAAGCTTCCACTCATCCACCATATTATCTTGTCCAAAATCTCCATCTAAATCCCAAGCAACAAACGCAAGTCCGCGCGAAGCTGTGATCTTTGAATCAAGTTGTCTGATTGAACCTGCTGCTGTGTTTCTAGGATTTGCAAACTCAGGCTTATTCTGCTTTTTTAATTCTTTATTAAGCTTTTCAAATTCTTTAATTGGAAAATAAACCTCACCCCGAACCTCAACTCTTGAAGGAATTCCCCCCTTTTTCAAGGGGGGGTTAGGGGGGGTTAGGCATAGCGGCACAGACTCGATCGTTTTTACATTTTGTGTAACATTTTCGCCAACACTTCCATTTCCACGAGTTGCCGCAACATCGAGCACTCCGTTTTTGTAAATTAAAGCAACTGCTAAACCATCAAGCTTTGGCATGCAAAAAAATTCTGAAACCGTTTTGCCACTAACTTTTTTCAAACGCTCTTGCCAAGCTTCCATTTCTTCACGAGAAAAAACATCTTCCATTGAAAGCATCCTGCGCTTGTGTGTAACTTTCTCAAACTTTTTCAAAGGCTCGCCACCAACACGTTGTGTTGGCGAATCAAGAGTGATCAGCTCTGGATATTCTTGTTCAAGTTTATAAAGCTCGTGTTTTAAAGAATCAAGAGCTGAATCTGAAATCGTTTGTTTATCCAAAACATGATAGCTGTAACGATGCTCAGCTATCACTTTTTTAAGCTTTTCAACCCTTGTTTTCGCTTTTGACTTATCCATGATTAAGCCATTTTAACACAAAAAACTTGTTGAGAAAACGAAAAAAACAAAAAATTATTGCCAACAATTTGTAACTATAACAGCAAGCTGTTTATTGGATACTAAAAAATACTTATACCAAAACTGACGATCGTCACGAATGGTATAAGTATTTTTTCTAAAAAGTTTTTCGATAATTTAAAAATCAATAATTAAATTGAAAAACGACCGTTCACGAGTGTGATTGGCCGTTGAGAGCTAGGAGTCAAGAGTTCAAAGAGCTTAGTAACCAGAGCTCCAGATTCCCAGATCCTAGCTTGCGGAAACCGCAGCAGGATCGTCGGAGCCCCAGTGATCGCCAAGCCAGCCGTAGCGCCAGCACCACCTAGCACCGCGCCAGCGGAGGCAACGGACATACAGGCTGCCGCCCGAGCAGCGGTAGATGGTGCCCCAGAAGAACACCCCCTTGTCCTCCCAGCTCTCCGGGATGAAGTGCGGGTTCTCGAGCAGGAAGTCGAGAACATGTGCGGGCAAAACCGGCTGACCCTCAAGGGCTCTGCGCAGGTCATAGCCTTGGATCGACTCCTCGTCTTCCTGACCCGAATCGAGATGTAGCTCGATCTGATCGGGGTCGAAGATGAACTTGCCGCAAACGCTGCTGTCGATCTGGTCCTTGGGGCAGATCTCAGAACCATCCGGAATGAACGGATTGACTTCGAGGTCGATGATCTGCTCACCGACGACCGACCCGCCCCAGTTTCGAAGGAAGTAGACGAACTCAGAACCGATCTCTGGGTCAGCGATGAGACCTTGAACGAACTGTTTGTCCAGCTCGCCCCACGGGACTGCTGTTGCGAGCTTTGTCATGAGCTCCAATGCCTGACCAATACTTGCAGCCATTGTGTTCCTTTGCCATGGCAACCAACAAACTCCTACGCGATATGCGCAAGCAGCGCCCTTTGCCACAACGTTTAAGGCATCAAGTTGGTGCACTAAACACTGTGGCAAAGAGAAAAATAAATTAACAAAAAAAGACTAAAATGTCAATAGTTGATTGAAGATCTCGCATTCTTCCCCTCCTTTTCAAGGAGGGGTTAGGGGTGGTTAGTATAAGTTTGATTGAATAATTTCAACAACGTCCTCCATCGAATCAAAAATGTCACGATCAGTAAACCGTAAAACTCGAAGACCTTTGTTGATTAGATATTGCTCTCGTTCGGAATCTTTTTGCTGAGCTCCTGATTCAAAATGCGAATCACCATCAACCTCAATAACAAGTTTAATTTTAGGACAATGGAAATCAACGACATACTTTCCGATTCCGTGCTGCCGCCGAAACTTTAATCCTTCCATTTGCTTACCCTGCAAATGCAACCATAACAACTTTTCTGCTGCTGTTGGATCAGTACGTAATTTTTGTCTAAAAGTTTTCTTGTCTTTTTTATTAAATAGTTCGTTATACATATTCAAAATGCTAACCCCCTCTAACTCCCCCTTAAAAAGGGGGAGAACTTTCAACCGACATGCATTATTCCCCTCCTTTTCAAGGAGGGGTTAGGGGTGGTTATGCTTATGAAATGCTAACCCCCTGTAGTCCCCCTTGAAAAGGGGGACATTCAGTATCAGACGAAAAACCCTAAATACCAATCAAGAATGTTGTGCCCGTAAAAAAGAGTTATGAGCGTTGAAATGGTTAAAAATGTTCCCAAAGGAATCATTGTTTTTTTATTGGCTTTATTAAGCGCCATCAAAATCAAACCAAACACAGCACCAAATACATATCCTAAAAACAAAGCAACCAATCCATACTGGAGTCCAAGCATAAATCCCATGAGTGCTCCAAGTCGAATATCTCCCCCTCCAATCCATTTGCCTTTTGAAATCAAAAACTGAATGTAAAAAAATCCTGCTAACACAACTGCCCCAAGCAACAATAACCATGCTGGAATGATTCCAATCCAAAGGTTTGCGATCAAAGCAAATATCATTGCTGGAATTGTAAAACGATCCAAAATCAACATGTGCTTTAGATCGTAAACAAAAATGATTATTAGAAAAGAAATGAAAACCCAGTCGCGGATTAGGATCGGCAATAAATCAAAGCTAACCCCCCCTAACCCCCCCTTGATAAGGGGGGGAATTATAAAAAGCAATCCGGTTGCAAGCTCAACTGCTGGGTATTGCCATGAGAAAACTTGTTTGCAATTTCTACACCTACCTTTTAGCAACAAGTAGCTTAAAACCGGCACCAAATCTTTAGCACCGATTGGAATCTCACATTTCATGCACTTTGAACGCCCACGCAACTTCTCGTCTTCATGCGCTCTAAAAATCGCAACATTTAAAAAACTCCCCACACAAATTCCTAAAAGAAAAAGTATGAAGAGTGTCATATTTTATTCAACTTCTTCAGCACACACACCGGCAAACATTCCGTTTGGTGTTGCACAGTTCACACCTTGCTGCAATCCAACTGCAGCCAAACCATTCTCCAGTTCAAAATGAATTACATATGCATCACCTTCTTTGAGTTGTGTGTAACAAAGTGCATTTCGTGCCGGATCACCGCAGGTAACAACACCATCAAGACCTTTTTCATATGTACCGGAAACCACTCTAAGAAACACGGCGGAATCAAGTGAACAGTCTCCATGGAATCCAGTTGTACTCAAACAAGAACTGATTGAGGCGTCCCCAAGTGGAGTTAGATCGCCGTTTGGATAATGATTGCTTTCATTAAAGAAATCTTCCATTGCTGACTGAAGCTGTCTTACATTTGAAAGCCTAGTTGCGTCTCTTTGTTTTGACCGCGCTGAATTAACAGCAACAGCTGCCATTGTTCCAACAAGCGCAATAATGGCAACAACCACTAAAATTTCTACTAAAGTAAAGCCTTTTTTGTTTTTCATACTATTAGATTCTATCATTCTATGTCTCGCATTGCGAGTCCTATTGAAATACTCATCCTTGGACCAATCTCTTCCAAAACAGATGCCAGATCATTTGGAAAAACAACACGTGCCCATGGATCACCGCGATATACATTTAAATTCAGAGCCTCAGCCAAATACTCTGGGACGCGCGGCAAGTTTGATGCACCACCGGTTAGAACAATTTTATCAATCGACTTTCTGTCTGTAAGCTCTGTGTTTGCATAAAGCTCAAACGTGTATCGAATCTCATTTACTAATGGCTGGATAAAAAACTCTAAAATTTTTGGCAAGCCTCCTGGAAGATCAGAACCTTCTCCGCTCATTTGACCAAGATCACGTTTCATTCGCTCTGCATCAGTCTCTGAAAGTTGCATTGTTTCCATTATCTTTCTTGTGACTGAGTCGCCCCCAATGTTGATGCTACGTGAAATAAAAGGAATTCCTTTTTCAACAACTGTTAGATTTGTTCGTTTGGACCCAAGATCAATAATCATGATTGATCCTTTGTCTTTTCCAATAAGCGATCTAATAAGCGCAAACGATTCTGTATCCAAAGCCTGAAGCTCAAGTTTTGCAACACGGAAAATTTCAATATATTTTTGAACCAATGTTTTTGCCGCAGCTGTGACAAGTACGCGCGAGTGTTTTGTCTCATCTTTCTTTTCAACTTTCTCAACTTCCTTCTTTTTTCCTTCTGGTTTTTTTTCTTTCTCTTCATCTAAAAATGTCGAATACGTAATCATTTCAGTCAAAGGAAGCGGGGTGAGCTTTTCAAGCTCTGCATCAATAAGCGGTTTCATCATTTTTTTATCCTTTGCTTTTGGAATAGAAAGGATTGTTGAAAACACAGCTGATGAAGCAAGTGCTGCCATTGCACTGGTTGATTTACATCCGGAATCTTTGCAAACCTTTTGAAGCAACTCCCCTGTTCGTTTTGGAGTATCCAACAAAGACTCGCCAGACTCAGCAACAGGAACTTCAACATAACCATAAGTCATTAGTTTGGCACGACCCTTTACATTTGCAAATTCAATAATTTTGATGCTGCTTGCCCCAACATCAACGCCTAAAAACGTATTTGATTTTTTACCTCCAAACAATCCCATAATGGAATTATTATATCACAATTCGTCCAAAACTTTGTTTACTAAAGCATCGGATTCCTTATTTTTTTCACGTCTTACATGTGAAAACTTCACACGTTTAAAAGCGTGCATAAGATTTTTAACTTCCAAAAACCGCTCAGCAATACCGGGATTCTTCACCTTGTACTGACCATTGAGCTGTTTTGTAGCAAGTTCTGAGTCCATATAAACCTGCACTTCTGTGGCTTTCATTTTCTTTGCTTTTTGAAGACCCAAAACAATTGCAGTGTATTCAGCCTGGTTGTTTGTTGTTTTACCAAGGTACTTTGATACGGTTGCAACTGTTTCTCCAGCAGAATTTTTTAACACAGCAGCAGAAGCCGCGTGTCCGGGATTCCCTCTTGAACCACCGTCAGTAAAAATAGTTAGTTTCATAGTTTTTGGAAAGTTCCCCTCCTTTTCAAGGAGGGGTTAGGGGTGGTTAGTATTTCTAGTATAAATTTGATTTTATAATTTCAATCACATCTTCCATCGAATCAAAAATGTCACGATCGGTAAAGCGCAAAACTCGAAAACCACTATTAATAAGACTTCTCTCTCGTTCAACATCTTTTTCTTGAGCTCCAGGTTCAAAATGTGAATCACCATCAACCTCTATAATAAGTTTGATTTCAGGACAATAGAAATCGACGACATACTTTCCGATTCCATGCTGACGCCGAAACTTCAATCCTTCTATTTGTCTACCTTGCAGATGTGGCCACAACTGTTTTTCTGCTGCTGTTGGATCAGTTCGTAATTTTTGTCTGAAAGTTTTCTTTTCTTTTTTATTGAAAAGTTCGTTATACATATCCAAAATCATAACCCCCTCTAACTCCCCCTTAAAAAGGGGGAGAACTTTCAACCGACATGCATTATTCCCCTCCTTTTCAAGGAGGGGTTAGGGGTGGTTAGTATTTCTTGAAAAGGGGGACGTTCGGTATCTACCTCAATTTAATATCCACAATCTTTAATTGCAATTCCCTATTACCATTCCACTCATTAACACCAATCTCATAAGCAACGTCTATTGGTTTTCCGATTTCGAGTTGATCAAACATTTCACCAAATCGAAACCCAATCATTTTCATTATGGTACCACGCGGTGAACGAACCGTCAGTCGTAAATGTTTTCCATCAGCCCCAACATATCTTTTGTCTACAACCTCAACTTGTTTGCTGGCAAAAATCGGCTGCGGATTCCCCTTACCAAATGGCTCAAACTTTTCAAGCTCTTTTTGCAAATCCCATGTAACATCTTTAAAATCAATTTCTGCGTCAATATTTAGGATTGGCAAAAGCATTTCATCTTTAATCTGTGTTTGAGCATATTCAAGCATTACACTTTTTGCTTTTTCAAATCGATCCTGACCAGTGGTTGAAAAGCCGCACGCTTCCGGATGTCCACCAAATCGATCAAGATGTTCCGATGCTGCATGCATGGCCTTTGTAATATCAAATCCTTTAATACTCCTACCTGAGCCAACAAATTTTTCACCATCTTGTCCAACAACAAACGTTGGTACATGAAACTCATTCACAAGCTTTCCGGCAACCAAACCCACAAGCCCTGCTGGCCAACCTTGTTGACACACAATCAACAACTTTTGATCGCCAGGGTCTTTTACAAGTTTTTTTGCTTGCAAATACATTTGTTGAGAAGCTGCTTGTCGTTCTTTATTTCGATCATTCAATTGCATTGCAAACTTTGTTGCTTGCAAATCATCTTCCTCAACCATAAGCGCAAGCGCCTCATTGGCATGCGTCATTCTTCCGGCTGCGTTAATCCGAGGACCAAGTTGGAAACCAATCGAAACAGTATCAAGCTTGCCCTTTTTTGAACCTGCAATATCAATAAGTTTCTGAATGCCTTTTCTTCGTGTTTTATTCAAAACCAAAAGACCATACTTTTCAAGCACACGATTCTCTCCTGTTAGCGGCATAACATCTGTCACAGTTGCGATTGCAACCAAATCTAAAAGCCACTTTTCATAACCCGCCGGAAACGATGCCCCGCGTGTTCGCGCCTCATCCAACAAAGCGCTTGCAAGCTTAAACGCCACACTTGTGCCACAAAGATGCTTGTTTGGAAACTTTTCACCTGGAACCAACGGATGAATCAGAATTGCTTGATCAGGTAATTCTTCCGGCATTGTGTGGTGATCACAAATAATCGTATCCATTCCCTGTTCTTTTCCGCGATCAACCGCCGGCTTGTTGCTAATTCCGCAATCAACAGCAATTACAAGTTTTGTCTTGTCGTGTTCATGAAGATGCTCAATCGTTTCCACAGACATGCCATAACCCTCTTTTTCGCGATGCGGAATATATGAAGTGATTTTTAATTTATCAAAATCAAATTCTCGACAAATTTCTTTAAGTGTTGATATTAGAATTGCCGAAGCGCATACGCCGTCTGCATCATAATCTCCATGAACAGTAATAACATCACCGGCCTCAAGTGAATCAAACACTCTTTTGATCGCCTCACTCATGTTGTTAAACAGATGAGGTGAAAAAGTGTCTCGGCTCCAATCCGGACTTAAATAAACATCAATCTCTTCTTGTGTTTTAATGTTGCGATTAAACAATAATTGCAAAACAGCCGGATCAATCTCCGGAAACTGTTTTTTGATTTCCTCTAAAATTTTCTCAGCAACACGCCACTGCATTCTTTTTGTCATTTCGACCGAGCACAGCGAGCGGAGAAATCTCGAATATGCGAGATCCCTCGGCTTGGCTGCGCCTCGCTCGGGATGACAACTAGAGCCCAAAACCAATAGCAACCGTAAACATGACCATGCTGATGATCACCATTCCCCCAACAACACCCCAAAAGATTCGGAACTTTGTTTTCTTTTTCATACTATCTTTTTAAAACATTCAAATATGCATTCGTTGGAATATTTACCTTTCCTTTTCCATGAGCTAGCATTTTAGCTTTTCCTTTCTTTTGCTTTTCAAGCAGTTTGCGCTTCCGTGTTACGTCACCTCCATACAAATTTGCAGTCACGTCTTTTCGAACTGCGGAAATTCTTTCACTTGCAACAATCTTACCACCAACAGCGGCTTGCAGTTTGATTACAAAGTTTGCTCGCGGAATTGATTCTTTAAGTGACTTCACAATTCTCCGTCCAGCCTTATCCGCCTCATCTCGATAGACAAGTGTAGCAAACGCATCAACAGTATCCTCAGCCACTAAAATATTCATACGCACAACATTTGCTTCACGATAATCAATGACCTCATAATTCATTGATGCGTATCCGGCTGTTACTCCTTTAAGTTTATCGTAAAAATCAACAATGATCATTGAAAGCGGAATCTCGTAATGCAAAATCGCCCGATTCTCAGAAAGGTATTCTGTGTTCTTGTAAGTACCGCGCCTATCCTGCACCAACTGCATTACAGCACCAACATAATCCGTTGGTGTAACAATATCTAATTTTACCCATGGCTCTTCAATAAAATCAATATGTGACGGATCCGGAAGATCAAGCGGACTCTTGATTATAATCATTTCTTTGGAACGCTGATGAACCTGATACGCAACTGATGGAACAGTAACAACAAGTTCCAAATTAAACTCACGCTCAAGTCGTTCTTTTAAAATCTCCAAATGCAACATTCCCAAAAGCCCACACCGAAATCCATAACCAAGCGCCGGTGAGTGTTCTGGTTCATAAATCAACGCTGAATCATTTAATTTTAGCCTTTCAATTGCTTCTCTTAACTTTTGAAAGTCATTACCTTCTTGCGGAAACATTCCAGCAAAAACCATTGGCTTTACATCTTTATAGCCCGGAAGCGGTGACGTTCCCCCCCTTTTCAAGGGGGGGTTAGGGGGGGTTCCCGAAGTTATAGTATCACCAACTCGACATGCGGAAATATCTTTAAGCCCTGTGACAACATAACCGATTTGCCCGGTTGAAAATTCAGGACTTGGTTTTAGTCCATTTGGAGTAACAGCCCCTATTTCCAACACTTCAGCGCGCGCACTTGTTCCAATCATTTCAATTTTTGAACCTTTCTCAAGCAAACCATCTACCATGCGAATATAAGCCATGACTCCACGGTAGTCATCATAAAAAGAATCAAAAATCAAAGCTCGAGGATTCGCATCTGTATTTCCTTTTGGTGCTGGAATGCGCTTAACAATTGCATCAAGAAGCGCTTCAACACCTTCGCCTGTTTTTCCACTTACAGCCAAAACCTCTTTTGGATCACATCCAATAAGTTTCACAATTTCTTTTGTTCGTGCTGGAACATCTGCTGCCGGAAGATCGATCTTATTAAGAACAGGGATAATTTCTAAATCCTCTTCAATGGCCAAAAAAAGATTTGCAATGGTTTGCGCTTGCACACCTTGAGTTGCATCAACTAAAAGTATTGCGCCCTCAACAGCTGCCAATGATCGAGAAACTTCATAATTAAAATCAACATGACCCGGAGTATCAATTAGATTGAGAACGTAAGTTCCCCCCCTTTTCAAGGGGGGGTTAGGGGGGGTTATTGGTGTGTAGTCATACTCCATCCTTGCCGGCGCAAGCTTTATTGTAATTCCTTTCTCCCTTTCCAGCTCCATTGTATCCAAAATCTGATTTTGCATTTTTCTCTTTTCAACTGTGCCGGTAAATTCAAGAAGCCGATCCGAAAGGGTCGACTTACCATGATCAATGTGTGCAATAATGCAAAAATTCCGAATTTGCTTTTGATCGGTCATAACGAGATCATACTAAAATAAAATTAACAGACTGTCCATTATTAAACACCCGCACTCACACAATCCTCCAACGAACCCCCAAGCCACCATCAACAGGTACGTTGTATAATTTCGCCAGCACGAGCGAAGCGAGTCTGCCGAAATTATACAACGTGACTGTCCCCCAAAAGTCTCCCGGAGATTGCTTCGTATAAAGCGACATGGTTGACAGAACACTTAAACCGTTGTAAATATACGAACGGTTTTTGTTTTTGAACCTCTGCGAAACCAGGAGGGTTTCATGAGCGATAGAAAGGCTGACGCCCCAACCTCTGCAGGTGGCAAGCAATACCATCTCCACACAGACGCACACGATCTGGCGCCCCACTGCCTGTTGGTGGGCTCACCCGAACGGGCAGAGCTGATCGCCGGAACAGATCCGATCAAGGATGCTGAGGAGTTGGTGAGCCGCTTCTTCGGTCCCGGGGCGATCAAGGTCGGTGATCACCGGGGGCTCAGGAGCTTCACCGGCGAATTCCAGGGCGTTCCCATGTCTGTGGTCACAACCGGCATGGGCAGCGCATCCACGGGCATTGTGCTGCCCGAGGCAGTGCGTTCGGGAGCAGAGCGCTTTATCCGTGTGGGCTCATGCTCCACGCTCCAGAGAGAGCCGAACGTCGGTGAATCAGCCATCGCAAGCGGGGCTGTTCGACTGGATGGCGCCAGCACCAACTGGGCGCCGATCGAGTATCCTGCATTCGCTGACCACCGAGTGATCGCTGCGCTCATCGAGGCTGCCGAGACTCTCAGCCTGCCGCACCACGTCGGCATTGAGGCAACAACCACGTGCTTCAACGAAGGCCAGGCACGACCGGACGACATGGGCTACATCCCTCCGCGCTTGCAAATGCTCCACGACGAGCTGACCCAACGCGGTGTATTGCTCTACTCCATGGAGTCGGCAACGATCTACGTCTGGTGCATGACCCATGGCGGCTACTGGGCCGGCTCGGTCAACGCCATCTACGGCAATCGCCAGACCAACACGTTCGAGGTCACCGGCGACGAAGAAGCCGCACTCATCGGGCTCAACGCCATGAAGCTCCTTCACGACCGCTTCCCGCTCGCGGCCTAGGCCACGAACTCAGCAAGCAATCAGATCGCCATCTTTCACTGAAAGCTCTGGCGGTTTTTCTATTTAATAATGCCCTCGGATTTGTTTCACATGCACACAGGGAAAATTTTTGCAGCGAGGACTGTCTGAGTGCTTACCTTTAAAATAAACAACAAAGAGCACGAGTTCCGCAGCAAGAAAATTTTTCCTGTGTGCATGTGAAACAACATGACTGTCCCCCACAATCCTCCAACGAACCTCCAGGACGCCATCAACAGGTATATTGTATAATTTCGCCAGCACGAGCGAAGCGAGTCTGCCGAAATTATACAACGTGACTGTCCTACATAGTTCTCAACGGAGATTGCCCGCCCGGCCTTGCGGCCGTTCGGACGGGCTTCGCCCCTTTCCGCGAAAGGGGGCTCGCAAAGACGCAAAAAGAGGGGGGTGACAAAAACACCCGCTCAAGGCGGGTGTTTTAAATTTCGTGTTCGCTATGATACCCGGGCACAATCACGTCAGTTCGTAATTTGTGTCTTAGATGAGTTGCAAATAATTCTTTTGCTTCAGGATCCCCATGCACAAGGAAAATCTGTTCAGGCACTTTCCCATCTTCCGGCTTAAGCCATTTTGTAAGTTTGTTCATGTCACCATGCGCTGAAAACGCGCCAATGGCTGACACCTTTGCTTTTACTTCAACCTCCTCTCGAAATATGTGCACCTTTTTTTCTCCCTCAAAAATCTTTCGCCCAAGTGTTCCTTTGGCCTGAAAACCAATAATCAAAACTTGATTTTTTGAATCAGGAAGATAACGAATCAAATGATGCATAATTCGTCCCCCAGACATCATGCCAGAGCCGGCAATAATAACCTTTGGTGGTTTTGTATAGTTAATCTCTTTTGATTCATCTCTTGAAAGAGTCTCACGCAGATTCTTAAAAGTAAAAAAGTCCCGATCCGGTTCGCTTAAAATTGAAACATCAAATTGTAAAAACTGTTTAAAATCTCGATAAAGCTGAGTAGCCTTTATTGCCATTGGACTATCAAGAAAAATCGGAATCTTTGTTTTAAGTTCATTCAAAAGAATCCTGTCAATCTCGTATAACAATTCTTGGGTTCGCTCAATTGAAAAAGCCGGAATCATCAAAACCGATTTATTTTTTATTGTTTCCTCCAAAGCCTCTTTCAGCTTTTTTGACCTCTCAGACCTTTCCTCATGAACTCTATGTCCATATGTTGCTTCACAAATAACAACATCAGCTTTTGAAAGGGCCTCTGTGTCCGGCAATATTGGCACATTGTCGTTTCCAATATCACCTGAAAAAACAACACGCTTACCTTCTGCTTCAACAGAAATAAACGAGGAGCCTAACACATGCCCTGCATCATGGAACATGATACTAACACCTGGAGCAACATCCACCTGCTCGTGATATGAAACTGTTTTTATTTGTTCAAATGATTTCATTAAATCTTTCAATTCATACAAAACAGAACTTCCACACTTTTCAGCATCTTCTGTCATAATATGATACGCATCTTCCAAAACAAGCTTTGATAATCCATGGCACGGATGCGTCATATAAATCGAACCGGAAAAACCTTCCTTGACCAACTTTGGTATTCGTCCGGTGTGATCCACATGAGGGTGTGTGATAAATAACGCATCAACTTGTTTTGGATCAAAACCAAAGTCTTCCAAGTTTTTTGATCCACACAAATTTTCGCCTTGAAACATTCCACAATCAAAAAGAAGCTGATGATCTTTGCCATCAGCGTCTTTTAATTTTAATAAATGACAAGATCCGGTTACCCCCCGCGCCGCCCCATGAAAAGAAAGCAACATATCGATTTAAACTGAAGCCTGGATAATAATGAATGCTAGAAAAAATAATGCTAAAAAAAGAACTGTGAATCCCATTATGTGCAATCCTCTTTTTGTATCTTTTTTGAAAAACAATGAAACCGGATAACCTGCAAAAATCAGAGCCATAAATGCAGCAGATAAAACAAAGAGGAGTAAAAAGCTGGCAATACCAAATGCTGGCATGTTTGGCAAAATATTATCAAGACTCATCATTAAAGCTGAAACCAAAAAAACATATACAGTCATTGCAACTGCCTGTAAAAAACCTATTATAATTGCTTTTTGTTTATCCATATATTTTAAACTTTTATTTCTCTGACTTTTTCTCCAATAAATAAACCTTACCAGCCAGAATAGTAATGAGCAAAATTACCAACTGAGATATCAAACAAACCAAACACCAAGTCTGCAAAATAAACGCCTCAATTCCGGATAAATAAAAGCTGAACAACAGACCTCCCAAAGATGCTAATAACAAAAATCTGGTAAGCCCCTCGTCTTTTTGGTCGTTACGCTTCATTACAGATCCAACAAAAAGAAAAGCGTATCCAATAATCCCTATCAATGAAACAGGAATACCAAACAGTTTTGAGTAAGGTCCTTGGTTTACAACATCACAATCCAATGATTCACCGATTACACAAATTTCACCAGACACAAAACCTTTGTTGTGCAAAAAGGAATAAGTGGAAATGGCCACACCGATCAGTGATAATATAATAAGTGTTGTGATGATTTTTTTCATAAATGATATTGCCCGAGCCTGTCGAAGGCCTGCGCCCCTCGACAGGCTCGGGGGATATTTATTGTGTTGGTAATTCACATCCAGTCTTTTCCGCTAAAACCTCAAGCGTAACTTCGCCTGCAAGCCGACTTCCATCTGAAAATTCCCAAGTTGGATATCCTTTAAGTCCAATGTCTTTGCAAGTTTCATTAATTGCACGAGATCCGGAGTCTGAGCATTCAATATATTCAATTTGATCAAACGCATTACCAAATATTGTTTTCTGATTCTCGCAATGTGAACACCACCATGCACCATACATTTTTACATCATTTTCAGCTAAACATTCTGCAAACGATGTGTGCACTGATGGTGTGCTGTTTTTTAGAACAACAAAACCAATAATCACAACAACTAAAACTGCTGCGCCATACAAGTAGATTGATGAAGATTCTTTTTTCACATGAGAAGATTATACACTGATCCCATTCTTGCTTCAATTAACTTTTTCCTATATCCTCCTTTTACTTATGAAACTAAACTGGAATTCAATCAAACGACCCATTGTTGCATTGTCGCCAATGGCAGACATGACTGACTCGGCTTTTTGTCAGTTGGTTAAGACCATGGCGTCTCCTGTTGTTTTTCGAGAGATGGTTTCTTCAGAAGCAGTTGTTCGTGGTAATCATAAAACGCTTGGCATGACAGAAATTCATAAAAGTGAGCGACCAATTGTTCAACAAATTTTCGGAAGCGACCCTGAGGTGATGGCCGAGGCCGCGAATTTGATTGAGGAATCACATAACCCAGAAGGGTTTGATATCAACATGGGCTGTCCTGTTTACAAAGTTGTAAATCATTTCAACGGAGCAGCCTTGATGAAAGATCCAGACCTGGCCACAAAAATTGTTCAAGCAGTAAAAAAAGTTATCACAGTTCCCTTGTCTGTAAAAATTCGAACAGGCTGGGAAAATCCAACAGAATGCTTTGAATTTGTAAAAATTCTTGAACAAGCTGGCGCAGATCTTATTACAATTCATGGTCGAACAAAAAAACAAGGCTATGCTGGAAAAGCCGACTGGGAGATAATCAAGCAAGCAAAAGAAAAAGTTTCTATCCCCGTTCTTGCCAACGGAGATATCCACACAGCCTTGTTGACTTTTCAAGCGCTTAAAGAGACCAGATGTGATGGCGTCTTAATTGCCCGCGGTGCTCTTGGCAACCCTTGGATCTTTTCTCAGATTGAAGAAATAATTAGTGGTAAAGAGCCAACCCAAATTTCACTTGAACAAAGGGTTAAAACAATAAAGCAACATTTAGATCTTCACATCGCGCAGTATGGCGATAATCGGGTTGTAACATTTAGGAAACATTTAAGTTGGTACTTTAAGGGAATCGATGGAGCTAAACGATTTAGACAACGATTGCACACAACATCTACAAAAGAAGAAGTACATGCTATCTTAGATGAAATGCTAGCTGATGGACTCAAAGATGGTGCATTATCAACTCGGGATGCGCTTCATCCAAAAGCATCCGGCCGAATTCAAATGACAAAATAATGAAACACTGTGTCATCCCGAGCGAACGACAGTGAGTCGAGGGATCTCGCATATTCGTGTTCGAGATCTCTCCGCTCCGGCCCGTCAGACGGGTCTCCGGTCGAGATGACATATAGAAATAATATGAAAATTGGAATTCTTATTTCAAAACAATCCTGGGAGCAATATTCAAGTGTTGATCGACTTGAAGAAGCTGCAAAAGAGCTTGGACATGAAACAGTTCGATTGTACGAACCAAACTTTTTGTTTTGTTCCCCCCCCTTTCAAGGGGGGGTTAGGGGGGGTTATCTTTATGATGGAAAACCACTTCCAAAACTTGATGTAATTCTTCCAAGACCAAACTTTATTGAAGAGCCAAGCTTGCACATGCATCCGATTCATTATTTAAATCAATCTGGATTTAAATTGATAAACAGCAAGCATCATCTTGGTTTATCAAAAAACAAAATTAGACAATTACTACATTTTCAAAATAATGACATTCCTCATCCTGAATCAGCAATCACAAAAAATCCTGAACAAGCTTTAGTGTTTGCAAATCAACTTGGTTTTCCTGTGATTATCAAAATTGCATTTGGAACTCATGGTAAGGGTGTATTTTATGCGCCAGACAAAGAGACTTTTCAGCCAATTGCTGAATACTTAGCAATCCGAGATCACAATCCAATTATTGTTCAACGATTTGTCAAAGAGGCAGAAAGAAAAGATGTGCGTGCGTTTGTGATTGGAAATAAAGTAATTGCCGCAATGGAACGATCAGCGTCTTCTGGAGACATTAGAGCAAACACTTCAACAGGTGGAACAGGAAAAGAAATTGAATTATCAGATCAGGAAAAACAACTTGCAGTAAAAGTTGCAAAATCAGTTAACCTTGAAATTGCAGGAGTTGATCTTATTAGATCTGAAAGTGGACCGCTTGTTTTGGAAGTAAATGCCAATCCTGGATTTAAAGCCTTGGAGGAAGTTACCGGCAAAGACATTGCCAAAAAAATAATCGAATTTTCAATAAATTTTTAAAACGAACACGGGGCGCCCTAGAGTAGGCGCCCCGCAGGGTGAGTTCGAGTTGTTGGGCTACTTCTTCTTGGAGCCGCCGCCCATGTCCTTGGCGCTGCGGTGCGCCTGCGACGTGGAGAACTGGCAGCGGTTGTGACCGCATCGGTGCTTCGCGGGCATGATCCTCTCCCCGGAGTGTTGTCCGCACCATTGCGAAACAACAAGAAACCATGATAGCATTTTTTAGTGATTTTGTCAAGATTCGATTGACTTTTGGGAATATTAAAGGTATATTTTGCCAGGCAATTTATTCCCGGGTCGTCTAACGGCAGGACGAGTGGTTCTGGTCCACTAAATCGGGGTTCGAGTCCCTGCCCGGGAACCACGTAAAAACACCAACTCTAGTTGGTGTTTTTACGTGCCACGTGATTGACCATGTCGGTATGTCAATTTTACGGGGCTGTAGTGTAGTACAACGTCGGTGTTCACGTGGCAAGCCACATGCGCTCAGCGAAAGCTGACGATTTTGTGTTGACAAAAAAGTCTTTTTATGATAATTTTTCTTACTAATATTCAGCTAGAAACAAGCCTAAATTCTCCCCAGCTCTCATATCGATGAGATGGTGAGAACGGAGCCTTGATCTCCATGTTGGAGGAAGAATATGAAGAGTCTGATTGTGGTCCGGCACGGTCACTACAAAGCCGATGACCACCTCTCCAAACGCGGTACCGAGCAGATTCGCGCACTGCACGCTAGGCTGAAGGAGCGCATCGGCAACGCTTCCGTGTGCATACTCTCATCGACCAAGGATCGAGCAAGCGAGAGCGCCCAGATCCTGGCCGACCTGTTCGGTGTCAGCTTCACCGAACACGAGGTGCTCTGGTCGGAAGCCAGCCATCCAATGGACTCAGACGCTGCCATTGCCCTGATCCAGGAGCATGCGGATCAAGCCGATTTCCTGATCCTGGTAACCCACTTCGAGTATACGAGGTGGTTCCCTGAGGACTACGGAGAAGACGTGCTTGGTGCCAACTTCAGGGGACAAGAAATCGAAAAGGGCGATGCATGTCACATTGACTGCGAGGCCAAAACCTGCACGCGCGTGTGAGCTAACCAACCACACGATTCTCAAGCCGCCACCTTCCCATCCCAAGGAAGTTCTGGCGGTTTTTCTGTTAACTTTATTGGGAACCAAAAAAATACTTATAAAATACTTCTCGATCGAGAAGTATTTTATAAGTATTTTTTTCTAGGAAATTTTTCCAGACAACATTACCGCTGCCCTGTTTCAGTTTTTTGTCGCTTAAAAATTCAGGATAATTTACTCACCACCCTTACCTTCTTCAACAAGGAATTTTAAATCACCTCTGTCAAGTCCTTTTGCACGCGCTTCGTATACTCCAACATGTAGCTCGGAAGGCACCCAAAATGTTTCGCCTTGTTCGGCTCGTTCTATCACTTTTACGCTGGCAAGCTCACTCATTGTTTCAGGAATTACAAAGGTCTTCAATGCCTCCTCTACACCAACCTCGTTGTTGGCTACTTGTTCTGGGGTTGGTTCTGGAGTTGGTGTTGTTTCGCGCATAGATTCTATATTTACTAAATTACGTTAAGATTATACTAACAAAGCTACCTTAAACTGTCTAATCAAGACGTGCAAAAATTTGTTACACTACACTCCCACCAAACTCTTCAAGCAAATCTTTGACCGAATCTGATTCCTTTTTTTCTGTTTTCAAAGCCCTCACCTTAACTTTCTTACCCAAAACCTTTTCCAACACCTTTTCAATTAACACACGGTTCTTTTCTTTGTTCACTGCCTGAACGTGCAAATCGTATTCAAACGCAAGCTCAACATGATCGTCTTTTACTCCACAAATCTCACAGGACTCCATAAATAACGGCAAGGATGCATTGCACTCTTGAATTTGCTCAAACACGGTTGGCCATTTTTCTTTGACTTCCTCGAGTGATATGACTGGGACGGAATCGAACACAGTCTCCTCTTGTACTGTCTCAAGCAAAGCCTCGCTGTTGTTGGACGAAGCCGGGAGATCTCGAATATGCGAGATCTCTCCGCTCGCTTCGCTCGGTCGAGATGACAGGGGTTGTGTTTCTTGGATATCCAAATCAACCTCCTGTTTCTTAAAATCCGATTTTTCAATTTTTTTTTCCACGGAGACTGCTTTGCGTAAAGCAACGTGGTTGCCACGCGACTTTACGTCGTCGCCCTCGGCTCCTCGCAATGACGCAGATGTGCTATTCCCGACAGCCAGCTCCTGATCCCTGGCTCCTTCACTTACAATCTCCACAATAGCCAATTCAAGCGGAAGCTGTGGCAAGTGATCAACATTAATATGTCTGCGGGCTTTTAAAAATTTCTCAATTGCAAACCGAAGCTGATCAACAGAAACTAAAGCCTTTCCTTCTGAAACAGTTTCAAGAAGCTGGTCGCGCAACTTTGAAATAACATCATCCAAAAAATGTTTAAGGTCAACTCCCTGCTCAAGATTCTGATTCAAAAGCTTGATTGTCTCCCCTGCTCCTTTGGAAAACATTGAATCAATAAATTGTTCAACAATAATTGCTGTGGTTGCCGGAAGCACAAGCATTGCCTGATCCATACTGATCTCCTTTTCTCCCAATGCCAGCACTTGGCCAAGCATGCTTTCCGCATCGCGCGCAAATCCACCGCTGTGTCGTGCAATCTCTGCAAGCACATCATCAGCCACAACCACCCCTTCTTTTTTCAAAATCCTTTTCATTCGCTTAACAAGCTCTGCTTTGTCAATCCTTGCAAAATCAAAACGCTGACAACGACTAATAATCGTCTCAGGAACTTTATGAATCTCAGTTGTTGCAAGAATAAATAATGCGTGCTCTGGGGGTTCTTCAAGTGTTTTTAACAGCGCGTTAAAAGCAGAGGTTGAAAGCATGTGAACCTCATCTATAATATAAACTTTTCGATTCAACTTGTTTGGTGCAAATCGAACATTTTTAATAATGTTCTCACGAACGTTTTCAACATCAGTGTGAGATGCCGCGTCAATCTCAAAAACATCCAGCGCATTTCCAGTAGTAATCTCTGTACATGACGAACATTTTCCGCATGGCTCGCTTTCTTTTACTTTCTCGCAATTAATAGCCTTTGCAACCAAACGCGCAATTGTGGTTTTCCCAATCCCACGTGGCCCTGTAAACAGATATGCATGAGCAACAGAACCAGCTTTTAGCTGATTCTGCAGGGTTTTAACAACATGTTCCTGACCTGAAATATCCTTAAACTTTTCCGGTCGATATCTTCTATATAATGTTTGGCTCATAGATTGATAATTCTTTCAACAGCCGCCCAACGGCTTTTCCCTCCTTTTGGAATCAAGATTGCCACTTCATCACCAGGCACTCCTTTGTGATAACTAACGCTTGCATCAAGTACTTTATACATGCTGTCATCGTGAATGACAACATACTCTGCTGTTTGAGAATCATGCTCAAGCTTACCAACAACACGTTGTCTATCAACCGGCCCGATTTGTTTAAAAACGTGTGTGCCATCTGGTCGTAAAAATAGTTTTAACATGTCACCCTCAACCAATTGAGATTTTGATGCATAGTTCTCAGGAATTGGATAACTAATGCCATCTGCACCAACCATTGTCTGTCCGTCAAAAACCCCTTCAATCATTGCTGCACCAGACTCAGACTCAAACTCCTCCATGCTGCCTTTACGATTTGTTACAAGATCAACCATGTGTCTTGTGGCACGCGAAGTATCACCATCTTCAAGCAAATTGATTACATGATTCAAACTATCTCGCGTTTGTTTGAGCATTTGAATAGCCAGGCGATGTCTGGCATCACCATTTTCAATTCTATTGGCATGAGCCTCTGCCTCTTCCTCAATTTCAAATTGTTCGTTTAACTCATTCATATGTTCACTTGCGTCTTTGCGAGGCCCGTCAGACGGGCCGAAGCAATCTCCGTGTTATTATGTCATCTCGAGCTTGCCGACGTAAAGTCGCGTGGCGACCACGTCGCTTTACGCGAGAGATCTCGAATATGCGAGATCTCTCCGTGCGCTCGCTTTGCTCGCTTAGTCGAGATGACAAAGTATGACTCTACACGGAGATTGCTTCGTCGAGCTGAGCTCGACTTCGTCGGCCTTTGACCTCCTCGCAATGACGCACTGGGTGGTTATTTAGTTGATGGAGGAGGTGTTGGTTGTGATGTTCCTCCAACAAGAGTGGTACGTTCCAAAATATCCGCCTCTACAATAGCCTGATCACGACCGAATTTCAATCTGGACAACTCTTTAATTGCAGATGCCAACTCATGATCACCGTTTGGAGGTTGATTAAAGTTAAGTGTGAATGGTTTCTCCTGTGTGTTATCCACAATCATTTTCACATACCAGGTAAATTTATCTGAGTTGATCAGATCATATCCGGAAAAATCCGGTGAGTAAATTTTGCCAAGAGTTTCCACATCCTCTGGACCAACACGCGCAACAAAGTTTGTTCCAACGTTTCCAAACACAGCTTCTTTAATTTGCGTGTCACCGTTCTTAACAAGCTGACCAATGTACTGGTGAGCAATAATTAGGTTCAAGCGGTACTTTCGTGCCTCAGATAAAATAGTTGCAATCGAATCAGTGATAAAGTTTTGGAACTCGTCAATGTATAAGAAAAAGTCGTGACGTTTTTCCTCTGGCATGTCAGCACGTGCAAGCGCGGCCATTTGTAATTTTGAAACAATGATAAGACCCAAAAGCTCAGAGTTAACATCCCCTGTTTTTCCCTTAGACAAGTTCACAAGCAAAATCTTCTTATTGTCCATTATTTCTCTAAAATCAAAAGCAGACTTTTGTTGACCAATAATATTTCGCATCATCTCGTTTTCTACAAAACGACCAACTTTGGAAATCAAATAACCAAGCATTTCTGACTTATGAAAATCTGAAGTCTTGTCAACTTCATTAACCCAATACGATTGAACAACCGGATCCTTCACCTTTGCACGCCATTTCTTTTGGAAATCTTCGTCAGAGAACATGCGTGGAATTTCAATAATAGACCCTGGATTTTCCGGATCTGACATTAGCGTAAGCATCACGTTTCGCATGTGGTGCTCAAACATTGGACCAATCATTTCCGGCGGAAAGAGTTTGTAAAAAATGGAAATCATTTCCTGAACAGCAAAATCTTTCATTGCTTCATCTTTGGTCTCAAGCATATTAAGACCCACTGGACGCTCTAGATCCGAAGGGTTGAAATGAACCACATCGTCCACACGTTCTCGCGGAATGTTTCCAAGAATCTGTTCTATCAAATCTCCGTGAGGTTCTACAACAGCAACACCATGACCATTAATAATATCTTGTATTGCCAAATTTGCGATCAATTGAGATTTACCGGTTCCGGATTTACCCACAATGTACATGTGCCGTGTTCGATCCTTTTCTTTCATCCAAACAGGCGTATGAATACCGCGATATGTGTTGTATCCAAGTTCAATTGATCCTTCGTTTTCATCCGGAATCGAGGCTGGCGCAGCAGCCTTTCTCGCACCCAACCATTTGATATTTGGAGTTTCAGTCCACGGCAATGGAAGATGCCACAAGCTTGCCACTTCTTCAGAGTTCATCACAACAGTGTTACGAGGAGAAAATATTCGATAAATAAACTTGCGAATGATTTTCTTTTTAGAACCTGGAACAACTTTTGTAAAAGAATTGCCGTATTGATAAATGTTATATTGTGCAAATGCATTAAGCATGTTAGCTAAAATACTTTGTGCGCGCGCAGGATTTTTTGATGAAGCAATAACACGAACACAAACATCCATTCCTCCTTTGCTGGCCTTTTCCTCAAGACCTTTTATAATCTCTTCCTCAAGCGGTGAAAGACGATAATCCTTTTCCGGCTTTGCTTCTGAAGTACCGGCCAGTTCACCAAGTGACATTTTTGATTTTTTGTGACCTTTAATTGCCTCTTCCAATTTCATTCCTTGCTGCATGCGAGATGCAATTGCAATACCTTTCTTACGCCATTTTGCATAAGACGAACGAACCAAAAACTGGAAAGCCGCACCATCCTCTTCATCAACTTGTGTTAAAACGTTTGTTATTGCATTAAGCGGATCTTTATCAAGTTTACGATAAGTTTTTATTGGAAAAGAACTTTGTCTTTTAAACACAAGATGGGCGCCAAGAATGGTCCCATCCGGTTGAAACAAATTATAGTCTTCTACTTCTTCCAGATATGCATCCGGATAAGCCGCTGAAAGTTGCTGCTCCAAAAACACACGCATGTGTTTTGGAACACTAATTTTAAACTCAATCAACTTTTTCTGAACAATTATTTCAAAAGAAACCTCATCATTTCGACCAAAAAACCATGCATTAAATCCACGCTCAGCCTTTAGTCCTCCAATTGAACTAAAAACCGTCTCAGCAGCGGCAATTGCTTCGTGCACCTGTTCTTTTTGTGGGCCACGCTCACTTTCTTCTTCACGACGAAACTTTGGCAATGTAATCAATAAAACAACACGCCCAAACGTTGCGTGTCGTGCACTTGCAATCCTAATCACAAAAAACCTGGCTAAAAAAACAAGGCCTGCAATAACAGCCAAAATAATCACTACGATAAGGATCCATTTCATGTATCCCAAATCCCCGGCTGCAAATGCTTGCATCGGTTCTTGTTCAGGCTGCAATCCTAATTGAAGTAAATAGAACACAAATTCAATTAGATTTTATGGGACTGTTCCTTTATTCAATCTCATCAAGCGAACGTTTCTTTTCCTCTTCACTGATAAACAAAATTTTGTCTGTTTTTATCTTTGCCTCCTGCTCAAGAAAAAATCTGTCCACTCCAGGAATAATTTTCATCCAATCACGCAACAGTTGAAAAATCTTTTTTGCGTTTATCTTTGTTGATTCAAGTAACTGCCTAATTTTCGAAAGTGTTTCTTCTCCTGTCTCTTTAAACTCCTGCTGCTTGTCAGGGGGCATGGAAAGAAATATATCTGTAAAATCCTCTTCCATAATAGACTCAACCTCTTTGGTTAATCGATCGTCTTCTGCAACAAGCGGATCAACAACCACTTGCGCTGTGCCTTGAACAGACTCATCAGCCACCACTTCGCCATCTTCCACCTCTTTTACTTCCTCTACCTCTTCCACCTCTCGGACCTCTTTTACCTCTCCCACTTCTTCTCCCTCAACCCCAACACCAGCCTGTTCTTGTTCTACAGGCAACTCTTTTTCAACCGGTTCTTCCTGAACCTCTGAAAAACCTGTTGGTTCCACAGGTTCTCGTGTTGGTTTATTTTTATCTGTTGGCATATGCAAGTCTTATTTTATCATAAAACCGCGACTATTGGGGCACGTTTCCCACAGTCACGGTTTTTACTGTCCTCTATCTTTTCTCCCGAAGTTTTTGTCCCTGATCAGTGTCCTCAACCAGAAATCCTTTTGTTTTAATTTGTTCTCTTATTTCATCTGATGCTTTCCAATCTTTTTCTTTACGAACCTTTTCTCGTTCAACAAGCAAAGCACTTATTTCGTCTGGAATCAACAACGGTTTTGCAATGTATTCCTTTAGTCCAAGCCCAAGAACCTCATCAAACTTCAAAAGTGTCTGGGCTTTTGTGTGTGATGGTTTATCAGAGTCAACAAGTTCCCACACAATCGCAAGCGCTTGTGGTGTATTCAAATCATCATTGATTGCATCCTTAAAACGTTTTCCACATTTATCACATTCATCTTTTGGAGCTTCCCAATCTCGAACAATATCTCGCAATCTAAACAAAGCATTCTGTGCAGCTTCAAGCGCCTCCCAAGTAAAATTCAATTTGGTTCGATAATGCGCTCCTAAAACAAAATATCTAAATGACAATGGATCAATTCCTTTTTCAACCAAATCATCGATGGTATACAAGTTGCCAAGCGACTTGCTCATCTTACCGTTATCAACTGTTAAATACTCACCATGCATCCAAAACCTAGCCTGCTGAGCATGGTTCGCGCCAACAGCCTGTGCAATCTCATTTTCATGATGCACCGCAATGTGATCAACCCCGCCTGTGTGAATATCAAATGTTGGCCCTAAATATTTTTCAGCCATTGCCGAACATTCAATGTGCCAACCTGGGAAACCCTTTCCCCAAGACGATTCCCATTCCATGTCTCGCTGCTGGTCTTTAGGTGAGAACTTCCACAATGCAAAATCCGTTGGATTTTTTTTCTCTTTCATCTCAACGCGCGCGCCAGCTTTTTTGTCCTCAGCTTTTTGTCCTGAAAGAACTCCGTATTCTGGCAGCTTGCTTGTATCAAAATACACACCGTCTGATGTTGTATAAGCAAAACCATTTTTCTCAATAAGCTTAATCATGTTGATCTGTTCTTGAATATGATCAGTTGCTTTTGGAAATTCCTGAGCCGGCTTGATATTAAGTTGTTCAACATCTTTCATGAATGCTTGCGTATAAAACTCAGCAATCTCAAAAGCCGTTTTGCCTTCACGACGCATTGCAACCAACATTTTATCTTCACCTTGATCTTCATCATCGGTTAGATGTCCAACGTCTGTAATGTTCACAACCGTTGTTAACGAGTAATCGTTCATCTCAAGCGCGCGGCATAAAACATCAGCAAACAAATAGGTTCGAAAGTTCCCAACATGTGCAAACCAATAAACTGTTGGCCCGCAAACATACAAACCAACCTTGCCTTTTTTAAGCGGCTGAAACTCCTCCTTTTTGCGTGTTAATGTGTTGTAGAGTTTAAGCATAGTTACATTCTATGTGTCAGTGCCGTTTCTGTCATTTCGACCGAGCGAAGCGAGCGGAGAAATCTCGAATCGTGTTGTTCCAATATTCGAGATCCCTCGGCTTCGCTCGGGATGACAACCGATACATGTCATTTCGACCAATTATTATTATGTCATTTCGACCGAGCACAGCGAGCGGAGAAATCTCGCATATTCGAGATCTCTCCGCTCCGGCCCGTCTGACGGGCCTCCGGTCGAGATGACAATTATTTCTTTTTTGTCATCCCGAGCGAAGCCGACGCAAAGTCGCGTGGCGACCACACCACGTAGAGTGCTTGAGCTTTTACGTGGCACGTCGCTTTACGCGAGAAATCTCGAATTATCAAAAATCGACTGACAAGTCTTTCCACTCGGGATTATCTAAATTAACAAGATGTTCCTTCTTTTTTCTATTCCATTTTTTTATTTGTTTTTCTCTTTCTAGCGCAGCGTACACATCGTTGGTGACCTCATAGTAAATAAGTTTCGTACAGTTATACTTTTTCGTAAAACCTTCTATCAGTTTATTTTGATGCTCATGCATTCTTCTAATCAAATTATTCGTGACTCCAACATATAGAACCGCCTCGGAGGAGTTGGTAAGTATATAAATGTAGTAAAATTTTTCTTCCATAATGCAAGATCTCTCCGCTCGCTTCGCTCGGTCGAGATGACAAGGGTAAGTAGCACCTTGGTCGAGATGACAAGGGTAAGTAGCACCTTGGTCGAGATGACAAGGGTAAGTAGCACCTTGGTCGAGATGACAAGGGTAAGTAACGCCTTGGTCGAGATGACAGGAATAATTATATCACAAACAAAAAACAGACCCTTATGTCCGTCTTTTAACTAATCCGCAAGTGCGTAGCTTGGTTCAGTTGATTTTACATAAACCGGACCATCAGCTTTTACAAGACCAAGCATTTTTACACTTCGCTCAACATTTTTTAAAGACTGTGCTTTTCTTGAATCAAGTTCAATCTCTTGATTTGAAAGTGTAAGATTGTTAATTCTAGTTTCAAGTTCACGCATTTTATAACCTTGAGAAATGACACTGTTCACGTAAAAGATATATGACAAGCAAAGAACAAACAAAACTCCCAAAGTAACAACATTAAGCCAACCAACCTTTGCTGCAAAAAAATCGCGCACAGATCTTGTGTTGACTTGTTGTGTTGTAAAAGACTGTGCGTGAGGAGTCATAGACTGTGGGGAGGTCTATATGATTTAGACTTTCTCTGCAATGCGTAATTTTGCACTTCGTGCTCTTGGGTTTGCTTTGATCTCTTTTTGTGACGGCTTAATCACTTTTTTGTTTACCAGCGTTAACTGATCACTGTTTGCAAAAAAGCGTTTGACCATTCGATCTTCAAGCGAATGAAAAGTGATTATCGCTATTCGACCTTTTGGTTCCAGCAGTTCAATGAGATCTGGAAGTGCTTTCTCCAACTCATCAAGCTCAGTGTTCACAGCAATTCTGATTGCTTGAAACACTTTTGTGGCTGGATGAATTTTCCCTCTTCGTTTTACAACCTGCTCAACTAAATCAGCCAGCTGGGTTGTACTTTTAAGAGGTTTGGTTTTTCTGGCGCGCACAATCGCTTTTGCAATCTCACGTGCCTTTTTCTCTTCACCGTAGATACGAAAAATCCGTGCCAATTCATCTTCAGACCAAGTATTAACTATCTCCTGTGCACTGAGCTTCTGAGATCGGTCATAACGCATGTCAAACGGGCCATTGTTCTTGAACGTGAAACCGCGGCTTGCCACATCAACGTGATGAGAAGCAAAGCCAAGATCCAATAGGATTCCGTTAACATGAGTGAATTGATGAACATAGGCGTGGGATTTTGTGTTCGCAAACGAGTCCTCTACAAAGACAACTCGATCCTGCGATGATAAAAGTCGCTTCTTTGCGACTCCCAGACTTTCAGAATCACGATCGATTCCGAGCAGACGGCCCCGAGGAAGGATACGCTCAAGGATAACCTCAGCGTGTCCTCCCTGCCCCACAGTGCCGTCAATAAACAATTGGTTCGGCTTTGGATTGAAGTACTCAATCACTTCATGAAGTAAGACAGGTACATGTGTGATCATATGGTTAAAATTTTCCATACAATGGGTCACACGGACTTACTTCAGGATGCCGGGCCGCTTCTCCTCCGCGCGACCTGGAATCCTGAATTTTCTAAAACCCTAACTCTCCTAATTTCTCAGCAACACTTTCTGCATCGCCTTCAACCTTTTTCTTATACGCCTCCCATTTCTTTTCATCCCAAAGTTCAAGGCGCGTAAAAAGTCCGGCAACAATAACGTTCTTTTTTAGTGTTGCGTATGAGCGTAAATATTCCGGAATCACAACCCTCCCCTGTTTGTCCAAAGCCACGTCCATTGCGCCCGCAAGCATGAGTCGGGCGAATGCACGGCTATTGGATTGCCCCAGGGGCAAACTTGCGAGTTTTTCCGCGAGCTTGTCCCACTCCTCCTTGGGAAACAGGAAAAGAGCTGTGTCCAATCCTCTTGTAACAACAGCGCCTTTTTCTAATTTCTTTCGAAATTTTTTGGGAATCGCAAGACGTCCCTTCTCATCTATGGCATGTTTATATTCTCCAATAAACATAGAGGCGCTTGAGTGAAAGCTCACGAATTAACCGGTAGCCCCAGGCTTCCTGTCCACCGAAGCTTTAGCGAAGGTGGATAGCCTGGGTCAAGTAACAAAAGTGAGCATCAGCGAAGAACTTCGCTAATCCCCACTTTTCTCCACTCCCAACCATTCTATCCCACACACAAACACTCGTCAACAAAAATACCCACAATAAACTGTGGATAATCCTCTTACCAAAGCTAAGCTTTGGTATCATCTTGTCATCTAAGTGAAATCGCGTTAATCTTAACGTAGAAAGATTAACCCCTTTATCTATCTAATGTCATCTCGACCGAGGCGTCAGCCGAGCGGAGAGATCTCGAATATACGAGATCCCTCGGCTCGCGGAGCCTGCCCTGAGCGAACGAAGTGAGTCGAATGGGCTCGCTCGGGATGACAAAGGAAAAATTATGAAAAAAACCCTTATAAGTCTTGGAATTCTTGTTCTTATTGGGGGAGGATGCGCATCTGCAACAGAATCTCAAACAGAAACAAAATCAGCAGACAGCCGTTCAGATGTAATGGATATTATTAAAGGCGGATCAGATGATCAAGAAAGCCAGGCAGAAGATTCTGAAACAATAACTGTTAAAACTGATTCTGGCATGAATGTTACTTATAAACCCATTACAGAAGAACCAGAGGCTGAAGATCTACCTGATGAAGAAGACGGTGTGCCAGTAACAGATGTTGTTCTTGGCGATCCAACCGGTAACAGTTTGAATATGGAATCTGGAAACTTCTTCTTTTCCCCAAATGTTATTAATGCAAGCCCAGGTGAAAAAATTACAATCTCATTCACAAAAAATGCCGGCTTCCATACATTTGTGATTGATGAGATTAATCTTGATTACTCGATCAAGCAAGGTGAAGCACTGACGTTTACTGCGCCAACAAAATCAGGCGAGTATCCTTTTTACTGTGATGTTGGAAGTCACCAAACATTTGGAATGGAAGGTGCTCTGATTGTAAAATGATGAACAAAAAATAATACGAGAATAAAAAAACGCGAGCTATCAGCTCGCGTTTTTTAGGTAATTCTTTTTAATCCTTCAACCTCTCTTATATACGTCACAACCTCATCTGGAACATTCCATTGCCAATCCCCTCCTGTTTTCATTTTCTCTTGAATTTCAGAACAGGAAATCCCCGGAACCTCTGCAATGTTCTGCACTTCAATTTTTCCTTCAAACAACTTTTTTGTTTCCTCATCTCCACACCAAAGTTTATCAACCGGACCAGTGGCTTCCAAAACCTTATCAGCCCAATCAGCAGATCGCTCTGGAAGATCAATAAAATTGATATCAAACATTGGAATCAAATTCTTGGCCTGCAACGCACGTTGCATCATTTCTTTCCTTTCTTGTGAAGTAAACGGTTTATCAACTTTTTCAACACCAACAAGGATCTTTCCACACACCTTTGTCATTCCTCCAATCACCAAAAAATGCCCATTATGAAATGGTTGAAATTTCCCAATAAATAGTCCGGTTGGGTTTGGCATAGTGAGATAACTATAACACGATCTTACTAATTTTTGAAAAATGAATAGATTCGATAATCGTTGTCAATTTCACTTGAAGCAGCAAGAGGCATGTCTTCTTTAACAAGAAGCTCCATTTCATAACCTGCCTCAGAGGCAATCTTTTCAACTTCATCTAACTTTGCAAAATTCCCTGTTCCTAATAGCAACTGACCGTTTGGTTTTAAAAAGCGCTCTGCATTTCCAAGATATTGTTTTAGCGAATTATAGTTATAATCAAATCCGGATTGCAACAAAATTTCTTCGTCTGGATTATCGCCTTTGTTAAATGGATGGTTCCAAAAAATTATATCAAATTGAGAATCTGTTGGAATAGGTTCGTACATGTTTCCCAAATACACACTTGCATCAATACCGTATTTTTCAAAATTAAGCTTTGCATTTTCAACTGCATCCGGACTTATATCTGTTGCAGTCACTGTCGCGCCATTAAGCGCTACAAACAAAGCAACAATACCAGTGCCAGTTCCAATCTCAAGTAATGTTTTATCTTTTGCAATTCTGGAAACATGTCTGGTAAACCAGGCGCTATCAGTAAAGTAAGCGGGTGAAAATACATTTGGAAGAATTGTAATATCAACTCCATCAACAGAAATATCGTACGGTTCTTGATGTGTTTTCATTTTTTCAAATACATCTCGAACCTCCTGTTCCCATTCTTTTTGGTCAATAGGCATATATCTTATTCTTCCTCATGTGTAAAGAAAAATCAACAAACCCTTCTCTCTGATGAAGGTGTTTTTGTTGACAATGCAACTTCATACCTGTAAAAATAATTAACTCCATCCGAAACAGATCATCGACAAGGAAGGTGCTTCATGGCCAGCCGAGCAAACGTCGAGCTTCCCCCGAACAAGATCACTGTCAGAGATGGCAGAGTGATCAGGGTCGAGAGGTGGATCATGTGGGGCAGGTCTCTGTGGGATAACCACATCGAACGTCGCGACGATGGCAGCTTCGAGGCCTTCCTCGACAGCCCCGAAGGCGGCATGGGCACCAGAACCGGAACACTCGCGAGACTGCTCGCCGGCTTCCACCCCAACGTGGCAGCGGGATACACCGAGCTCTTCGGCCTGACAAGCGCTGACAAGGCCGCCATCGGTGGTATCGGACGCTTCGGAAGCTACGAGATCGTCCCGATCGCTGCCTAACCGCAGCAACCAGCTGCCATGAGCAGCACACGCACGGCCCGTCTACTCTAAGGCGCGGCTTTTCTTTTTGAGTAAAAAATTCTCTTTTAATAATAAGGTTGTTTTGGATTGACAGACTTTTGGTTTTCTGATACAAAACCTTAACCAAATCGACCACACTCTCGAACCGAGGAAAAGGAGACTGGGTAATGAAAACCAAAGAGCCGTGCACGTAGTGAGCTTCACAGAAGACGGGCCGTTCACCAAGCAGATCGCCATAGATAACGCCATGGAATGGTGCAGGCAGAAGCGACTTCGAGTAGGTGACCCAGACGACGGAAGCGATGTTGGTGTCACTTCCAATGACAAGCATCACCAGGTCACCGTCGTTCCGTTCAAGAGCCTCGAGGAACTCGGACTGGCCTCCTCATAGGCTGCTCAACCGCCATACAAGAAAAACTGTTTGCATAACTCAAATGCCGATACGTTTCCGTTCTTGTACAGGCGGCTTTTCTTTTTGAAAAGTTGTTATAAAATACTTCGCGATCGCGAAGTATTTTATAAGTATATTCTTTTGTTCTCAACAAACCCTTGCTGTAATTGAAGGTGTTTTTGTTTTAGTCGTTTGAACCTCCTTAATTGCCAGAGTGTATCTAAGCTGAGAATTCAATGATATAATCAAATTGAATGAGTATTATTGACAACATTGAGTTTTATTGATAATTCTCCTTTTGAATTTCAAATTTTTTATGCCTGCTTTATCACCACTTAAATACAAACTGTCAATAATAAAGGAAGCTATCTTTGGAGATAGTGAAATTATATTTGAAGTCTTGGTAGCAAACGCCCATAAACTTAGTAATCCAGTCAGTGTTTCTTGGAAAAGAGACGGTGACTTTATAATAGGTTTTATTGATGTTGATGGTGAGCGTTATATAACTCAAGCCAAATCTGCTCAAGAGTTTATTGAAATGGTGAATGATGTACTTTATGCTGTTTATAAAATCCCTCTTAATTACGCAAAAGAATTAGGTGGACATTACAGAGTAAGACCATCACAAAAAGAATTTGATGAATTGAACAATACAGCAATTAAAAAATCTTCTTTTAATTTTGGCAAAGTTGCGTTACCCGCTTCTTAAATGAAAAGAACTATGGGAGAGTATGCAGATGTAAAGCGCAATAAGGTATTAAAGTTGTTGAAATGGTTAGAGGCTCAAACCGGATTTACAGTTGATAATGGAGGAAAACATCAATGGCTAATTAAACACGACTCTTGGTCAAGACCATTCCCGATACCTTTCAAACACAATACAGTGAATAAATATATTATAAAAGATTTAATGAGGAGGGTTGTTGCAACAGAAATTTGTACAAAAGATCAGTTCGACCAACACTTGAAATAAACAATCTGGATGGATAATTGTGATAGAAGCACGCAAGGATGACTTGCTGTTTTTTTATTTTAATCTTGATTTCTGACCGGCTTGAAAAGGGACAAAGGAGCCAGGTCTGGATTCTGGACTTTTCCAAAGCAAAAACACCAGCTTGACTGGTGTTTTTGCTTTGGTTCCCGGACAGGGATTCGAACCCCGATTGCCTGGACCAAAACCAGGTGTCCTGCCATTAGACGATCCGGGAGTGAACGAGCGGATTGTAAATGACAATAGAAAAAAATTCAAGTCTAAACCTTCAAATACTTCCTTATAGCCATGCTTGTTGAAATTATGGTCAAGGCAATCATTACAAGCAATTGAATGCCGAAAATCTTAAGTCCGTTTTGTTTGAAATACTCAACCACCTCTGAACTCTGTCCGCCAAAATACAAATCAAACTTTGGTTCTAAAATTGAAATAGTTGGATAAACAAGAATTGCAACAAGTGCCACTGTGATCAAACTAAGCAAAATCGCCTCAAGTATAAACGGTGCTCTTACAAACCAATTCGATGCTCCAACCAATTTCATTATTCCAATTTCTTCTCTGTGTACAAAAACCCCCATTCGGACTGTGTTGAAAATAATCAAAGTGGCAATAAACAAAAAGATCAAAGATAACACAACCCCAAACGTTCGAATCTTGCTGGTTGTTGATTGAATCTTTTCAACTATTTGCTCATAATCTGAAAAATCTTTTTCCCTAATATCATCTCTAAACTTTGGATTATCCAAAGCCTCAATAATCAAATCAAAGTCCTCGGCAGCAAACGCTTTTACTATTAGGGTTGGACCAAATGGATTACCACCCAACTCTTCAAGCGAATCCATAATTGCCGGCTCGTCTTGGTGTCGTTCAACAAATCGTTCATAAGCTTCACCAGCTGAAATCGTTTCAACATTTTTAACCTGCGCTAATGATCGCAAATAATCAACCGCTGATGTTACTGTTTCTTCCTCAGTTGAATCGTGAAAATACACTGACACCTCAATCCGATCCTCAACAAACCCTATTGCCTGATTTGTAACATGATTCAGAACAAGCAAAATATTAATTGTAAGCAATGTCAAAATCAACATGCTTATTGTCACTATGGACAACCAAAAATTTCTCCAGAAATTCTGGAAAGCGAATTTTGTTACTCTGTATGAATTTACAAACATACTAGATGTCATCTCGACCGAGCGAAGCGAGCGGAGAGATCTCGCAATATTCGAGATCCCTCGGCTTCGGCCCGTCTGACGGGCCTTCGCTCGGGATGACAGCAATTATAATTTATATCTTCCCTCTTCCACATCTGAAACAACCCGACCGTCATCTAATGTGATGACTCTTTTTTTCAAACGATTAACAACCTCTCGGTTGTGTGTGACCAAAACAACTGTTGTGCCAAACTCATTTATTTTTTTAAGAAGATCAATTATTTCAAGCGTGTTTAAAGTATCAAGATTTCCGGTTGGCTCATCAGCTACAAACAATTTTGGTTGATGAACAAGCGCTCTTCCAATTGCAACACGCTGTGCCTCCCCGCCTGAAAGTTGTTTTGGATAGCGATTGTGTTTATCTGAAAGCCCCACAATATCTAAGACGCGTGGCACAACTTCTCGAATTCGTTTTGGCCTGGCACCCGCAACCTGAAGTGCAAAAGCAATATTTTCGTAAACGGTTTTCTTGGGAAGCAACTTAAAATCCTGAAAAACAACTCCCATTTGCCTGCGAAGAAGTGGAACCTCACGCTCATCAATTTTACTAATATCCCATCCACCAATCTCAATTTTCCCTCGACTTGGTCGCTCCTCAACAAACAAAAGCTTTGCAAGTGTGGTTTTTCCGGTTCCGCTTTGACCCACAATAGAAACAAATTCCCCGGCCGGAATGTGGAGACTAACACCTTGCACACCAACAATGTTGGGTAGATAAAATTTTGAAACGTTTTTAAGACGGATCATATTCCAAAAGCTTATTCATTTTACCATACGAGAACTGTTGACAAAAGCCTAATTTTCTGGTATATTGTTTCTCTGTTTGATTAGGCGCCAACCTGATTGAATTGTTTAGAGATCTTGACCTCCGAATGTCATTTTCAGCAATGACAAACGGACGCGCGAGCGTAAAAGGTAGGCCGATGGCCGGTCATCCACAAAGGTGGAAACATGTACAAGCTGATGATCGCTTCCCTGCTCGTTGTGTTCCTCGGGGGATGCGATGACGCACGAACACGTGAACTCGTGTTCACAGGAGTTCCGTACTCCGACACGGACGCGGGTTCGCAACCAACCGATCCCAACATCGAGTGTTGGGAGGATCTGGACTGCGGGACTGGCAACGCCTGTCTCATCCCGGTCTGCCTCAACAACCGATGCGAGTGGGCATCGGTCCTCTGTGGCGAGGGTGAGTGGTGCGTGCCCCACGCGTCCTACAACACCAAGGTTCCGGGCTGTATCGAATGCACGGATCCGATGCATTGCCTGGACAACAACCCGTGCACGTTCGACAAGTGCAACTACTTCGGTAGGTGCGAGAGTGTCCCGCTCCACAACGTGCCGTGCGGTACGCATGGCCGGTGTGAGGAAGGTGTCTGCTTTGGTGAGGATCCGGGCATGGACTGTACCGAAGACCGTCACTGCCCAATCACAGGCGAGCCGTGTCGCGAGTACTTCTGCATCAACAACCGATGCGAGAACCTCATTCGAGTATGTGACGAGCCCGAACGGTGGTGCATCTCACAGACCGAAGGAGTAGTATCAACAACCGGCTGCGTGGAGTGCACCGGAAACGATCACTGCGGAGATAGCAACGAGTGCACGCAGGATCGGTGCACGCCAGACGGCGAATGTGTGCACAGCGCAATGCAGGACTTCTCCTCGTGTGAAAGCGGTCTCTGTCTGGACGGCGAATGTGTGGAACTCAACGAACCCAACGAGCCCTGCAACAAGGCTCTCTGCACAGACCAGCCCGAACGCATCGTGCCCGAGGTGGTCAATTGCAGTGATCTAGTGGACAACCGTCTGGACACCCAGGCGGTTCGTGTCAGGACCAGGTACAACCAGGTGACGATCGACACGATCGAAATCCTGGTAGGTGCAAGCTGGGCAATGGGACGCAACACAACCTTCCAGCTCTACCTGGCAGTTCCGTACGAGGACAGGGTAGAGTACGTGAACCTTCCGCTCGTCCGGGATTTGGATGAGGCGCGGGAGCGAGCGCACATGTACCTCATGATCTGGAACCTCGAGATCCCGCTCGAGATCCCGTCCAATCGCGAGGTCTACTTCCACACCAACTACGAAATCGGTGACGCAGTCTGCGTGGAAGGCGGAGGACCGTTCGAAACGCACGTGGCAGCATTCGTCGGTCGAGCCCAGGCCGGTGGCAACGAATTCAAGACGGTCACCTGCACTTCGGCCCGCTGGAACGAATGTGGTCTCGGCAGCGGCGAGTTCAACGTCGTCTGTCAGTAGCCACAACCACTTCTCCCCCTGCCCCCAAAGTCCGACTTGGACTGCGGGGGTTTTCTGTTTACAAACAAAAAAAGACCCCTTGGAGCGGATGAGGGGAATCGAACCCCCGCCTCAAGCTTGGGAAGCTTACATTCTACCATTGAACTACATCCGCCACAGATGATCCTTTCTGGAGCCACCGAGCGGAGTCGAACCGCTGACCTCTACTTTACGAAAGTATTGCTCTACCAGCTGAGCTACGGTGGCATGAGTCCCCCAAAAAAAATTATCATGTCTGTTTTTATGATTTGATGTATCTTTTAACCTTTGCCGTCAACAAATACTCTTTAGCCATATCCTCCAATGTTTTTTTCGGCACAGTCAGCGAGTACAAATGCAATTGCGAATCATCGCCGGTTTTAATTCTTTCTTTAAGTTGGAAAATAACAAACGCATCTGACATATCAATAACATCTGTAACCTCATCTTCTTGAAGCACACCAATCACATGAACCAACTCCTCTGGTAACTCAGACATTTTGATAAACCCAAGATCTGTTTCAAACATCACCTGCTCTTGCGTGTGCACCTCTTTTGCCACTAAAACAAAATCTTCCCCATTCATAATCCGCTCATGTGCATTATCAACAGTGCTGCGCTTTCCCGACTGGATCTCAACATTGCTTAACACATACGAACTCATTTTAAGTGCCAGCACAATCGGCTCTACAATACGTTCTTTAAACTCTTCATTTGTCCAACCAAACATTTCTTGAGCCTCTGTTTCAAACGACTCTTGTCCTCCCTGACCAAGAACAACTTCATTGTAATATGCTTCAACTATTTCATCATCAACGGAAATACCGTGTTCCTCCGTTAAAATATTAACAACCTCTTTATTAATCAAAGTCTCAACAATAGTATCTTTAATTTGATCCTTTTGAATCTCATCAACCTCTCCAATGGAATTAAAATAATTAATCAAAGCATCATATTCCACCAAATATTCAGACATCCGAACCGAGTGTGAATCCACGCTAATTGCAGGGATTGGAATAATTGCAGACACAAACCTTACAAGCTTGTCATCAGGACTTCGTTTATAAACCGAAAATACAAGCCCTATAACAACCACCAAAACAACAATAATTCCAATCACTTGCTTTCCACGCTTTGTAGAAAAAAAATTTGATAAAGAAGATTTTGGTTTTTGTAAGTTGGTTTCGTTCTCGTTTGTAGGCTCAGGTTCTAAATGTTCAATTTTCATATGACTTTTGATCTTCAAACGCTGGTTTATTGAAAAAGTAATACCACCACTTGGTTGGATTAGCAAGCTTTTGTGTGGAATTTTCATTAATAATCAATCCAAGTGGATCGTTCTCATCCCCCCCCTCTTCTCCCTTTTCTACCTCTTCTCCCTTTTCTGCCCTTTGAACAATCACCACATCTTCCCCCTCCTTTTTCATACCCAATTTCAACCGCGCCTCTCGCTCAATATATGATTCAGTTTGCATTGCAGTATAAAATTCTTTAATTGCCATATTCTTGGTTGCAAGTTCATCAGCCTCAACCTGCAAAGCATCAATGTCTTTTTGAATATCTTGACTACGAAAAATTTCTCTTCCCAATGAAACAGATATAAACAAAATCAACAACAAATTAACAACGAACAAAAATCGCCACTTTAAAATTCTTTTTAAAAATAAATTTTGAGAATCACGCATTGTCTCGCAAGTCATTAATAAGATTATGAATTCGCGCAGGTCTACTTACATGAACAAACTCGATGTCAGCAGATGAACCCTTTAAATCCAAACGAATAAATCCATAACGAAAAATCGTTGCCACAAATCCTTTCACCCGATAACTCACTTCATCAATTTGTCTATACGAAGTCTCGGTTACTTCACGATCAAAAAAACTCTTTTGATTTATATCAATCACTCTTTTATCAGAAATCACAAACACAGTTCTGGACCACAGGAGAAAAGCTTTTAAAATTGCAACAATCGCAGAGATCACAAGCGCAAAAAATATTATGACTCCAAAAATTCCAAGAGCAAACAATGGAAACAAAAAGAAAAATGGAACAACAAGCCAAATGGTTAAGCCTAAGAACTTAAACAAATTTGGAACCAAAGACTCGTGCACAACCTCTAAAATTTCTTCGTTGGGTTTTAATTCAATAAGTCTACTTATGTCCATACTTTTTGAGTGCTTTCCGAGCTGCTACCCGATCGTCCCATGGAACATGCTTTTCGTGTGCAACAACCATGGCTTGTTCACTTCCCTTTCCAGTGATTAAAACAATATCGTTTGGCTGTGCAAGTTGCACTGCCTTGTTGATCGCTTCTTGTCGATTAAGAATCTTAATTACTTCACACTTTTCAGAAGCTTCCACCCCCTTTGCCACGCTATTGATAATTTCCATTGGATCATCATCGTATGGATCTTCATCTGTTACAACGGCAATGTCTGCATGTTGGCCAACAAACAAACCGTTCTTTTCATGATGACTTCGATCTCTTCCACCTCCGGTTCCACCAAAGACGTGGATAATACGATTGCATTTTAAGTCTTTGATTGTCTCGTACAATTTTAACATGGCCCGAGGTTCAAAAGCATAATCAACAATTACAACAAACGACTGACCTTCATCAATGCGCTCAATTCTTCCTGGAATTGCTTTAACACGCCTCAACGCTTTGGCCATTTCATTAAGATTCATTCCTTGTGAAAGGCCAATACAAATTGCCGCTAAACAATTTGATATGTTGTGATGACCAAGAATTGGCACTTGGAACAACACGCTGTTTACACGAAACCGGAGCCCTTGAGCATTGCTCGTAATTTCATCTGCGATCACTGCTTTATTGTTGCCATTCATTTGATCGCCAATTGAGAACGTATATTTAATTTTAACATTAAAATCCAAAAAGTCGTTTGCATGTTCATCCTGTGCGTTTACTATAATAGTTTTTTCAACAGCTTTTCCATTAATAACTTTCACCTTATCGTGCTCGAGTTTTTTAAAAAGCTTTAGTTTTTCAGCTTTGTAATTTTCAAAACTTCCATGAGATTCAATATGCTCTGGATATAAATTCGTTAACACTGCAACATCGTAATGGATTCCTTTGTGCCGAGATTGTTTAATTCCCTCTGAAGTAGTTTCAACAATCGCAAAACGACATTTTGCATTTACCATATCGCTAAGCAATCGTTGTAACTGAAACCGCCCGACCATTGTCATCTTTTGATCATTGATCCATTCCTTTTCACCAATCTTAAATTGAATCGTTGAAGCAACCCCAACTGTATAACCCATCTGCTCAAGCATGCGAGAAAGAAGATAACAAGTTGTTGATTTCCCTGAAGTTCCTGTAACACCGATCACAATCATTTTTCGAGATGGGTGGCGATAGATTATTACTGCAAGATGAGCTAATAAAAAATGATAAAAATTTATCAATACTTCTGGAATCAATTTTTTAAGAAGTCTTTTGATCATATGCTAAAAAATCCAGATTACCTGGACAAAATTCATTTTAGCACGGAATCGAGCTATAATAAACTCATATGACCATTCAAGAACTTCTTTTACAAAGCAGAAATATTTGGGGAGATAAAAAAATGACACTTAATGAAATTGTCGTTGCAATGGGTGTTGTTTATGGTGATTTGTGTAGACAGGCTCGCGATGGCGTTGAGGATGATGAATTGAAAAAGGAACTTGGCAATATGATTGTCTCATCCATTCGTTGGTGTGATGATCTTGGATTGGATCCAAATGAGTGTATTGAAAAAGCGCTTGCTGCGCAAAAAAAATTTGCCCGGGGCAAACAAAAAACCCCCTAACATAAATTTGGAAGGGAGATTTTTGTTGACACCGACGTGGAGATAATATCTCAACTGGATAATTGTATTAAATTAAATTTTTTGTGTTTTGTCAAATTATGTTTGTCAATATTGTGAAAAAAATAAAAAGTTGATATTCTTCCGCATAAGTAATGAAATTATTATCTATGAAAGACAAACATTTTTTACAACAAGCAATAGAAAAGGCAAAAGAATCAGTAGCGCAAGGAGGCTTTCCTGCCGGTGCGGTTATCGTAAAAAACGAGAAAGTTATTAGTGAAGGAATCAGCGTCGGCAACAAGCAGAACGACCCAACCAATCATGGCGAGATGGCCGCGATTCGAGCAGCGTGCAAAAATCTTCAATCTTGTGATCTGTCTGACGCGGTGCTGTATGCATCTATGCAACCTTGCATTATGTGCCTTGGCGCTTCTAGCTGGAGTGCAATTCCAAAAATAGTTTTTGCATGTCAAAAAGAAAAAGTGTCAAATGAATACTACGGCGGACACTACAAGTTATCAAGCATTAACTCTGAACTGACACAACCCATAGAATTAGTCCACTTACCTGAACTGGAAAACGAATCGCTAACAATTGTCCGCGAATGGGAGAAGTCGTCACGAACATGAATGCTGGACAATATTTCTAAGACAACAAACCCACCTAAACTAAGGTGGGTTTGTTTAGTCCCGGGTCATGGTGGACCCGACCGGATTCGAACCGGCAGCTATCGGTATCAACTCGATCGGGGTTACCATTACCCCCACAGGCCCTTGAGCCCGGGTTATACAAAAAGAACTCCCGTAATTTTAGGGAGTTCTTTTTGGTTGATACCGATTTATTTACAGAGGATAACCTCGATCGTAGTTATATTAAATCAAATTTTTGTCTGTTTATCAAATTTTGCGAACCACTCCATTGTTTGCATCAACCTCAACCTCGTCACCGTCTTTTAAAACTTGAGTTGCATTTGAAACCGCAACAATACACGGTATTTCCATTTCCCGACTTACAATTGCAGCGTGTGATAGAAGCCCCCCCTGATCAGTAATTATCGCAGATGCTTTTTTACAAGCTCTCATTAATTCTGGAGATGTTGTTTCTGCAACCAATACATCTCCTTCATTCATTGAATCAATTATTGAATCAAGAACTGAAAAATCAAAATAGTAATCAGATGGTATAATCTTAACTCTTCCCGTTACTTTACCCACATTAGCACTCATGCCACGCAACACACCCCCTTTAACATTTTGTTTTTCTTCAAATTTATTGATGAATGCAATCGCCTCGTCACCGACTAAATACTTAGTAGAACCTCCATCGCTGATGGTTACAAATGAATCTAATCGTCTCTTTAATTCCTTAGCAGACACTCTATTGTGATCAAACAAATCAATCACTTCTTGAACCTTGTACAAATAAACATCTTCTTCTGAAACACCAAATTGCCGAGCAACTTTCACAGACATTCTACTAATATACCCATCTCCTCCAAAAAACATGCGGTTCAGATGTTCTCTACCATTATTTTTAACTTCTTCTAAACGACTCAGATTTTCCCTCAACTCTTGTTGGTTTGCCTCAAGAGATAACTCATACGCTTTGTCTGTATAAAAGAATTCAGTTTTTGAATAAAATGAAAAATGTTTATCTGCTGTTTCGTAACCTTTTTTTACATCACTTTTTGTTAGATTTTTTTTATTAAGTATTTTGTCAAAATACGTATCGGAAAATTTAATATAAGTATTAAAAGCCGTTTGATATTCTTCAAATGCTTTTCTATTCGAATAGAGTTTAATCCCCTCTTCTAATAATTGATCACGTACCGCAATTGGAATATAGCTTGTCCAAACCCCATCTTTAACTGTCAAAATTGCCTGTAATGTCTCGTAATACCTACGAAACACATCAGATGTAAGAAAGGCCACACCCCCTGCAATTACACGAAACAAACACTGGTAATAATCATCAATATTAAGTACTTTATCCTTAAGTTTTGGTGAAAGAGTCGTAATCGGTCTGCTTTGAAGAATAAACAACTCCCCATCTTTCATTGCCCACTCAACATCAACCGGGAAGCCATAATGTGATTCGATTTTCACAACCTCTTTGGCAAGGTTCAGAATCTGGTCTTCTGACAAAACTTGTTTTTCTTGGTTTACATTAATATCAATATTCTCAAATGTTTCTTTATCAACAACATAAGCATCAGGTGTAACTTGTCCTGAAACAATCGCCTCGCCAAGACCAAATGCTGCTTCAATAATCATTTGATTTGGATCTTCTGTAACAGGATGAACTGAAAAAGCAATTCCAGAAACGTCACTGTCAATCATTTTCTGAACAACAACTGCCACAGAAATATTTTCCTGATGAAGTTCTTTTTCAAATCGATAAAAAATCGCTCTTGGTGTAAAAAGCGAGGCCCAACATTTCTTAATGTTCTCGATCAATTCATCAGAAGTCGTGTTCAAAAAAGTATCCAGCTGCCCCGCCCAAGCAGCAGTCGCGCTGTCTTCAGAAGTTGCACTTGATCGTACAGCAACCAAATCTGCATCCAGCTTTTCAAAACTTGATTGAATTGTGTCTTGGATCTCTTTTGGCATTACTGCATTTAAAATCATTGCTTGAATTTTCTCAGATGCATCTTGGACTGTATGAACCACTTTGTGATCAACAGTATCGAGCACTGCATCAATCTCAACATTTATGTCTGTTTCTTTAAGAAAAAAATCAAAGGTGCCTGCTAACACAACAAAACCAGGCGGAACTGGAAGCCCAGCTTGCGTCATCTCTCCCAAAGACGCACCTTTGCCACCGGCAATTTCTACATTGTCTTTATTAATATTTTTGAAATCTTTTATGAACTCCATACCAAACCAGACTATCAAAAAACCACTTATTGTTCCAGCTGATTTCTTACAAAAACAAATCCACTTAATTAAAAGTGGATTTGCTCGAACCCGAGTCATGGTGGACTCGACGGGATTCGAACCCGCAACTTCTGATGTCAAAGCAGATGAGGTTACCAATTACCTCCACAAGCCCATGAACTCGGGAAATAAATAAAATCTCCCATCACAAATTTGGAAGGGAGATTTTATTGACATCAGTTGGTGGAGGTTTTTAAACCCTCATCTGCATTTATATTAAACCAAATTTTTCCCTGTTTGTCAAATTTTCCGAATCGTTTTTTATCAAAAACTCAAATTTTTCCATTGCACTTCGTTAAAAAATCATCAAACAAATTCATTAACTTTTTAAGATCTTCTGATGGTGATTGAAAAATTGTTGTGTTGATTTTTTTTATTGGTAGGATTTTTGCTGAAGTACTAGATACAAATGCATTTTCATAATTTTTAACATCGCTAAACCTGATATTCTTTTGAATGATTTCATAATCATTTAATTGAGCAACTTTAAACAATGCTTTTCTTGTCACACCAAGCAAGACTTCTTTATCCGGAGGTGTGTAAATGATTTTGTCTTTTATGCAGAAAAAATTTGTTCTTGTTCCTTCTGTAATAAATCCATTCCGATTAATCAATAATGCATCATAAGCACCAGCCCTCTTAGCTTTTTTATATGCGACATAACTTGGGAGCATGTTCAAACTTTTTGCATGAGGAAAAACCCTTTCGTGATTATAAGTAATAAAGTCAGCTCCATTTTTGTATAATTTCTTATCAAGGAAAAATGGATTTAAACACAAAGCAAATAATGATGCATCCTCTTTTTCAGATGCACCAATCAATAATATTTTTATGTTGAAAGATGGTGATTGGGTTTTCGCAACTAAACCCAAAATTCCTTTTTCAATCACTGGTTGCGAAAAGTTGTGTTTTAAACCGATTACCTTTGCTGATTCAATCAATCGTTCAATATGGTCATCAATAAAATTTACTGCTCCTTTAGAAACGCGAACTGATTCGTAAACACCGAATCCATAAGCATATTCAATATCAAACAATGAAACGACCGCTTTTGAAATTGGTAAAATTTTTTTATTGTATAAAAAATAATCAAATTCCATTTTGATATATTTATAAAAAACCGCTGATTATTCCAGCGGTTTTGCTTCTCTTTTTATTTTCTTTACAATCTCCACAAACTGATCGCCCCGATCGAATTCATTTTTAAACATTCCAAAACTTGATGTTCCGGGAGAAAGTAATACAACATCACCAAGCTGAGCAACATCAGCTGCAGCCTCCATGGCTTTTTCCATGGAATCAACTCGAACCGACGGTGCTCCATCGCCAATGGCTTTTGCAATATCTTCAGTGGCTGTTCCCTCAAACAAAACAACAAATTTACATTGTTCACCAACAGCCTTACCCATCTCATCATAGGACAACCCTTTTGATGATCCGCCAGCTAACAAAACAATGTTCCCTCCTTTTCCAAATCGTTTAATAGCTGCCAATACTCCTTCCGGTGATGTGGCGGTTGTGTCATTAACATATAATACCCCCTCAATCTCAGCTACAATCTGTTGTCGACCCGGCAAGCCAATAAATGTTTTAAGCGTTGAATGAATGTCATCATCTGAAACACCGGCCAAGTGTGCAATAAGCGATGCACTCAATGCGTTCATTATATTATGTTCACCTTCGATTTTAATATCATGCACATGCCCAAACACCACATCACTTTCACTTATGCGACGTTTCAAATCATCGCTGTCTTGATACACACCCTCTTTGTCACCAGACAAGCCTTTTTGAGAAAACCAATAAACCTTTCCTGCATTTGTTCTAGAAGCAATCTCGTCCATGATTTCCTGATCAGCATTTAAAATTGCAATTTGATTTTCGTTTTGTATCTTAAAAATTAACTCCTTTGCCCAAACATAATGCTCAAATGAATCATATCGATCCAAATGATCTTTGTATGCATTTGTTAATAGCGCAATATCCGGACCAATGCCTAAATCCTCTAAACTCTCAAGCAACCAAGAAGAAAGCTCAAGCACAATTGGCACGGGTTCTTTTTCTTCTAACAACCAATCCAAATCCTCAAGCGGTGAGCGAGTAATATTTCCTGCCACAACTGTTTTTGGATGTTTGTGTTTAAGCATTTCTCCGAGCAATGCTGTGGTTGTTGATTTTCCTCGTGTGCCTGTAATGCTGTAAATCGGAAACGGACAGTATCTAAAAAACAACGACACATCACTTTCAACATGAACTCCCTGCTCCTTTGCAAGTACAACAAACTCACTTTCACGAGCAACACCTGGATTTTGTACAACAAGATCAACATTTGTAAAATCATCCTCTTCGTGCTTACCAAGAGTGAAAATTGGCTGATAAATTTCTCGATCTTTATATTCAGCTTTGTATTTTGTATACCAGTTTGTTATCTCATCAACTGATTCTTTTAGTTCAAGTTCATCTTTAAGATCTGTAATCACAATTTGAGCGCCGTGACGCATTAACCACTTTGCAGCACCAACACCACTTCCTTGTTTAAACCGACCAAGCCCCATCACAGTCACCATTGCATCCTGAAAATTTTCAATTTTAGATAAATTTAGTGGCATAGTTTTGGGGCCTGAGAACTGGGTACTGGGGACTGGGACTACTAATCCCAGGTCCTGGTTCCTAGTTCCCAGTTCCTACTACTTAAAACTTTCTAAATAATCGTGCCAATCTCACAATCAGCATCGCCTTAAAAACCTGCAAATACATTTTTATATATTGAACCATTCCGGTTGGAACCCCTACTTTATCAAACTTCATGCGAATAGAAAGGCCGGGCAAATCCACGGATCCATATGGATATTTGTTAGATCTACAATAGTAGTTCAATGCTGATTCTATCATATATCCCTGCAAATATTCAGATGGCACACCTTCAATCACTTGTCTCATCATAGCACGTTCGCCGCCAATAAGAGGCATTCTGTGCGTTAATAAACTAATGACCTGACCTCTATCACGCACTCCAACATTCATAATGCGCGCACCATTTATCACCGGAAAAAGTAATCGCTCAACATGATCTTGTGTAAGTCCAATAAGATCTGCATCAAAAAAAGCAATTACCAACGCTTTTGTATGTTTAAGGGCATGAAGCATTGCTTGACCTTTTCCAGTTGTCTTTGGAAGCTCGTACACTGTTGCCCCCGCCTTTGTAGCACGTTCTTTTGTTTTGTCAGTTGAACCATCAGAAATCACAATTACCTTATCAATAAGTTCTGATGAACATAATACTTTTACCACATCAGCAATGGTTTTCTCTTCATTAAAAGCAGGTACAATAGCAGCGACTTTGGGTTTTTTCATAAAAAGTTATCGGGTCGCTTTTTATCTTTGCGATCAATGAGTTGCTGATACACACGAAATATTTCTGCTCTAATAATTTTCCCCTTATTAATCAATTCATCAAGTGCTGTTAGCGATTGCATTTGAATTTTCTCAAGAGACTCAAGCACGCGATCTAAATATGTAAGCACAAGCACGTATTCCTTTTCTGCAATTTCAAACGCAAGCGGATCTTCTTGCATCTCCTCTGTTTGCGCAATCGATAATTTAATAGGAATCATGTTGACATTAATGTACACACGAAAAATATCTCTGGAGTGAACTTGTTTATTGTGATAAGTATCCTTTGCAAATCGATACACTTCCTGTGCCCATGTGCGCGTATGGATATAAAGCGGATTGCGATTCACATGCGGTCTAAGTGGAACTGCAAATGACTCATTATCATTGTGATCAACACCACAAGATCGATCTTCCAAATCAAACATTTTCGAACCCATTTTGAGCACAAGCTCTGCGTCTGATAATTCTTCTGTTTCTAATTGTTCTTTCAAGACCTGATCCTCGACCACTGTTTGAGTTTTTGGTTGCTCTTGATAACCCCTATAGATATCTTCAATGTCCTCCTCTAAAAGATCAACTTCATCGCGATGAAAAATCCATGGATGCTGTGGATCGGATTGATATGTCATAAATTATTTCCTCAAGTCTACGCAAATTCTTTTTTGCTTGATCAAATTTTGTTCGTTGATAACCAGTAAGATCCAAATCCAACAAAAACTCAATAATCATTTCAACCGCAGCTTTTGCCTTTTTAACCTGGTCAAAATTCCCGGACGTAACTTCGCGAATAGCATATCTAACAATCTCACCTGTTGTATCTGAAAGTCCGGCCAAATAAATATCCGGAGCCATTGCACGCTTATCAATTTTTCCAATTGATCCTTTTTTCAAATATTGATCAAACAAAAGAGCCTCTGCATATTCCTCAAGCGCTGCTCTGTAAGCTCCCTCGTGTATCAAATTTGGAAACTTTATAAATTTTTTCTCACAGACAACAAACAACTGCACAGCCTCTTTAATCAACTTTGCTGCACCAGCAGGATCATTTCGATGCAAAGCAAAAATTGCTCGCTTTGATTTACTGAGCGCGTCATTTGCCTTACCAATGTTTTCTCGCCGCGCTTGCGAACGCGTTTGATATTGTTTTTTTATTTGTGAAAACAGTGCCGGTCTTTTAATTTTCATATTTGTATTTCCCGCGTCTTTGCGAGGAAGGAGGCGAAGCCGACTGACGAAGCAATCTCCGTGTAGTCATGCTTTGTCATCTCGACTAAACGAGCAAAGCGAGCGCACGGAGAGATCTCGAATATGCGAGATCCCTCCGCTCGCTTCGCTCGGTCGGGATGACATAATAACACGGAGATTGCTTCGTCGCTTCGCTCCTCGCAACGACGCAAGATGAGTTATGCTCTTTTCTTTTTAAGAATAAACCACCACTTTGCAACTTCAATACCAATAAGTTTTATCAAGCCTATCATAAGCAGTAAACCCCAGTGCGACAAGCCAAGGGATGTGACTTCAAAAATCTCCTGGAAAAACGGATGTAAAATTGCAAGCAACATCAGCCCAAAACCAACCAAAATACCTAAAATAAGCCATTTATTGGAAAACGGATTGATCTTGAAAATCGGCTTTCTAAAACTCTTAACAGCAAAAACGTACATCAAAGAATCAATTCCAACCGCAGCAAACATCATTGTTTGAACCAGCTTTAAATCATCAAACGAACCAAGAAGCCAGAAGTACAAAGCAAACAACAAAACATCCGTTACAATTCCAATGACAAAAATCAATGAAATCATTTCTTTGTTCAACACCGGCTCATTCTTTGGCCGAGGAGGAAAACTCATGGTATCTCTTTCACCGGGTTCGAGCGTGAGCCCTACGCCCGGGAAACTGTCCGCAACAAGATTGATCCACAAAATTTGCGCTGGCAAAAGTGGAAGTGGAAGTCCAAGCATCATTGATCCACCAATCAAAATAATTTCTGTAAAACTGTCAGACATTAAATACACAGTGACTTTTCTAATGTTGTCAAAAATCACACGCCCTTGTTCAATCGCTGCTGAGATTGTGCCAAGATTATTGTTCATGATCACAACATCTGATGCTTGCTTGGCAACCTCTGTTCCTGAACCCAAAGCCAAACCAATATCCGCGGCTTTAAGTGCTGGCGCATCGTTAACACCATCGCCTGTCATTGCAACAACATGGCCCCGAGCCTGCCAAGCGCGAACAATACGAATCTTATGTGCTGGCTCAACACGCGCATAAACAGAAATCCTACCAACACGTTTTTCAAGCTCCTGATCAGACCACAAATCTATCTCAGCACCTGTTACAACATTTTCTTCAGACGAATACAACCCGGCCTCTTCTGCAATGGCCCGCGCTGTGCGCGGATGATCGCCGGTAATAACAACTGTTTGCACTCCAGCCTTTTTTGTTGCCATTATATTTTTCTTAACATCCGGCCTCAAAGGATCTTGTAAACAAATAAATCCAACAAAAATAAATCCACCAAGCTTTGATTTATCAATACCTGGCTGGGATTGTTTTGAAGGCTTGTAAGCGCAAGCTATCAATCTAATGCCACCTGATGTTAACTCCTTTATCTTTTGATCAATCAAAGCCCTTTGTGTTGAATTCAATTTTTTCTTTTTTCCAGCAACTTCGACTTGATCACAAAAATCAACAATTATATCCGGCGCGCCCTTTAATAAAAATCGATTCTCTTTTCCTTTCCATTCATTCAGCGTAACCATAAACTTGTACTCAGAATCAAACGGAATCTCAGCAAGCCGCTTGTGTGATGCAATTAACTTTTTTGTATCAGTGTTTACTCGAAGCGCTGCGTCAATTAGCGCCCGTTCAGTTGGGCTTCCTCTAAGCTCGATTTCTTCTGCATCTGTTTCAGCAACACTTGCGTCATTACACAAAACAGAAATTTCTACCATCTTTTTTGGTCCAGCTGTAAGTGTTTTACCAACCATTTCAGACAACTGAACATCTTTATCAAGAAACGAAAATTTCGTGGCTTGCATTTCTCCCTCTGTAAGTGTTCCTGTTTTATCAGTGCAAATAACAGACACGCTCCCAAGAGTTTCAGCACCAACAAGACGACGTACTAAAGATTTACGACGCAAAATCCTCTGCATTCCAATAGCCAAAATAATCGTAACAGAAACAATTAATCCTTCAGGAACAGCGGCCACTGCAAGCGCAACGCTAATCTCAAACATTTCCGTTATATCTCGACCGGTAAACAGCCCTGCAAAAAAAAGAGCTACAACTATAAAAACAACAGCGCCGGCAATCCATCGCGCCAGACGACCAAGTTCGTGTTGCAGTGGTGTTTTTGTTTCTTTAGTGTCTGAAACAAGTTGTGCAATTGACCCAAGCTCTGTGTCGGTTGCGGTTGCAGCTACAACAGCACGGCCTCTTCCACCAACTATTGCAGTTCCGGCAAAAACCATGCAGGTTCGCTCAGCAAGAACAGTTCCGCGGTTATTTGGCTCAAGTGATTTTGAAATTGGTACTGATTCACCGGTAAGGGACGCTTCGTTTACTTGTAGATCAATTGATTCAATAAGACGAGCGTCTGCGGTAATACTGTCTCCGGTTTTCAAAACCAAAACGTCTCCTGGAATAATTTCTTTGGCTGTTAAAAATACTTCTTTACCATCACGAACAACAAAAGCATGAGGTTGAACCAAAGCTTGTAAATGTTCAAGTGCGCGACTGGCTTTTAGTTCCTGAAAAAAACCAATGGCAGTGTTTACAACAATTGCAGCAACAATAACACCAGTATCAACCCACTCGTGAAGTCCAGCGCTTATAAAAGCAGCAATCGCCAGAATAACAATCATTGGACCGGACAATTGACCGAAAAGAACTGTCCACCATTTCACTGGTTTTTCTTTTGGTAATTCATTTAAACCAAAACGCTCGCGGCGTTCCTCCACTTCGCGTTTTGTCAGTCCGTCCATTGATGACTTTAATTTTTTTAAAGTCTCATCAACAGACAACGAATGCCATAAAAATTTTCTGTTCATCAATTGTATTGTACGATTTTTTAACATCTAAGACAATCAATACTGTAATCTCTGAATAAATTTGTTACAGAACTAAAACACTCCAAAAAATTTCAAAAAAATACTTATACCATAATTGACGATCGTCACGGTTGGTATAAGTTTTATAACTTCTTTCCAACGAACACAATTACCCACTTGCTGACACCGGCTCTTTTTATAAATTTCTTCACCTCCTCACCAATATCACGATCGCTTTCCCAAACACTGAGTTGAATTCTTTTAAAGTCAGCGTTTTTAAGAAACTGGCGAAGTGCGTGTCTGCCCGACCGTGCATCTTCAGGAATGTCAAACATCACAAGACATTTTTGGCCTGCAGGTAATTTTTCTTTTTTCTTAATAATTTCTCGTCTTTGTAATTCTTTCTTTCCTACTTGAGTTAATGAACAAAGCAATCCCTCTTCAGTTTTTTTAATTTTTATCCATTTTTTTCTTTTTAAATACTGAAGTCGTCTGTATTGATAAATTCTTTCCTTGTCTTCGTCAGATATATCAATCCACTGACGCCTGTCGCAATATGACCAATTTGCTGAAAACAACGCGTTCACTTCGTTATTGATTTTACCAAGAAGATTTGAGATTTGCTTTTGTTGTTTTTTATCAGCTGACATATTTCAAACTACGGAATTGATAATAATTACTTATACCATAACTGACGATCGTCACGGTTGGTATAAGTAATTTTATATCATATTGGTTTAATCCTGATTCATTAGCTCTTTCAACTCTTGTCCAACTCTTTCTTAATCCAATTGGCAATATGTTTTCTAAGTGTCAAAGTTTTTGAATGACCCAGACCATCTGTCCAGTCAACATCTGGCATGTTTGCTAAAAAGTCTCTTGTCTTTTCATCAGCGCATAAAATATAACTTTCACCGGTTTCCAACTCCTTCATGTTTACAAAAGTCAAATCAGAATCATGTTGTTTTTTAAGATCCAATAAAAAATCTTCAAGCTCATCTCGACGGCGAGCAACAAGATCCAACACTCCGACAATTTCCAATTGTGTAATTGCCGCTGTTATATTTTGAATTTGAACGACTTTAAAATCATTTTTGAGAGTTTGCTGAAGTCTGTCACCAGACAAATCTGACTTTGCAATAAACATTTGTTTTGCAAGATCGTCTGGTGCGTTTGAAATTTCTTTAAGCCACTTAGCCATTTCACGATCTCGATCAGTTGCTACAGCAGTAAAATTTTGTGTATTGGAAATAATTCCTCCAAGCAAATATAAGGCGCTTTCTTTTGATGGATTGATTCCTAACTTTTTAAACCGCTCGGCCACAAGTGTTGCTGCAGCACCAACTGGCTCAATCTGAACTTTTGCATTTTTAAATTCGTCTACTTTAAAAACTTTTCTGTGATCAATTATCTCAACAACTTGATCAAGATTAAACGATCCTGGCATGTCCTCAGGGCTACTGCAATCAAGAAGAACTGTTTGTGCATCTTTGTCATCAACCGGACCCAAAGCACGTGGTAAATTAAAAGTTTCAAAAAGCCACTGAACCTCAATATGTGGATCATCCCACACATGCGCCTGAGCATCCTTGCCCTGCGAGCGCAATAATTCCGCGTACGCAACAGCACACCCATATCCATCCAGATCTGGGCCGTTATAAGTTGTTGTTATGATTTTCATACAAGGTAGAGTTTATCATAACTTAAAACAAAAACACTCCAGGCAAGCTGGAGTGTTTTTGTGGTACGCCGGGTGGGGATCGAACCCACGACCTTAGGCTTAAAAGGCCTCTGCTCTACCACTGAGCTACCGGCGCATAAACTGGGAATATAAATTGATTTGACAAGATCGCGGCGATGAATATACCAAATTCTTGAAACTATTGCAAGAATCAAACCGTATGTGTATACTATTTCCGTTAATTAGTTAACAACATTATTATGGAAGGTACATGTACTTCTTGCAGTGCATCTGCAGACCTCAACGAGGAAAGCAAGTGCCCTGGTTGTGCTGGTGGTGAAGCTGCTGCTCCTGAAGCAGCGGTCGAAACTCCAGTCGAAGCACCAGCCGAAGCTCCTGCTGAGGCACCGGCCGAAGCACCAGCTGAGGAAACTCCAGCAGTTCCAGCAGAATAAGCAGAAAAGTAAAAATGATTCGCACCCATTGGGTGCGTATTATTTTGCAATCGTTTTCAAAACTTGCACAATCTCAGATACACAATCAGTTCTCAAACGATTATGAAGAGCACTCCCAAGTGCTTTTCTTTTTTTCTCATCACCAACCAATTCCAAAACACTCTTCAACAACACAGATGTTGTTGTGCTCTTTTGTTCAAGAACAACCACTGACTCACCCAAAGCTTTTGCATTATCCTCCTGATGCGATTCAACAAGCGGCACAAAAACACAAGCCTTTGAAAGAGCACTGCACTCAGTAATCGCACCCATGCCAGCACGAGAAACGATCACATCTGCAGCATTCAGCACATCAGCCATTCCTTCTGATAAAAATTCAACAGCATGATAATCATCGTGCAGCTCCTCGAGCCTTGCAATCATTTTCCCACGACCGGTCAGATGAATAACGTTTGCGCTCCCGGCAAGCTTTTTGCCAATTTCTGCCATTTGTTGATTCAACCATTTCGCACCGGACCCTCCTCCCATCACAAGAACAGTTGGTTTGTTTTTGTTTAATTCAAATTGATCTTGCGCGTTCTTTTTTAAACCATCAATAACACTTTGCCTAACAGGGTTTCCAATCACTTGGGTTGTCAGACTAGAAAAATCTTTCTTTGATGCTTCCCAGGCAACTGTAATAAATTTTGCTTTGGAAGCCGTAATCTTATTTGTAAGAAGCAAACGAACATCTTGCTGATGAATCCAAACCGGAATCTTTAAAAACTTTGCTGCATAAATAATCGGCACTGCAGTATAACCACCGGCAGATCCAACTACGTTTGGTTTTTCTTGATGCAAGATATGAATAGCTGCCAAAAATGCAGACAAAAAAGTTATTGGCAATAAAAGCCATTCAAGAGAAAAGTGGCGAGGCAGTCGCGCTTTTGGTAATGAATAAAATCGAACGTTTAACTTTTTAATCAACCGTTGTTCAGGACCATGTTTTGTTCCAACCCAAACAAAATCAACAGACTTGTCTTGTTTCTTAAAAGCTTCCATCACTGCCAAAAGAGGTGTGACAGGCCCAAGCGTTCCTCCGCCTGTGAATAGTATTTTCATAATAGCACTGCGTCGTTGCGAGGAGGCCGCTAGGCCGACGAAGCAATCTCCGTGTGGTCATGCTTTGTCATCTCGACTAAGCGAGCAAAGCGAGCGCACGGAGAGATCTCGCATATTCGAGATCCCTCCGCTCGCTTCGCTCGGTCGGGATGACATAATAACATGGAGATTGCTTCGTCGAGCTCAGCTCGACTTCGTCAGTCGGCTAACGCCTCCTTCCTCGCAAAGACGCATACGAAATTTATTTTGATGACTTCGATATATTTAACACCACTCCAACCGCTGCCATTGAAACCGCGAGTGAGGTTCCGCCATAACTTATAAACGGAAGAGGCACGCCGGTAATTGGCATTAATGCAACCATTGATCCAATGTTAACAAAAGCTTGAATCGCAATCCATGCACCAACTCCGACAACCACATACTTTGCAAACTTATCAGGCGCTTGCTTTGCAATCTCAACAGTTCTCCACAAAAATAGCAAAAACAGACCAATTGTCAAAAAAGAAAAAATCAACCCCATTTCTTCAGCGATAATAGCAAAAATCGAATCTCCGGCAACCTCTGGAAGATATTGAAACTTTTGTCGCGAGTGACCATAACCCAAACCAAATATTCCACCTGATCCAATTGCTAAAAGCGCTTGGTTAATGTGATAGCCAATTCCCTGCGGATCAAGTTCAGGATGCAAAAAAGTTGTAAACCGTGCTGCGCGATAAGGTGCAAAACCAATAAGCGCTGCAAGGCCTGCTGCTCCGGCAAGAACCAAACCAATGATATAAGTGATTGGCGCTCCGGCAACAAAATAAACAACAAGCGACATTGCAGCAATAATAAACATTGTTCCAATGTCCGGTTGCAAAACCATGAGGATCATGATTGTTCCAAGCACAGACACAAATGGCACAAACCCTGCCTGCACATTACTTACGGAATGTCGTCCGCGTTGCCCCAACCACGCAGCCAAATAAAACAAAAAAGTTAATTTCACAATCTCAGATGGCTGAAGTGAAAAAACTCCCCCAATTGAAATCCAACTATGTGCTGTTCCAATTCCCGCGGATAATCCTGGAATAAAAACAAGAACAAGTAAAACAATTGAAATAATCAACAAGTTCCAGGCATGCTTTTTCCAAAAAGTATATGGAACCCGACTAAACACAAGCAATGCCGCAAGGCCTGGAATAAATCCGAAAATAACTTGGTGCTTGATGAAATAATAGCTGTCGCCAAATGAATCGTATCCAATTGGTGAAGAAGCTGACAAAAGCATGATAAACCCAAACAGAATTATCGCCATGATAATTCCCAAATAAACATAATCGATTGAACCGATTGAACCACGCATGATTATAAGAGTGCATCAAGTAAAGCAAGGGCAACACCAATGGATGCAAAAATAATAGAAACAACCCAAAGCCTCATCACAATCTGAGGCTCTGGCCAACCAATAGCTTCCAAATGGTGATGAAATGGTGCGGATTTTAAAAACTTTTTCTTAAAAACTTTTCTGGAAAAGATTTGAGCAATCACAGAAAGAGACTCAAGCACAAAAACAAATCCAATAATTGGCAATAATAAAGCAGAGTTCGTTAGCATGGCTACAATTCCAAGCGTTACACCAAGCGACATTGATCCGGTATCACCCATAAAAAATGAAGCTGGATTAATGTTAAACCACAAGAAGGCCAAAAGCGCACCAAGAATTACACTACAAAACACAGCCAAATCATATTTCCCTTGTGCAAAAGCAATAAGCGCAAATGCACCAAACGCTGTCATAAGCGTGCCGCCGGCTAAACCATCAAGTCCATCTGATTCATTTACAGAAAACGCTGTTGCCACAATTACAAAAATAAAAAACGGAACATACCAAAGTCCAATATTAAAATCACCAAAAAATGGAACATGCAAAAGATCCCAGTCAAGTTTTACTCGAAACCACCAGGCTCCAACTATTGCAATCAATGTGTAAATAAGAAGTCTGTGGCGCATTCGTAAACCTCCACCTTTTGCTCCAAAACCTTTTACATCAAAATAATCATCTACAAACCCAACAACAGCTGACGCAACCAATGCCCCAAGTGGCAACAAAGTTTCTCCTCGGGATAAAAAATCAAGACGTGACAACAATGACCCGTCTTGAAAAAATGGCGCTATTTGCGAAAGCACAATTGCAAGCACAAAAACCGTTCCCCAAATCAATATACCTCCCATGGTTGGAGTGCCGCGCTTTTTTGCATGAAGTTTGGCAAAAATTGGAGCTGTTGCTTCTGATCGAATTGACTTTCCAACTTTGTAATACCTAAGTGTTCTAAGAAGCAAAGGCGCCCAAAAAAAAGCAACCACAAACGCCACTGTACTAAGAAGCAGGACACGAACAATTTCAAATGATTCCAAAGTCATATTAGATAATGGCTAGAACAGAGAAAAATGTTGCTGCAAGTAATGTTAGCTCAGTAATGACAGTTAAAACAAAAAACATTTGCGTGAGAATTTTTTCCCGTTTATAAAAATGAATTTCAAACAAAATATTAATGAGAAGAATAACAAGTCCCAGAATCGCGGGAATGAAAATGTAATACCAAGGTCCAAACCGATCAATACCAAAATAAATATTGTAATGAAGTGGCAGGAATGGCTGCTCAGAAACAAGAGGGATAACTCGCCAAATAGGAAGTGCAAATGCGAGCGCAAGAAGAAGAACAGACAGTAACGTTGTCCGTCTAAACATCTTTGATTTCTTACTCATTTCTTTGAATGTCTTGACTGATTGTCGAAACGCAAACTTGTAGGATTTCATGCAAGGTAAGTTTATAGTAGTTTAGCCAAAAATAGACTTTTTTTCAACCAAAAACACCGTGACAAATCTCACAGTGTTATTGGTTATTTTTCTGGTTCAATGTTTGCAAAAGTTCGCTTCTTCAGTGTTCCGTGAAAATTCGGCATTAATTTTTTTGTGAATTTCACAATACCGCTGAGTCCTGCATACAAGGTGTCATCCTTGCCTTTTCGTACATTGAGTCCTGGGTGGATTTTTGTTCCACGCTGCCTGACAATAATTTGTCCGGCTTTAGTGGCCTGGCCATCACCGATTTTTACTCCAAGACGTTGTCCTTGAGAATCTCGGCCAAGACTAGTGGAACCACCAGCTTTTTTATGTGCCATATTATTCTGTCATTTCGAGCGAGCGAAGCGAGCCGAGAAATCTCGAATTCGAGATCTCTCCGTGCGGCCTTCGGCCTTAGTCGAGATGACATAAGTCAGAATTAAATGCGCCAGAAGTGTATCGATTTTAACGAAATCTGTCAATAGTTAATTGAAAAACCCAGGCGGTGAACCTGAGTCTAGTCGTCTTGCGCGCTGGTCCAGAAACCGTCCGTGCCCGGATCGAAGCGCTTGACCGCGACCTCGACAGTCCAGCCATCGAGAAGTATGTTCATGGCCGCCTCGCCCAACACCTGAGCCAGACGCCTTCGAACCTCGAGTGTGCGCTCCTGGTCATGGAAGAGAATCTCTACCAGAATGACCAGAGTCTTGTCGCTTGCGATAACCTGCCGACCACCGAAGGTAACGGTGACCAGCTCTTTTCCGCTGATTCCAGGCACCTTGGCGGAAACGCACGCTGCGCGTAGATGACCTGCGAGACGGTCCTTGCGGGGACGTTCGACATTGAGATCCGGAGCGCCGGTTGAGGGATCATTGACCCCTGGCCAGTTGTGAACAACGATCAAAGGCATGGTGTCTCCTGTAAAGCTGTGCGCTGCTTGCGCTTGAAGTTGAAGTAGGCGTCGATCATGAACCCCATTGAAAGGATCTGCTGACCGAACAGGATCATTCCATCCTGATGTGACAACAGGAACAGGTTTGACCCAATCATGAGCATGTAGAAAAGATAACCGATTCCCTTTTGCTTTGCAACCAGTATTGTGCCGCAGAGAAACCCCGCGGCCAAACCAAGTTCAAAGACTTGGGTAATGCGAGTGAACCAGCCGATGTGAATCAGGCTGACTGCGATCCCAACAACGGCTGCACCGATTGCGAATCGCTCCCAAAACTTGGACGCATGATCCAATCCACGACGTGCTGCGATCAGACCAAAAAGCATTCCAGGTCCTCCCCCAGCTTCCACGAACACGACCATCCAGTTGGATTGAAGGCCGTAGAATACCAGAATGGCCGGAAGGCCGACGAGATACACGGCCCAAGCTCTGATACGCCATTGTCTTTTCAGATCCCCGCGCGTTCTTTCAGCACGCGAGAAAAAGAACTTGTTGAGGAGGTAAAAGACACCGCCCCAAATCTGCAGGAAGGTGTCCATTCCACAACTCCTGTTGCAATGGGAGGATAAAGGATAAATGAAATTATCGTTTTTGTCAATCCTAAAATAAAGAAACGCCGCGGGTGTTAAGTCCGCGGCAGAAAGGTATCGCAGGCAGGCTGACCTTACGATGAGGGAGGAGGCGTGGGGGTGGCAGCGGCTCGGCGCCGATGTTCAACATCCAGATCTGCTCGAGAGAAATGAATGCTGGACCTGGTCGTGTGGACATCTGCCGCGTCCCTGATCCCGGCCCGAGTGGCTGCGACCGTTTGCACATGCTGATCGTCGACTGGAAATCCCAGGAGCTCAGCGAGACGCTCGCCACTGATTCCGATCCCGAACGTGAGCAGATCGATGTTGGAAGACTCGAGCGCACGAGCGGCCAGGCGTCGCACTCTTGCGTGCTGTGCAGGTGTCTCAGCCGCATTAGGCCAGTTCATGCCGTCTGAGAAGACTCCCACCTGGATCATGAACCTGTCGAGCATGTGTGCAGGAACCTGTTCCAGAACATGCAGACAATGCTCGAGCAAATCCCCTACTGTCAGGTACAGCGCAGTGCTTCCACCAGCGTTGTACGTTTCCAGAACCGCGTCTTTGCACGACCTGATCGGCATGAGAACGCGTGGAGTACTTGCAAAGCCCACCATACAAACCATGTGATCTGCGTGAGGCACTGCACCCAACACCACCATGTTCTCGTTGACTGCCTCTCTTGGAGCATCCCCATGGGCCTGCATTGAGCCAGAGCAGTCCAATGCAAGAGCGTTGAGAACCACGGGCTTTCCAGCCCTGACAAGAGAAAGGCCTGATGTAGCTGTGGCCAACCACTGTGCTGAGTTCCGAGAGTGACCTGACATACACACCTCCGTTGGCTGTACTTGCACTACACCATCTGTCCAAAATATCGACAAGACAATCTGTCTTAATTTTCGACAACAATTTTTAAAGTTTTTACAAAACTGAAAACCGGCTCCAGATTCCCTGTTCTGGGATCCTGAAACCGGTCGTGAGATAAAATGTCTAATTCAATAAATAATCGACTTATGCGACGATCGTCGCATAAGTGAACTAAACTTCTTTCCCAACCAAAACCTTAACCCAATCAGTTATTTCTAATTCCTGAATCAATTGCTTCATTTCCTTTTCAATATATTTCTCACTCATCCAAACACTTAGTTGAACCTGTATAAACCCAACATCCTTTAAAAATCTCCGGAATGTATTACGTGCTTGACGTATATCTTCTGGAAAATCGAAAACTATAATGCACTTTTCATTATCGAACGAATAATTCTCTTGCAACAAAATTCTATCTTTTAATGCTTGAATACAACCTTTTTTAGTCAATGCAAAAGAAATCTCTTCTCCTCGTTCTAAAATCTCTATCAAACCAATTTCAACAAGCCTTCTTTCTATTTTTAATTCATCTATTCTCCTATTAATTCTCCGACGCCCCTCAACTTCCGCAGCCATGGCTCTAACACCGGTTCCTCTATATGGCTTTGAATAAGGAGTTGCTTTTTCGAGTCGATTTATTCTCTGTGTCAATTTTTGAAGATGAAAACGAGTTTTTGGTAATTGTTTAGACATACTCTCCGACGAATAATGAGACGATCGTCTTATCTTTGCTATTTGATATCTGATAAAATTATCTACTGATATCGATTGCTTTTCATGAAAACAAAAATCCCGTCCGTTTTGTTAATCGGAAGGGAGTTTTATATGTAATTTGAAGTTATCATTTTCTACCCTTTTTGTCAATGATGAGAGTTCAAAAAAAATTTAAAAAGAAAGCGACCGGCCTTTAGCAGAGCTCCAGAATGGAGGTGCTAAAGACCGGTCAGGAGGTAGGGGGGCTGTGCCTCTTAGGGTGGGCAACCCCAGCGTCGGCGAGCGTACTCGCTCAGGTCGTCGCAAGGCGGCTTCTGTCCGGGGCCAGTCGTTAAAGGCGCCGGGCGACGTGAAGCGCTGGGAGGCGGTGGAGCAGAGGCACGAGGGGGTGGTGTCGGGCTAGGAGCCGGCGAAGGCGGTGCAGCACGAGCAGTCGGCGGCGAGGGAGTAGCGGTGGGCATTACCGTTCCCCGGGCGCTGATACGTACCCCGATCAGGGCCACGAGCAGCAGTGCCACAACGGCTGCAATCGCACGCGGGCGCCAATCCCGACGGAAGCGTCGGTGTCGAACGATGTAGACTGCTATCACGAGAATTCCTGCGATGGCGAACGCGTCCAGAAGTGGACCGTGGTCATGCCCCCAACTTCCGTTGAGAGGCATTTTCCAGAACGCCCGCAGCAGGAATGCCGCAACAACAAAGGCCACACCCTTCCAAGCCAATCTCCATCCGTTCCGGAGAATCCAATGGCACAAGACCACCAGACCCACCGAACCGAACAAGAGAAGGCCAAGTTCTACGATCCCTGTCATGGGACTCCCTTGGGTGTGAACCCTTCTGATGTTGAAGAACAGTACACGCAAAGATAACACAAAACCGCGGTTTTGTCAACCGCGGCTTGCTATTTTTTGGCTAATCTCTGTGTCATCTCGAGCTTGCCGAGAGATCTCGCATGGATCATTCGAGATCCCTCCGCTCGCTATCGCTCGGTCGGGATGACACGCAGGCGTGTCACTTTTTAGCTGCTTCAATAAATGCCTTAAACAATGGATGAGGAGTTAATGGTCGTGATTGAAATTCTGGATGAAATTGCACGCCAACAAAAAACGGATGATCCTTAATTTCTATAATCTCAACCAAATCCTTCTCTGGATTCACCCCAGCAATCACAAGCCCTGCTTTTTCTAACTCATCTCTATATTCATTATTAAATTCATAACGATGTCTGTGACGCTCACTGATCAAATCTTGATTGTAAGCATTTTTAGAAAACGTATCGTCCTTTAGTTTGCAATCAAATGCCCCTAACCGAAGTGTTCCTCCATAACTGGAATCTTTTACATTTTCATCTTGTCCTGGCAGCAAGTGAATAACTGGATACTTTGTGTTTTCATCAATCTCTGTTGTGTGAGCATCCTTATGTCCCAAAATGTTTCTAGCATACTCAATAGCAGCACACTGCATTCCGTAACACAATCCCAAATATGGAATTTTATTTTCACGACAATGTTGAACTGCCATAATTTTCCCTTCAATTCCTCGTGAACCAAATCCGCCAGGAATTACAATCCCATCCAAATCATCCAATTCTTTTATTTTCGCAGGATCCTTCTCATACTCTTCTGAGTTTAACCATTCAAATTTTGGTGCTCTTCCATGTGACCAACAAGCATGCTTTAGCGCTTCAATAACCGAAATATATGCGTCTGATAAAGTAAAATCTCCGGTGCTAAAATACTTTCCAATCAATCCAATCTTAACTTCTCCTTTGGTGTTATCGATTTTGTTTACCATTTCCCTCCATTCTTTCAAACCGTCTTCCTTTTTTGATTTCAAACCAAGTGACTCAAGAACACTTTCGCCAAACTTTTGCTCTTCATATAAAACAGGAACCTTGTAAATGCTATCAACGTTTGGCGAACCAATAACGTAATTTTCATTTATGCCACAAGTAAATGAAAGTTTTCTTCGACGAGGCTCATCAATCTGCTGCTCAGAACGAGCAACAACAAAATGTGGCATGAGTCCAGCACTCATCATTGTGCGGATTGCGTATTGTGTTGGCTTTGTTTTCATTTCACCAATAGAAGGCGGAACCGGCATGTAACTTACAAGAATATTTTTAACCCGATCTGGATGTTTTTGCCGCATGATTCTTGCGGCTTCCAAAAACAAAACATTTTGATATTCACCAACTGTTCCGCCAACCTCAATCAATGCAAAATCAGCCTCAGCCTTTTCAGCAGCGACTTCAATTCGTCTTATAATCTCATTTGGAACATCCGGCACAACCTCAACACAACGCCCCTCATACTCAAGATTTCGTTCGCGCTGAATAACGGTTTGATATACACGACCTGTTGTCATGTAGTTCACTGATAAAATATTTGTATCTAAAAAACGCTCGTAATTACCGAGGTCTTGATCTGTTTCGTCGCCATCAACGGTCACAAAAACTTCTCCGTGTTCAACCGGATTCATTGTTCCAGCATCAACATTGATATATGGGTCGACTTTTATGGCAGTGACTTTAAATCCTTTTCCCATAAGAACCCGGCCAAGTGAAGCAGTAACGGTTCCTTTTCCAACTCCTGACATTACACCGCCAACAACAAAGATATAATTATGAACCATAATATAAGTATTACTCCCTGAGCTTGTCGAAGGGTCAATGTCTTCGACAGGCTCAGACAATATAATTAATTAGTAATCAATATTTAACCCGCCTCAACCATAACTCTTATTTCAGCCTCAAACCCGTGCTCAAAACTGATCATAACAGTATACTCCCCTGGCTCCTTAAACGGATGCTCAAGTGCAATGTTTTTTTCTTTCACTTTGAATCCAGCCTTGCTAAGCGCGCTTGCAATTTGCTTTGCACCAACAGCGGCATAAAAAACACCAGCCTCGCTTGCCTTTTCTTTTAAGATAATTTCGTATCCATCAAGCTTTTGCGACTTCTCCCCTGCCGCTGACATTTCCTTGTTTGTTTGTTTGGCTTGAGTTTCTTCTTTTCGTTTTGCTTTCTGAAGCGCAGCTGCAGTGGCTTGAATCGCCATGTTCTGCGGAAACAAAAAATTTCGAGCGTGTCCATCTGACACCTCAACAACGTCCCCCTCTTTTCCTAAAGACTTAACGTCTTGGATGAGGATCACCTTCATATTTCAAAAGTATTATACATTTGATCTTAGCCAATCTGCAAGTTGTTGATCATTACGATCATTCTACCAAAAGATAGTATCAAATTTTCCTAAAACAAAACAACCGCCTTTATTGGCGGTTGTTTTTAAAATACCTATTTTTTGCATTTGCTACACTTCTTGTCTGCAAGAAGAAGAAGAGCTGAAAGACCTATCAAGATGTACAGGAGCTTAACTAGCCATGGCCATGAGCCAAAAATGGTGTCAATAAGATTCCAATCGAAAAGTCCGATAAGACCCCAATTAATACCACCGACCCAAAGTAGCCACCATGCAACACAATGAAGGCCACACTTTGCACCTTTGTTCATAAAAAATTATTTAGAGATTTAATTAATTCCATTTTAGCATTTCTAAACCAAGCATTAAAATGATTATCCACAATCAAAAAAACGAATAACAAATTCCTTGACATAATTGTCAAATAATGCGAATATCTAATGTCCGCAAAAACAAGACAGGGACAAAAAAATGGACAAGGTTCGTTACTGGGCGGTGACAACGATCAGGCTAATCCTCGTTTGCGCGCTTGCAGCAATCCTAACGATCTGGGTCTTGACCCTGACGTTTGGCAAGGCGCATGCGCAAGAAGCCGGGCTGTCACAAGCAGAGCAGGTATGGGTGGACGGGCTGACTTCCCAGCGTGTCCAAAAGCTAATGCAATACGAGGAAGAGCGGGCAAGGCTGGAAGAATGGCGGCGTGTTCGAAAGATCTCAGTAGGCCACCTACAACGCGCATCCCGCTTGGTAGAAGGCCACCCAATGGACGCAATCGCCTGGGGCGTACCAGCCAAACAGCACCAAGTGCTTTCTGTGTGGTTCACCCTGAGAATGCCACACAATGTGGAAACACCGCTGACTGTCACTCTCTCGTGGTTTCATCGTGACTCACACACGCTTGTGGGCACAGAGGAATTCACCATTGACACCACAACCCCGTTGTGGCAAGGCGTGGATCACCAGGTTCTCTCCAGACGCGGAAGATGGGGTCTCTGGATCATGGTGGACAACAGGGTGCTCAAGGAAGCAACCTTCACCGTGGACTAGCCCGAACACGTTCGGACTCACTACTCCCAAGCCGTCTCAGGCAAGGGAGTTTTCTGTTTATATGGTAAAATAATTAAGCATGAAACTTAACTACAAAGACATCGCGGGTTTCACAAAAAATGAAATCAAAGAAATATCCTCAGGACTTGAGGACTATCGCGAACACCTGGAAACCGTCTCAAAACAAGCAACATACGATGAACCTGAATCATCGCTTCATTTGCCTTTTGATGATTCTATTTCAAAAGAAGTGCAAGCAATGTTAAAAGAAAAAAAGTCCTCAACTCTACAATATGTTGTTGTAATCGGTATTGGTGGTTCTAATCTTGGAACAATGGCTCTTTATCAAACAGTCGCAGGTTCCTTTAATCTACTTGTTGACAGGCTTCCAAAGCTTCTTTTTTTAGACACACTATCAAACGAAAAAATCGTATCAGTTGTTAGTAAACTAAAACACCTTGCCAGCAAAGAAGATTTTCTCATTGTCTCAATTAGCAAGTCTGGCGGGACAACCGAAACAATTGTAAACACCGAAGCTCTAAAGGATGAGCTAACACCATGGTTTGGTGATGTGTCAAAAAGGATTGTTGTTGTAACAAGCCAAAAATCAAATTTTTGGAAAGCTGCTGAGAGAAAAAATATTGCTCGTGTATCAATACCTGAAAAAGTTCTGGGTCGATATTCGGTCTTTTCTTCTGTTGGTCTTCTCCCTCTTGAGCTTGCAAAAATAAACACATCAGAACTTCTTAAAGGTGCAAGACGCGCAATTAAGGATGGGGTTTCAAAAAATCTTGAAAAGAATCGTTCGCTCGTTTCTGCTGCTTTAACGTATTTACATTATAAAAACGGAATATCTATTCATAATAGTTTTATTTTTAAATCAAGAATGGAAACTATTGGAAAATGGTATTGTCAACTTTTGGGAGAAAGCCTGGGTAAAAAAAATGATCTGGATGGAAATGTTGTGAACGCAGGAATAACACCAATTGTATCAATTGGTACAAATGACCTACATTCAATGGCACAACTTTTTTATGGAGGTCCGCGCGACAAGTTTACAAATATAATTTATGCAAACCGAGATCCTGTTTTTACCATACCCAAAATGCTCACCTTTCCGAATCTGGTTGACAATATTCAAGGAAAAACAATGTGCCAGATCATGCATGCAATAATTGATGGAGTGCAAAAATCATATAAAAAAGAAGGTTTACCGTTTTTAACAATCGAACTTAGAAACGTTCGGGAAAAAGAACTTGGTTACTTTTTACAATTTCGCATGATTGAAATAATGTATCTTGCAAAACTTATGAATGTTAACGCGTTTGATCAGCCTGCTGTTGAGGCTTACAAAAAAGAGACGAGAAAATTGCTAAGTAAATAAAAAGAGATCAAAAAACCCTGTTCAATGAACAGGGTTTTTCTTTTTCCTTAAGCTACTTGCTCTTCTGAACTTGGTTCTTCAGGAGCTGGTTCTGCCTCTGCTTCTGCTGGTTCTTGCACAACCTCTTCAGGTGCTGAAACATCAGGTGTAACCGGAGCTTGGTCATCTGAGTCAGCTGATGGATCTTTGCCACCACCAAATAAGCTACTTAACCATCCCATATTTTTTATTTTTACGATTTACTGCCTTTACCTTAGCAAAGGGGGTCTGCTTGTCAATAATGTTATCAACATGAAAATGACGATTTTTTTCAAAAAACATTAAATATATACCTGAATTAGAAAATCGGGTGTGAACCCCCCGATCTGTTAGGCTTTTAATTACTTTACCACGCGATCGATTCTATGCACTCGTTGCTTAACATAGCATACCCATGTTGGAGTGCCTCAACGAGTTCTTTCGTCCTTTTTGTTGATTTTCCCTTTTCAATATGCATTGATACCATCCCAGCAATTGTAATGACACGAATCTTCGTTTCCATCTGTCCGCTTGAAGTGTTTTTAAAATCATCTAAGAGGATTTCCGTTGCTTCCTTTTCCCGCTCATGAAATTCATCTTTGCGTATCTCAAGCAGTCTGCCCCACATCTTTACGTTTGTTTCACCTGCACCGAGTTGTCTGAACGATTCAAGAAAGGCAGGAACAAGCTCCTCAAGCACCTCCCGCCAGAAGCTTCTTTTATAACCAGGAATTTTGGGAAGGATGTCCATCAGACACTCATCCGACATAATCATGGCACCAACAAGAATTTCGTTGAAGATTCTTCCTTGCTCTTGCTCTGACTTTTTTCCCCACTGAAGGAGTTTTTTGAATTCTGGGTGATTGTATGTAACCCCTGTAAATCCTTGCGCACGCTTGACTTGCGTTTCTGCTTCATTACGAGGTTTGAGAGCTCCTTTTTTTCTCATCCACTTTGCACAAAGTCTCTCGATGATTTTTCGCAGACCAAGTCGCTTGTTTAGCCCGGATTTCATATAGTTATTATTCAAACGCCTAGCACTTATTCATCCAAGGTATTCTCACGCTTTAAAAACCGGCGCATTACTTTATTAGCTCGTAACCGCTGTTGGGGGCTTACATGTTTGTTCCATCCCGCCCCCGCTTTACCTTGGGCATGCTTTTGAAGTTTTTTATGTCTTGATGTTTTGCTCATATAATATAGCCTATCATAAAATACCGAGCTTGGACTCGGGGTTTCTTGGCAGGGGCTGGCGGATGAGTTTGAAACTTTTGATTGGGGAAGTTGCAACAAGATATGTATGTCTTCCCACGCGTTGCAGTGAGGGTGTTGGGGTGGGCTTCTGCATTATAAAACAGCCGTTTTTGATTTTTGAAATTTTTTTACATCACTTTCAATCAAAACTCGTTGAATGTCACCACGACTTACAAGGGCATGTGTCGGCCGAATATCATCACTGTTACCTGTTTTATCGGCAATGGAAAAACCAATATACTCAATTTTCTTTTTTAAACGAAATCGTATCCAGTCTATCATTGGTACCAAATCCGTATCTGAACTTACAATAATTGCAGAGTCATACTTATCGTCCAAAGCCCCGGCCACTAAATCAGTGGCAATTTTTACATCAATGCCTTTTTCTCGAAATGTTTTATAGGTAATTTCATTGATGCCGCATTTCAAAATTTTTTTGTGATTAGCAACTCGACTATCTATGATAATTCTTTCATTTCGTTCACGTAGTTTACTAGTTTTGATTTGCCACACAGTCTTTTTAAGTTCGTTGAATAACTGTACCTGCCGTGCCATTGCACGCTTACTTCGTTCATCTCCTTCTTTTTCACGAACCGTTCCAATATAATAACGCTTACCCATGTTTGAAATTTTCCGACCATCAGCTAAAAATAAAGCAAATGCGTCAAAATCAAAATTAATTTCTTTAATCCCCAAAGACTTTAAAGCGAGATGATGAAAATTGCCACCGTCAATAAAAATCTGCACGTTCATAAAAACAATGATTTGAAAAATGTACCATAAAATAAAAAGATCCTACACACTCCCCCAAAGGGCAGGCGCAGGAGACTTTATGTAAATAATATAGCTATTTTTTTACTTTTGTCAATAGGTAATTATACACAACAGTATTATGAGGTGTTGACGAACGAAACAGCCTACTTGTCAATAATGTTATCAACATAAAAAATAACAACCCAATCAACAAAAATGCCCTGTGGGGCTTTTCAAAAAGGCAGATTTCTGTATAATATCGATTCATAGGGGCGTGATGTTAATGGCTAGCATGCGAGTCTCCAAAACTCGTCGTTAGGGTTCGAATCCCTACGCCCCTGCCAAAAAACTCCGAGCACAAGCTCGGAGTTTTTTGATTGTATAAAAAATCCGTAATCCGACCCCTTTACAGTGTGTTAGCACGACAAAACTTTATACTACTTTCATATTTTACAAACTTTATAAAGTTTACTATACTTTGAATGTATGAATATACAAGAAAAACTATCTGTCATTCTTACCCTTTCAGGATGGACACAGCAAACTCTGGCTCAAGAACTGCATGTTTCGTTTGCAACCGTAAATAGCTGGATCCACGGAAAGTCAAAACCACACAAAGGTGCACTGGAACGCATTGATGCTTTGTTTTTAAAGTTGACCGGCATCACCAACCTAAAGGATGACGTGCTAAGTACAAAAAAAAAGATTATTTTAAAAAAGAGCAAGAACAAGGGAAAATTGATCGACATTATCTTCTCCCGCCCAGACATTCACGATCAGTTAGTTCTTTCGTTTACCTATCACACAAACCGAATCGAAGGAAGTACGCTTACAGAGCCTGAGACTGCCGCTTTGTTGTTTGAAGACATGGCTCTGTCAAACAAAAAAATGACTGAGCAGTTGGAAGTAAAAAATCATCAGGTAGCAATTGAGTTTGCTTTTCAGGTTATAAAAGACAAGAAGTCTGTTGATGAAAAACTTATACTCAAGTTACACAGCATGCTTATGAATGGTATTCGTGATGATGCTGGACGGTATCGCAATCACGCTATACGCATTGTTGGCGCAAATGTACCTACAGCAAATCCTTTGAGTGTTCCTGCAAAAATGAAGCAGCTTATCGGTGATATGAAGAAGCCAACCAAAGATCCAGTCGCTCACATTTCAAAAAATCATGCAGTGTTTGAGCAAATCCATCCGTTTTCCGACGGCAATGGTCGTATTGGCCGTCTTATCATGCTCATTATGCTATTGCAGCAAAACATCGCCCCTGCAGTTGTCAGGCAAGAAAAGAAACAACATTACTACAAAGCCTTGCAACGCGCGCAGCAAAAGCAGGAATATGAACCGCTTGAGACGTTTGTTTGCAATGCTATCTTGGGAGGTTATAGGATTCTGCTATGAACGAGACCAGCATTACTGAACACATTGCATTGCTTATACTTCAAGAAATTGTAAGCGAGGTTGATGATTGTGATGTTGATCTGGTCGAATTACGAAAAGCTCTGGCGCGTTCTGCGATGAGCATCACACATAAACAAAGACAGCGGGCGGACTGTATTGCAAATGACTTACTTGGCCAGTATCGGGAGTATTTCTTTTTAGAACAAGAGTGTGGTTGCGAAGATCATGATTGGTATAATTATGAACCGATTGAGTATGATGAGCGTGTTGCAGAAATCTGGCGTACGGGAGTTAGACAGCGTGCATCTGTAAGAATCAAGTATCAATCTCAAAAAACTGAGACGACAAATCGTGTAGTTGACCCATGGCTTACAAGTTCACCTTACGGCGTTGGATTTTGTCATCTGCGCAATGCTGCGCGCAAATTCCGTTTTGATAGAATCATGGAAATCGAACTGACTGATAAAACATTTGAAAAGCCAGATAATTGGAAAACGATGATTTGAATTACTAATGCGAAATCGCCATTGTGTCCTCTGTAATTAGGGTTCTAACCCCGCTCACGAGCCCCTGCCA